>NZ_CP100448.1:1250487-1563109 GCF_024227715.1 Halomarina litorea | reverse complement strand
CTCGCGGTCCACGTCGAACGTCGTCGGGGACTCGTACTCCCGCGCTCTGACGGCCGCGTACTCGCGGAGGGCGTCGAGGCTCCGCACCGCGCGCGCCGGGTCGAAGTACGCCGGGACGCCCGCCTCGTTCAGGATTCGGGTCGCCTCGCGCGTCGAGTCGCCGCCCATGAGGCAGACGGCGACGGGTTTCCCCGCCTCCGCCGCCTTTGCCACGACTTCGTCGGCCAGTTCCTCGAACGTGAGGACGGCCACGGGACAGGCGATGACGGCGAGGGAATCGACGTTCGGGTCCGCGAGCGCCGCCTCGATGGCCGCACCGAACCGTTCGACGGGCGCGTCGCCGATGACGTCCACCGGGTTGTAGACGTTCGCCGCCTCGGGGAGCACCTCGCGGAAGCGGTCGAGCGTCTCGTCGGTGAACGAGGCCAGCGAGAGGCCGGAGTCGCCGACGGCGTCGGTCGCCATCACGCCCGGCCCGCCCGCGTTGGTCACGACGGCCACCGACTCTCCTCCGGGGAGCGGTTGGCCCGCCAGTGCCTCCGCGGTGTCGAACAGTTCCTCGACCGTCTCGGCGCGGAGGACGCCCGCCTGCTCCAGTCCGGCCTCGTAGGCCGCCTCGCTGCCCGCGATGGTGCCCGTGTGCGAGGCGGCGGCGTGTGCGCCCGCCTCCGTCCGTCCCGACTTGACGACGACCACGGGCGTCTCGGCAGTGACCTCGCGGGCGGTGTCGACGAACGCCCGCCCGTCGGTGATCCCCTCCAGATAGCCGAGGACGACCGACGTGTCGGGGTCGGAACCCCACGCCTCGACGAAGTCGCGTTCGTCAAGGACCGCCTTGTTGCCGAGCGAGACCACGTCGCGAAAGCCCAGTCCGCGGTCGTTCGCCCAGTCGAGGACGGCGGTGACGAACGCCCCCGACTGGCTCATGAAGGAGACGTCGCCCGGGAGCGCCATGTCCGGGCCGAAGGTGGCGTTCAGCCCCGACCCGGTCGAGAGGACGCCGAGGCTGTTCGGCCCGACCAGCGCGAGGTCGTACTCCCGAGCGACCTCGCGCAACTCGCGCTCCCGGCGTGCGCCCTCGCTCCCCGTCTCGCCGAACCCGGCGGTGACGACGACGACGTGGCCGATGCCCGCCTCGCCGGCCTGCCGGACCACGTCGACCGCCACCGCCACGGGGACGACGACGACGGCGAGGTCGATTTTCCCCGGTACACTGGCCACGTCCGGGTACGCACGCTCGCCGAACACCGTCTCCGTGTTCGGGTTCACCGGCACCGTCTCGCCCGCGAACGAGTCGAGCATGTTGTGCGTCACCGCGCGGCCGACCGACCCCTCGCGTTCGGTCGCGCCGACGACGCACACCCGGTCCGGGTCGAACAGCGCGTCGAGTCGTGTCTCCATCCGTCACCGGGGATTCGCGCGCGCGGGCGAAGTACGTGACGGCGAGTCGAGGGGGTTCGATAACAACGCACCGACGTTCGATAGCAGGAGTTATTATTTACTGAATATATATTATTATCACGGTGTCCCTCCTACACTCGCCGTTCGGTCCTCGCCGGGACGGCCGGCCTCGCGCTCGGATCCCTCGCCATCGCTCTCTTCGGGGTGAGCGCGCTCGTCGACAAGACCACGCTTCCCGACCGGGCACGGACCCTACTCCGTGAAGTCCGCGACGGTCGCCCCTGAGAGGTCCCGGAGGGCGTCGGGGTCGATGGGGAAGACGGCCTCCGGGGTGCCGGCGGCGGCCCACACCGTCTCGAAGTCGGTGAGCGTCTCGTCCATGTAGACGGGCACGGCCGCGTCGTGACAGAACGGCGGGACGCCGCCGATGGACCAGCCCACCGTCTCGCGGATGTCCCCCGCGTCGGCCATCCCCACGGAGTCGGCCGGGCCCCCGACGAGGTCGGCGACCCGCGTCATGTCCACCCGGTTCGCGCCGCTGGTGACACAGACGACGAGGGAGCCGTCGGCGTCGACGACGATGCTGCTCGCTATCTGGGCGACGTCACAGCCGACGGCGGCCGCGGCGTCGGCCGCGGTCTTCGTCCCGTCGTCGAACTCCGTGACCTCGGGGGTGAACTCGTAGCGCTCGGTCGCGCGGGCGGCGAACTCCTCGGCACGCGGGTGCATGGAACCCCCTGTGAACGGCCGCCCCATAGCGGTTCTGGTGGCCGGAGCGGGGTGGTTCAAACGGCTCTCTGTTGCTACCGAAGGGGTATTTCCGTACGGTCACTCCCTGCAGGTATGAAGCGACGTAGCTTCCTGACCACGCTGGCAGCGGGGACGACGATGGCCGTGGCGGGCTGTACCGCCGGCCCGAGCGACGACGGCGCGGGGGGGACCGACCCCAACGACTCGAACGACTCGAACGACTCGAACGGCACGGACGGCGCCTCGGGTGCCGCCGTGAACCTGCTGAACACCGACTTCGAGGTCGTCTCGCAGGACTGCGGACAGGGGACCAACGACTCCGACGTGGCCTACGGCGAGAGCAGCGTCACCGTCGAGGGCGTCGTGAGCGGGTCCGACACCTGCTACACCGCCCGCCTGCAGGACGCGACGTACGACGCCGACGCGGACACGCTCACCGTCGCCGTCGAGTCCTACGTCCCCGAGGAGAACGAGGGACAGGCCTGCGCGCAGTGCATCGTCGACATCCAGTACACCGCCACCGCTGACTTCGAGGGCGGCTTGCCGGCGAAAGTCGTCGTGACCCACGGCGGCGAGGAGGTCGCCTCCGCCGAGAAGTAACGGACCGGACCGACGGGTTGGGGACGGTCCCACACCGGTTTTTACCCGCCGGGCGAGTCACGGACGTCATGCTCGACGTCCCGACCCCCGACCGACGAGTCGACGGCGGTGACCCGCCGTGACGCGCGTCGCCGCCGTCCAGGCCCGCGTCGAGGACCTCGACGTGAACGCGAACCTCGCGCACCTCCGGGAGCGCTGTGCCGGCCTCCCCGATGACGTCTCCGTGGCCCTGTTCCCCGAACACTTCCTGACGGGGTACGCCGCCGACGCCCGGATCGAGGACGCGGCGCTCGACGCTGACGGGCGCGAACTCGGCGCGGTGCGGGAGGTGGCGACGGCCGAGGGACAGGACCTGCTCGTCGGGTTCGTCGAACGGGACGGCGAGACGCTCTACAACGCCGCGGCGTACGTGACCGACACGGGAACGACGGTCTACCGCAAGCGCCACCTCTGGGGGAGCGAGCGCGCCCTGCTCACCCCCGGCGAGAAGCGCGTCGTCGTCGAGACGCCCGTGGGACGGACGGGCCTGCTCACCTGTTACGACCTCAACTTCGTCGGCGAGAGCGCCGCCTTCACCGAGGAGCGCGTCGACGCCCTGTTCGTCGTCGGGGCGTGGCCCGCCGCCCACGGGTCGAACTGGCGACTGCTCGCTCGCGCCCGCGCGCTCGACGGCGTCCGCTGGGTCGTGGCCGTGGGCCGCACCGGGAAGCGGACGGTCGGTGACGAGCGCGTGGCGTACAACGGCCGCTCGCTCGTAGTGAACCCGAACGGCCGCGTCGCCCACGCTCTCGACCGGCGACCCCGCGATCTCGTCGCGACGCTGGATCCCGCCCTCCTCGCGGAGGACCGTCGAGCCGTCGGGATTTTCCTCGAAGCGAGCGAATCGAATGCCAATCGGTAACTCGACTTTTCGAAACACGAAGAAAGCTTCCTGGGAGGCCAACGTTTAAGTGGAGAGCGCCCGATATTCGAAACGAGATGAGCACCCAAGAAGAACACGAGGTCCGTCAGCACGCCGACGAGATGGAGGAGAACGCGCTGCGCATCGACACCGACCGCGCAGAGCAGATCGTCGACGCGCTGAACACCGACCTCGCCAACGCGTACGTCCTGTACCACCAGCTGAAGAAGCACCACTGGAACGTCGAGGGTGCCGAGTTCCGCGACCTCCACCTGTTCCTCGAGGAGGCCTACGAGCACCTCGAGGAGGGCGCGGACATCATCGCCGAGCGAGCACAGGCCATCGGCGGCGTCCCCGTCGCCGGCCCGGCCAACCAGCAGGAGCGCGCCACCATCGAGTTCGAGGGAGAGGACGTCTACGACATCCGCACCTCGCTCGAGAACGACCTCGAGGCCTACGGCGACATCATCGAAGGCATGCGCGACCACATCGAACTCGCGGCCAACCTCGGCGACTACGCGACCGAGGAGATCCTCCGCGAGATCCTCGTCGATGTCGAGGAGGACGCCCACCACATCGAGCACTACCTCGAAGACGACACCCTCGTCCTCGAGGAAGCGACGCACTGAGCGGGCGCTCGACGACCGATTCTCACCGCTTTTTCACGCCGCGGAGCCACCGCTCCGCCGTCGAGGAGAGCGAAGCGCCGTGAGGAGACTACCGTTCGAGGTCGACGACCGTGTCCGTCGCTATCCAGCGGTCCCGGTTGCCTGTCTCGGTGAAGACGGTCCGGTCGGGGGAGGGGTGGTGTGCGGTCACGGGCCGGTCGGCCTCGTCTGGGTTACGCGCCGGGGCGTCCATCGTCGGATTAGGCGAGCCTAAAGCGCAAAAGGGTTTTGGTCCACCTAGACAGTGCCGGTTCGCCCGCTCAGAGGGGGAGCCAGTCCGTCTCGATGTCCTCCTCGCGGAGATGCCAGCGCTGTTCGACGGCGACGGGTCCGTGGAGGTCGACGGCGTGTTCGTCGACCTCCCGGTCGACGGCGCGCACCTCGACGGTGGCGTCGAACAGGTCGGCGAAGCGTTCGACGGCCTCGCTGTCCGCTGAGGCGGGGAGGTGGACGTGGCACATCCCGCCGCGCGAGCGCGTCTCCTCGACCACCGAGGCGAGGAACGTCCGCACCTCCGCCTCGCCGTGTCCGTCGACCAGCGCGCGCAGGGAGTCCACGCAGACGCGCAACTCGGCGGGCGCGAGGTCGCCTGCCTCCCGTTCGAAGGACTCGACGGCGGCGACGACCTCCCGGCGGAGCGTCTCCAGGTCGCTCGAGACGGACGACGACCCCGTCGCGGCGCTTGTGGCCCCGCGCGTCGTGGGGCGGCGGTCGATAACCTGCAGCGTGGTCTGGTCGCCACCGTCAGTGCGCGCGCCCGCGCCGGGCACGCCGTCGGTCAGAACGACCAGCCTGCGCCGGTCACTGGAGGCGGCGTCGCCGAGCAGGCGGCGACAGACCCCGACGTGGGTCTCGCTACAGGCAGCACCCACCACGAGGAGACCGCTACCGCGACGCTTCAACCCTGCGAGCGCCTGTGCGAACACACCGGACCGGGAGTTCGTTGCCATTCCTATTCTTTCGGTACGTCCGTGGTAGTATACAATAAGGATTGTGGCATCGAACTCACCTGTCGAACATCGTGAACGCCGATAGGCGTTTGCCGTCCCCACCCGAACCGGGGCCATGAGCGACGGGTCCACCGACGACGACCTCCGGCACCTGCTCGACGACCTCTCGACCACGCTCGACGCGCTCCGCGGGGAACTCGACGACCGGGACCGGGACGGTCGCGAACGGTCGCGCCACAGTCGCGCGCGCCGCACCCCCAGCGTCGCGCCACCCCGACCCGGGCGGTTCCTCCGGTTCACCGAGGAGTACACCATCCCGACGCTCGTCTCCTTCCTCGAGGCGAACATCCGCGCGCTCGAACTCCTGCAGGGGCTCCTCGGCATCCTCAACGGGAGCGACGACTCCCGCGTCGAGCGCCGGCAGTTCGAGGCGCTCGGCGGCCGGACCATGGACCAACTCGACGGTGTCCTGACCGACCTCCAGGACGCACTGGATGGCCAGCCGACGGACCCGGACGCCCGCGACTTGCTCGAAGACGCCCGCGCGCTCCGCCGCGAGATAGACGACCGCATCGCGGGCCGCGACCTGACCCGGCGCGAGGAGCGTGGGGGACGCGCAGGGGGACGCGACCGGGGGGGTCGTCGGTCCCGCCGCGACGGCGGCCCGGTGAGCATCGACGTGGCCGACGCGGGCGACACGACCGAGCGACCCGAACGCGAGGACGAGGACGCCCCCCGCGACGACGAGGTGGACGTCGACGCCGAACTCGACGCCATCCGCCGGGAGGTCCACGACGGCGAGGCGGACGCTGGCGGCGTGGAACGAGGGGAGAGTGGGGACGGAGACGGAGACGAGGACCGAGAGGACTGACTACTCGACGGGTTCGAAGCGGAACCCGTCCCACTCCTGACTCGCCGGTTCGCGGATGCCCGCGCCCGGTTCGCGCAGTTCCTCGACGTACACCGGGCGGACCTCGTCGCCGATGTCGACGCCGTCGGTGGTGAGTTGTCCGAGCGCGCGGACCGGTTCGCCCTCCACGTCGAACTCGACGATGGCGAGGTGGTTCGGGGCGCGCACGCCGGGCGGTGTCGCGGTACTCGTCGTCCACGTCACGACGGTGGCGGTGTACTCCGAGAGGTCCACCGTCTCCACGGGTTCCGACCCGTCGGGACCGACCGGGTGGCCGGGGTAGCTCAGACTGCCGTCCGCGTAGCGGGTCGCCTCCATCGCGTTCTCGCCGTTCTCGTCGTGGCTCATCAGTTGGCCTCCATGATGGTGGTGATGACGCAGTTGCCGAACCCGCCGACGTTACAGCAGAGGCCGACCTCCGCGTCGACCTGCCGGGCACCGGCCTCGCCCATCAGTTGCTCGTATATCTCCACGCCCTGTGCGACGCCCGAGGCTCCGAGGGGGTGGCCCTTGCTCTTCAGGCCGCCCGAGGTGTTGATGGGCAACTCGCCGTCGCGTTCGGTGACGCCCTCCTCGATGGCCTCCCACGCGTGACCCTTCTCGAAGAAGCCGAGCCCCTCGCTCTGGAGGAACTCGAGGATGGTGAACATGTCGTGGAGTTCGGCCACGTCGATGTCCTCGGGCCCGTAGCCGGACATCTGGTAGGCCTGTTCCCCGCTCTCGACGACGCCGCCCATCGTCGTGGGGTCCGCACGCTCGTGGACGACGTGGGTGTCCGTCGCGCCGCCGACGCCCGACAGACGCACGTAGTCGTCGGTGTACTCCTCGGCCACCTCGACGGGACAGAACATGAGCGCGGCGCTCCCGTCGGTGATGGGACAGAAGTCGTAGAGGCGAAGCGGGTCGGCAACGATGGGCGACTCCAGTGCCGTCTCCAGCGTAATCTCCTTCTGGAACTGCGCCTTGGGGTTGTCGACGCCGTTCTTGTGGTTTTTGACAGCCACCTTCCCCAGACTCTCGCGGGGGGCGTCGAACGTATCGAGGTAGAGGCGGGCGGTCAGCCCCGCGAAACTCGGGAGGGTGACGCCGTGTTTGTACTCGACGGGGTGCGTGATGGAGGCGATGACGTCCGTCGCCTCGCCCGTCGTCCGGTGGGTCATCTTCTCGCCGCCGACGAGCAGGGTCATGTCGCTGGCACCGCTGGCGACCGACTGCCACGCGGCGTACATCCCCGCGCCCCCCGACGAAGACGTCTGGTCGACGCGCTGTGCGTACGCCGGGAGCACCCCGAGGTCGTGGGCGAGGGCGTTCATCACGCCCGTCATACCCTCGAACTCGCCGCTGGCCATGTTCGAGACGAGGAGGTGGTCGACCTCGTGGGGGGCGACGTCAGCGTCGTCGAGACACTCCATGCCCGCCTGCGCGAGGAGGTCCATCACCCACTCCCCCTCGCGCTTGCCGAACTTCGTCATCGACGCGCCGATCACTGCCACGTCTGTCATCTGTCGGCCCTCATACCGCGGTGTTGCTAACGCGGGCGAGTTAAGTGTTCGCGGCTGTCTGATTCTCGACCAGTTCCGGACGCCGGCTACCAGCGACGCGTCCGCCCGGCCATCTTCCACTCCTCGCCCCGGTCGACCCGCCGCGGGAGGTCACCCCTCGAACGCGCGCCGTACCGACCCGCGAGCGACCACTTGTTGGCCTGCCGGGGACCGCCCCCTGCCGCCGCGGCCGCCACCAACTGGTCGTTGAGGTGGGCACCGATGGCACAGGCGAGGGCCGCCGCCTCGCCGCGCGTCGCGTCGTCGGGGATGGTCAACCGGACGTCGCCCGCCCCGGTGGACAGGTCGACGGTCGTGGTCGTCCCCTCGTCGTCCGTCCGTTGACTGTCGCCCCCCATGTCAGAGCGGGATGTTGCCGTGGTCCTTCGCGGGCGTCTCGGCGCGCTTGCGTTCGAGGAGGTCGAGGTCCTCGACGAGGCGCGTGCGGGTGGTCTCCGGTTCGACGACGTCGTCGATGTACCCCCGCTGGGCGGGCTTGTACGGGTTGGCGAACTCCTCGCGGTACTCGTCCATCAACTCCTGTCGCCGCGCCTCGGGGTCGTCGGCGTTCTGGAGTTCCTTCCGGTAGAGGATGTTCACCGCGCCGCGCGGGCCGAGGACGGCCATCTCCGCGCCGGGCCACGCGTAGTTGAGGTCAGCGCCGAGTTCCTTCGACCCCATGACGATGTACGCGCCGCCGTAGGCCTTGCGCGTCACGACGGTCAGCAGGGGGACGGTGGCCTCGGCGTAGGCGTAGATGAGTTTCGCGCCGTGGCGGATGATGCCGTTGTGCTCCTGGTCGGTCCCCGGCATGAACCCCGGCGTGTCCACGAGGGTGATGACCGGGACGTTGAACGAGTCGCAGGTGCGGACGAACCGTGCCGTCTTCTCGCTGGCCTCGATGTCGATGGTGCCCGCGTTCGCGCGTGGCTGGTTGGCGACGATTCCCACGGGACGGCCGTCCATGTGGGCGAAGCCGACGACCATGCTGCGCGCCCACGAGCCGTGAACCTCGAGGAACGACCCCGTGTCGACGAGTTCGTCGACGACGTCCACGACGTCGTAGGGCTTCTTCGCCTCGTCCGGGACGATGTCGCGGAGGCCGTCACACGACCGCTTGGGGTCGTCGTACGGTTCGGCCCGCGGCGGGTCCTCGAGGTGGTTCGACGGGAGGAAGGCGAGGAGGTCCGCGACGGAGTCCAGCGCCGTCTCCTCGCCGGGACAGGCCATGTGGGCCACCCCGGAGGTGCCGGCGTGGGTCCCCGCCCCGCCGAGTTCCTCCTTCGATATCTGCTCGCCGGTGACCGTCTCGATGACGTCCGGCCCCGTTATCATCATGTGGCTGGTGTCCTCCACCATCAGGGTGAAGTCGGTGAGGGCGGGCGAGTACGTCGCCCCGCCCGCACACGGCCCCATGATGGCCGAAATCTGTGGGATGAGGCCCGACGCCTTCGTGTTCCGGCGGAAGATGCGCGCGAACCCGACCAGCGAGTCCACGCCCTCCTGGATGCGCGCGCCGCCGGAGTCGTTCAGGCCGACGACGGGCACGCCGTTCTCGATGGCCTTGTCCATGGCCTTGCAGACCTTGTCGGCGACCACCTCCCCGACGGACCCGCCGAGGACGGTGAAGTCGTGGGCGAAGACGTACACCGGCCGGCCGTCCACCTCCCCCCGCCCGGTGACGACGGCGTCGCCGGGGTAGGTCTTCTCGGCCATGTCGAAGTTCGTCGACTGGTGTTCGACGAAGGTGTCGAGTTCGCGGAACGTACCGTCGTCGAGGAAGTAGTCGATGCGCTCGCGGGCGGTCATCTTGCCCAGCGAGTGCTGGCGGTCGATTCGGTCCTCCCCGCCGCCGAGGTGGGCGGCCTCGCGGCGACGACGCAGCTCCTCGACGGGGTCCTCCTCCGACGCCGTCTGCTGTGCGTCCCCGCTCATCTCACCACTCCATGCCGCCGTTGACGCCGAGGATCTGCCCGGTCATGTAGCTGGACTCCTTACTGGCGAGGAACCGCACGATACCACTGACGTCGTCGACGGTGGCGAACCGGCCGAGGGGAATGCGCTCGATGATCTTCTCCTGGACGCGGTCGGGGACCACTTCGAGCATGTCCGTCTCGACGAACCCGGGCGCGACGCAGTTGGCGGTCGACCCGGAGCGGGCCATCTCGAGGGCGATGGTCCGCGTGAACCCGAAGAGGCCGGACTTGGTGGTCGCGTAGTTGGCCTGCCCGTAGTTGCCCTGCTGGCCCACCACCGACGAGATGTTGATGAGACGGCCCTCGTCGGCGTCCTTCAGGTCCTCGAAGAACACCTTGGTGCAGTTGTAGACACCCCCGAGGTTCACGTCCATCACCCGGTCCCAGTCCTCGCGGGTCATGTTCGCGAACGTCTTGTCGATGGTCAGGCCCGCGTTGTTCACGAGGACGTCCGGCGCGCCGAAGGCGTCGTGGGTCGCCTCGCCCATCGAGGCGACGGCGTCGAAGTCCGCGACGTCTGCCTGCACCGCGATGGCTCGCCCGCCCGCGGCCTCGATCTCGTCGACGACTTCGTGGGCTTCCGATTCGGACGAACGGTAGTTCACGACGACGTTCGCCCCGTTGCTCCCTAGTTCTGTGGCGATACCCCGACCGATGCCGCGCGAGGCACCGGTCACGACGCAGGTCTGTTCTTCGAGGATCATGGTTACAGGTAGTCCGTGGATACGAGGACCGTCGGGTCGCGACCCGCACCGGCGGGACGATTTCGTTTCGACGCATCCGGGGCCGGCGATAAATCGTTACCCATCCGGGCGACGACAGACCCGACGTCGCCGGTGGCGACGACCCGTCGTTCCGGCACCAACTGTCGACACATACCACACCTCTCGACGCGCCCCGGGGCCTTAACGGTGTGTCACGACTCCACCCACCACGAGGCGACGGACGCATTGCGACACATATTTTTAGGTGGCCCTAAACACATCGGACGAGCGAATGTCCGCCGACACCTGCGTCATCGTCCCGACAATCCGGGAGTTCGAGTGCGTCCGCGAGTACGTGGAGAACGCCCGCGAGTACGGCCACGCCGACCGACTGCACTTCGTCCTCGTCACGGAGGACTTCTGTGACACCGACGCGATGCGCGCGATGCTCGACGACCTCGACGTCGTCGGCGAGGTGTTCGACGGGTCCCGCCGCGAGGCGTGGTACGAGGCGCAGGGAATCGAGGAGTTCTCCCACCTCGTCCCCGCCGCCAGCCACGCCGAGACGAGTTTCGGCCTGCTCTACCTCTGGGCGCACCCCGAGTTCGACTTCGGCGTCTTCATCGACGACGACACCCTCCCCCACGAGACGGACTTCTTCGGTCGACACTACCGCAACCTCGCCTACGAGGGCGAGGTGGCCGCCGTCGAGAGCGACGAACGGTGGGTGAACGTCCTCTACCAGAACTTCGACGACCACGGCCTCTACCCCCGCGGCTACCCGTACAGCGCGATGGACGAGACGGTCGAGGTGGGCACCGAAGCGGTGGAGCGAGTCGTCGCCTCGCAGGGTCTCTGGACGAACGTGCCCGACCTCGACGCCGTGCGCATCCTGATGGACGGCGACCTGCGGGGACAGGCCCGGACCCGGACCACGCGCGAGGACTACGGCGAGGAGTTCGTCGCCGTCCGGGGCCAGTACCTCACGGTGTGTTCGATGAACCTCGCGTTCCGCCGCGAGGTGGTCCCCGCGTTCTACCAGTTGCCGATGGACGACAACCCGTGGGACGTGGGCCGCTTCGACGACATCTGGTCGGGCGTCTTCCTCAAGCGCGCCTGCGACATCGTCGGCACGCAGATTCTCAACGGCTACCCGCTCTGTGAGCACAACAAGGCCCCGCGCTCGACGTTCGACGACCTGAACAACGAGGTTCCGGCGCTGGAACTCAACGAACACGTCTGGGAGGTCGTCGACGACGCCGGGGAGGACACCGACTCCTACGGCGAGGCGTTCGCCGCCATGGCCGACGCCCTCGTCACCCACGAGAACGACTACAACAACAGCGAGTTCCTCACCTTCGTCGGCGAACACATGCGCGAGTGGCTGGACTGCCTGGACGCCCTCGGGACCGAACCGGTCCGGGCCGCGCCCGCCCCCGCGGACGACTGAGACGGCAGGGAACCAGCAGCTATAAGTGTTTTAGGCGAGCCTAAACGATCAATGAGCGACAACGGCCACCGGCGGCGCCGGGTGCTTCAGGCGGTAGGAGCAGTCGGCACTGCCGGACTCGCGGGCTGTCTCGACGTGTTCGGCGGTGGCGGTGACAACCAGACCTTCCAGCCGGGCCAGATCGGGTCGGGTCGCGGCGGCGACTACGTCCCCGCGGGGACGCCCATGGAGGCGATGCCGGACCTCTCGGGGACCATCGACGTCTACTCGGGGCGCGGACAGGCCCTCGTCGGTCGCCTGTTCGACTACCTCCACGAGCAGTACCCCGACCTGACCATCAACCCGCGGTACGAGGACTCCATCACGCTCGTCAACAAGATACGGGAAGAGGGGTCGAACAGCCCCGCGGACGTCTTCTACTCGGTCAACGCGGGGTCGCTGGGCGCACTCGCGGAGGCGGGCCGGACCGCGACGCTCCCCGACGACGTTCTCGGCCTCGCGAAAGAGGAGTTCCGCGACCCGGAGGGCGAGTGGACGGGCACCTCCGGGCGCGCGCGGACCATCCCGTACAACACCGACACGTTCGGCGAGGGGGACATCCCCGACGACATCTTCGCGTTCCCCGAGGCCTCCCGGTTCGACGACGCGATGGGCTGGGCACCCTCCTACGGGTCGTTCCAGGCGTTCGTCACCGCGATGCGCGTCCTCAACGGACGTGAGAAGACCAAGCAGTGGCTCCAGGGGATGCTCGACTCGGGCGTCCAGGAGTACGCCGACGAGTTCGCCATCGCGCAGGCGGTGGCCGACGGCGAGATTCAGGCCGGGTTCGCGAACCACTACTACATCCAGCGGGTCCTCGACGCGCGCCCCGACGCCCCCCTCGCGACGGCGTTCACGACGAACGACGCGGGCGCGGTGTTCAACGTCGCGGGCGCGGCGGTCGTGGACACGGCAAACGACACCGACATGGCCGCGAACTTCGTCCGCCACCTCCTCTCGGCGGAGGCACAGGAGTACTTCATCACCCAGACCTACGAGTACCCGGTCATCCCGGAGGCACAGCCGATCGGCGACCTGCCGCCCGTCGAGGAGTTGAGCCCGCCGCCGGAACTCGACCTCTCGCAACTGGCGGACTACGGGCCGACCATCGAACTCCTGCGGGAGGTCGGTATCACCGTCTGAGATGGCGACCAACACCGTCGAGGAGCGAGTCGGGGGCCGGTCGGTCGGGCTCACCCTCGTCGCGGGGGCCATCGCCGCCGTCGTCCTCTCACCGCTCGTCTGGTTGCTCGCGGGCGCGTTCGAGGCCCGCGACAGCCTCTCGCTCCTCGTCGCCGACACGACCGTCGAGGTGTTCGTCAACAGCGTCGCCCTCGCCGCGGGCGTCACGGGCGCGTCCATCGTCATCGGCGTCCCCCTCGCCTTCCTCACCGTCAGGACCGACCTGCCCGCGAAGCGCCTCTTCACCGTGTTGCTGGCGATGCCCCTCGTCGTCCCCTCCTACATCGGCGCGTTCGCGTTCGTCTCGGCGTTCGGCCCCCGCGGGCGACTGCAGGGTATCCTCGCCCCCCTCGGCGTCGAGTCCCTGCCCTCCATCTACGGGTTCGGCGGGACCGTCCTCGTCCTCACGCTGTACACCTACCCCTACGTGTTCATCACGACGCGCGCGGCGCTGAAGACGGTCGACACCTCGCTCATCGACGCCGCACGCACCCTCCAGCACGACGGGTGGGAGACGTTCAGGCGCGTCACCTTCCCGCAGATTCGCCCCGCAATCGGGGCCGGGTCGCTCCTCGTCGCCCTCTACGCGCTCTCGGACTTCGGGACGCCCCAGATCATGCGCTACGACGTGTTCACGCGCGTCATCTTCTCCGCCCAGAAGTACGACCTCGACCTCGCGGTGTTGCTATCGCTTCAACTGGTGGTCGTGACGCTCGTCATCCTCGCAATCGAGTCGCGCGTGCGCGGCGGCGGCGTCCAGTCCGACCACCCCGGACGGCGGGCCTCGTCGCTCCGACTGGGCCGACTGAAGGTCCCCGCGGTGCTCGCCTGCCTCGCGGTGCCGACGCTCGCACTCGCCGTTCCCCTCGGTATCCTCGGCCTCTGGCTGGTCAACACGGGCCGGACGACGAGTTCGCTCGCCTTCCAGCCGGAGTACGTCCTGAACTCGGTGGGCCTGTCGTTCGCGGCGGCCCTCGTCGCCGCCGTCTGTGCGCTCCCCATCGCCCTCGTCGCGGCGCGACAGAGAGGGCTGGTTCCGGCCGCCCTCGAACGCTCTGCGTACGTCGGCTACGCGATTCCGGGGCTGGTCATCGGCCTCGCGCTGGTCTTCTTCGGGGCACACTACGGCGGCGAGTTCTACCGGCAGGGCGTCATCCTCCTGCCCCTGCTCGTATTCGCCTACGTCGTCCGGTTCCTCCCGCAGGCGGTCGGGTCGACGCGCACCTCCTTCGAGCAGGTATCCTCGACGCTCGAAGAGGCCGCCCGCACCCTCGGGGAGCCGCCCTCGCGGGCGTTTCGGCGGGTGACGCTCCCCCTCGTCGCCCCCGGGGTACTCGGCGGGGCGGCGCTCGTCTTCCTCACGACGATGAAGGAACTGCCCGCGACGCTCCTGCTCAGACCCGCGGGGTTCGACACCCTCGTGACGCACCTCTGGTCGGCCGAACAACAGGGCTATTACGGACAGGCCGCCATACCTGCACTCGTGTTGTTGCTGGTGAGTGCGCTCTCGTTGCTCGTCATGGTCAGACTGGAGGGGTACGATGTCGAATGAACTCCTCTCGGGACGGACGGGGTCGGGGAGTACCGAGACGACGGACCGGGCACCATCGCCCGGCGAGGTGGTCCTCGAACTGGACGGCGTCTGCAAGTCCTTCGGTGACACGCGCGTCATCGACGAACTCGACCTCTCGGTACGCGAGGGCGAGTTGCTCACCATGCTCGGTCCCTCGGGGTGCGGGAAGACGACCACCCTGCGCCTCATCGCGGGTCTCGACCGACCCGACGAGGGGGAGATTCGCCTCCGCGGTGACCCCGTCGCCGGTCCCGGCGTCGGGTTCGTCCCGCCCGAGGAACGCGACATCGGCGTCGTCTTCCAGGAGTTCGCGCTGTTCCCTCACCTGACCGCCGCGGAGAACGTCGCCTTCGGCCTGAAGGAGATGGACGAGGAGTCGACGGACCGGCGCGTCGCCAACCTCCTCGAACTCGTCGGCCTCCCCGGCAAGGACGACGCGATGCCCGACGAACTCTCCGGCGGCCAGCAACAGCGGGTCGCGCTCGCGCGTGCGCTCGCACCCGAACCGCAACTGCTCCTCCTCGACGAACCCTTCTCGAACCTCGACGTGGACCTCCGCGTCGAGATGCGCGAGGAGGTCCGTCGCATCCTGAAGGAGGCGGGCGTCACGGCCATCTCGGTCACCCACGACCAGGAGGAGGCGATGTCCATCTCCGACCGCGTCGCCGTCCTCCACCGGGGCGAACTCGACCAGGTCGACCGCCCCGAACAGGTGTTCCAGCACCCCGAATCGCGCTTCGTCGCCAGCTTCCTCGGGCACGCGAGTTTCCTCGCCGGCCGGGTCGAGGGCGACGCCGTCGAGACGGGCCTCGGCGACGTGTCACGCGCGGCCGTCCACGGTCTCGCCCCCGAGTACGACGGGTCTGCCATCGACATCCTCGTGCGCCCGGACGACGTGCAGGCCCACCCAGACGGCCCGACGAACGGCGAGGTGGTCAACCGGCGCTACCTCGGCCCGACGGTGCTCTACCGGGTCGAACTCGACTCCGGCGACACCATCTCGTGTATGCACAACCACGCCGACGAGGTCGAACTGGACGAGCGCGTCCGGGTGGAACTGACCGCGGACCACGATCTGGCGTGGTTCCCGCAGGGGAGCCCCCGGGCGATATGAACGGCTCCGACACTGCCTGCCGCCCCCGTCGACTCGACCCCTGAATGGCCCGGCGCAGTCGTCCGTCCCCCGAGACGCTCGCGCTCCTCGCCCTCTCCTTGTTCGCGGGCGTCGTCCTCCTGACCGTCGCACGCGACCTCTTCCCCCTCCTGTCGGAGAACCACGACGAGGGGGTGTACCTCCAGCAGGCCGCGATGTTGCTGGAGGGGAAACTGTGGCTCACGACGGACCACCCCGGCGCGTTCCGCCCGTGGTTCTTCGTGGTCGACGGGGGCCGCCTCTACCCCAAGTACTCGCCCGTCACGGCGGCCCTGTTCGCGCCCGGCGTGGCACTCGGCGTCCCCCGGGTCGGCCCCGTACTCGTGGGGACGGGCATCGTCGCGCTCACGGGGCTACTGGCCCGCGAGGCGTTCGACCCGCCGGTGGGCGTCCTCGCGAGCGCGATGGTCCTCGCCACGCCCTTCTTCCTGCTCATCACGCCGAACTACCTGCCCTACGCGCCGACGCACCTCCTGAACCTCGCCTTCGCGCTGGGGTACGTCCGTGCGCTCAGGCGACTCGACGCGGGCCGGACGCGCGCGAGTCTCGCCTACGCCCTCCTCGCGGGGGTGTCGGTGGGACTCGCGTTCTTCGCGCGCCCCTACACGGCGGTCCTGTTCGGCCTGCCGTTCGTCGGCCACGCCCTGCTGCTCGTCGGTCGGGACGTACGGACCGGCGAGGTGACGCCCCGCGTGACCCGACTGGCCGTCGTCGCCCTCCTCGGACTGGCGGGCGTCGCCCTCGCCCTCGCGTACAACGTGGTCGTCACGGGTCACGCCCTGCTGTTTCCCTATCAGGCGTTCGCACCGCTGGACGGCCTCGGGTTCGGGCGGCGCGAACTGCTGGGGTACAGTCGGAACTACACCCCCGCGCTCGCCGTGCGGGTCGCGGGCCAGTTGCTCTGGGAACTCGCCACCCGATGGACCGTCGCCGCACCCCTCGGGACCCTGCTCGCGTTCGTCGGCCTGCGGTCCCTGCGGTCCGACGGCGGAGGGACCGAAACGCTCCCCGACCGCACCCTCCGTCGCCTCCTCGCGGGCGTCGCCCTCTCGGTGGTCGTCGGGAACGTCGCGTTCTGGGGGTCGCTGAACGTCCTCGGGAACGTCTCCGACCCCACAGACGGCTTCATGGGCGCGTTCGGCCCGTTCTACCACTACGACCTCCTGCTCCCCCTCTCGGTGTTCGGAGCGGTCGGCCTCCGGGACGTGGCGAACTGGACGCGGGCGCGTCTCGGGGCGCTCCCCCGTCGGCAGGCACGGGCGGCGGGACTCGCCGTCCTCCTCGTCGCGGCCCCCGTCGTCGCCGGGGCGCAGGTCGCCGCGATGGACGAACCCGTCGCGGACCACGAGCGGACGACGGAGGACCTCCGGCGGGCGCTGGAACCGTTCGACCGGGAGTTCGAGGACGCCCTCGTCTTCCTCCCGCGGACGTACGGCGCGTGGCTCAACCACCCGTTCCAGCCCCTGCGCAACGGCGGGTCGCTGGAGTCCGGCGACGTGCTCTACGCGCAGGACCGCGGCGCCGCGGGCGACTTCGCCGTCGTCGACGCCTACCCGGACCGGCGGCTCTATCGCTACTCGTTCCGCGGGGAGTGGGACCTCGGCCCGAGTCCCGTCACGCCCCACCTCCAGTCCCTCGCGGTCCGCGAGGGGTCCCGCCACGAGTTCACCACCACCGTCGGCGTGGTGGGTCGCCCCTCGACGGTTCGGCTAGCGGCGAACGGCACGTCCCTCGTTGACGGCGTCAGCGCGGAGGACGGCACCGCGACGGTCGAGTGGGCGGTCAACGACACGCACGCGACGCTCGGAAGCGGGAGTGTCCCGCTCGGTCGCTTCGAGGAAGTCACCCTGACGGTGACGTTCGTTCAGGAGGGCGGCGCGACGCTGACCTACCGACAGGAGGTGGACGTGGCGACGGGCGACGGGCGCGTCCGCGTCCTCTGGCCGGGCGAGCGGTCGGTCTGTCGGCTCACCACCGACTGTGGCTCGGCGGGCACCTACGTCCCCGGCGGGGACTACCTGCCCGGCGTCTCCTTCGAGACGACGGTTCGAACGCGGAACGCCTCGGGGCAACCCTGAACCGTTCCTGTCGCCTCACGGAACCCATGCCCGTCGAATCCGACGAGGAACTGCGGGAGGCACTGGGCGGCAGGCGCGTGGCGGTCGTCGGGGCGTCCACCACCGAGGGGAAGGCGGCCCACGAGATACCGAAGTACCTCGTCGAGCACGGCTACGACGTGGTGCTGGTGAACCCCTACGCCGACGAGATGTTCGACCGCGACGGCGTCGCGATGGTGTGGCACCAGTTGGGCATCACCAACGACGGGACCGGAAAGCGCGTCGAGGAGTCGGGCAGGAAGTTCGTCCAGGACCACTGCATGAAGGTCGAACACGACCGTCTGCTGGGCTGAGTCACCGCGTCG
Organism: Halomarina litorea; assembly: GCF_024227715.1. NCBI lineage: Archaea > Methanobacteriati > Methanobacteriota > Halobacteria > Halobacteriales > Natronomonadaceae > Halomarina > Halomarina litorea. Next base: position 1,544,889 of record NZ_CP100448.1, on the reverse strand, counting down.
CGTCCACGAACGCCCGCGCGAGCCACGCCTCGGCCCGCTGGAGGCGATACTGGAGCGTCGAGCGTGGCACCCCGAGCGAGTCGGCGAGGTCCGCCACGGTCGCCTCGCGGGGCGTCCGGTAGTAGCCGCCGTCGACGGCCGCGATGAGCGCCTCGCGCTGTTCCGCGGGCAGGTCCGCGACGGTGACCGCCCGCTCGCACCAGTGGTCCGGCGTCCCGAGGTGCGTGAGGTTCAGTCGGACGCCGGGCCGCAGGTCGCTCTGGAGGGCGTCGTACAGGCCGCCCACGCTGTCCCCGTCCCGAAGGAGGACGCGCCACTCGTAGCGGTCGCCCGTCCGCGTCGTCTCGAACAGGAGGCCGTCGCCGAGGTGAGACGTCGCGAGGTAGGGAATCGAGTGGCAGTGTTCGACCTCGGGGCGGAAGGTGTAGACGGTGAGACTCCCCGGCGTCCGCCGGAGCACCTCGTACTGGCAGGTCGCCCCGCAGTCCTCGTGGCCGATGCACTCGTTGCACCGCCCGTCGAGGAAACACGCCTCGACGGCGTCGAGGGCCGCTGGCGACCCCGTCAGCCGGTCGAGTCGCCACATATTCCGGGCGGTGACACAGCAGGCGAGAGAGGCCCCCATCGCGTCGGGGTGGTCGATGAAGGCGTCCGCGAGTCGGTCGACGCCCGCGTCGTACTCGACCGTGAAGACGAACTCGCGCATCGCCACCACTCTCGTCGCAGGCTGAATAGCGCTTTCGTCGGGTGGGGGGTCCGAGTCCGTCCCGGCCCGCGAGCGCCGAGGAGGGTCGATTCCGCTCGGGACCCGACGAGAACCGGAGTTGGCATCTGCCAGACGAAGGGTCTTGCTGGACGCTAACGTACCTGCGTGTACGCTGCAGGCATGTCGCGCAGACACCGCCGCAGAGTCCGGATACGGACCGGACGTGTCCATCACTTTGTCGACGATAACACGCTACAACCGGGAAGAGGTGACGACGGCCGACGAGGCGGAGACCCGCCGACGAACGGCCGAGAGCGAACGCCTCGACTGTCCCGAGTGTGGTGGTCGACTCGAAGTGGACAGCGAGCACGGCGAGACGGTCTGTGCGGACTGCGGACTGGTCGTCGCCGAGGACGAGATCGACCGCGGCCCCGAGTGGCGCTCGCTGGAGGGCGAGAGCGCCGACGAGCGCCGACGAGTCGGCGCACCCACCACGCGGATGATGCACGACAAGGGGCTTTCGACCAACATCGGGTGGGAGAACCGCGACGCCTTCGGGAAGGTGCTGTCGGGCCGCCAGCGCGCGAAGATGCAACGGCTCCGCACGTGGGACGAGCGCTTCCGCACGCGCGACTCCAAGGAGCGCAACCTGAAGCAGGCGCTCGGCGAAATCGACCGCATGGGGTCGGCGCTCGGCCTCCCGAAGAGCGTCCGCGAGACGGCCAGCGTCATCTACCGCCGCGCGCTCGTGGACGGCCTTCTGCCGGGGCGGTCCATCGAGGGCATCGCCACGGCGGCGGTGTACGCGGCGCTCCGGCAGGCCGCCATCCCCCGGACCATCGACGAGGTGGGGATGGTGAGCCGTGTCGACGACCAGGAGTTCAAGCGGGCGTACCGCTACCTGGTCCGCGAACTCAGACTGGAGGTCCAACCCCCCGACCCGGAGGACTACGTCCCCAAGTTCGCCTCCGAACTCGACGTCAGCGAGGAGGTCGAGGCCCGGGCGCACGCTCTCCTCCGGCGGGCGAAGGAGGTCGGCGCGCACTCCGGGAAGTCACCCGTCGGTCTCGCGGCGGCGGCCCTCTACGCCGGCGGCCTGCTCACCAACGAGCACCTGACGCAGGGAGCCGTCTCGGAGGTGACGAACGTGAGCGAGGTCACCATCCGCAACCGCTACAAGGAACTGCTCGCCATCCAGGGCGACGGCCCGGACACCGGATCCGCCCCCGCCTGAGACGGCGCGCCGACTCGGCTTCTCGACGTCGACAGATGACGAGCGACGCGGACGGAGGACGGCAGACGAGGAACGACGAACGGTCGCCGACTCGCGGGACGGGGAAAAACGCGAAGTGGGAGGGCCGAAGCGGGGTGGTGGTCGTGCGGGGCGATGCTAGTGCTGGGGGTCGCTGCCGAGGCCGGGGACGCGGGCGAGAACGCCCCCCTCGCCCTTCGAGAACGTCACGTGCGCCCAGACGGTGAGGCCGCCGGCGGCGAAACTGGCGGCGACGAGGGCGGCGGTCGCGGGGTAGCTGACCACCCACAGCGTCAGCGGGACGACCAGCGCGAACAGGTACGTGACGACCAGCGACCGGCCGGACACGGAGGGGGGTTCGGTCGTGCCGAGCGACAGGGTGGACGACCGGAACAGAGGCGTCGAGCGGTCGGAGTGGTTCCGTCTCATTACAGGTGAACGGACGCCTCTGACGGACATAAGTGTAATCTGAAATGCATTTCTGTAGGCCGGATTACTGGAATCGCGTTCGGTAAGGTTCCCGACAGTTCAGCGGTCGACGGCGACCACGTTCAGGTCGCCGTCGAGGGTCACCGCGAGGGAGTCCCCGTCGAGTTCGACGGTGACCGTGATGTCCCACGGGTCGCGCGAGGCGACGGCGGTGCTCTCGTCGCCGACACACCAGTCGAGTGTCCAGTAGGGACGCGAGGAGAGGTCGACGCCGTGGTCGCTGTAGAAGGCGACGACGGGGCTCTTGTCGAGGAGGCTCAGCCCGACGGTCGAACACATCGCGTAGTTGCACTGCGCGCAGACGTGGTCGGCCCGGAGGCCGCCGCCGAGACAGCACTCGCCTTCCGTCTCCAGTCGCGTCTCCATCCGTCCGTTGCACTCGGGGCAGACGCCGTCGGCGGCGAGACAGTGCAGGTGGCGGACTCGCTGGTCGAACGCCCGCATCACCTCCTCGTCGGTCCGGTCGTTCAGACCGCCCGGAGGAAAGGAGTACTTCCCGTGTCGGCGCTCGCAGTCCGCACAGACCACCGAGAGCATCTCGTCCTCGTAGTGGGCCTCGAGGGGGCCGTCACACCACGCACACGACCCCTCGACGGGGAACGGGTCGACGTGCGGGTGTTCGTTGAACGACCCGGCGAGGATGGCGCGGACCACCTTCTCGCCGGCGTGGCGGAGGTCGTAGCCCGCCTCGGACTTGCTGACGAACTGGTCGGTGAGTTTCCCCAGGTGGTAGTTGAACTGGGCGCTGTCGCGCATCCCGACCGCCTCTCGGAGTTCGGAGAACCGCACGGGACGTGACTCGGCCCGCCAGAGGGCTTCGAGGATTCGGAGGCGGGTCTCGTTGGCGATGAGGGAGAACGCCTCCTCGGGAGCGACGCAGTCGGAACACACACCGAGACGCCCCTCGCTCGCTTCGCTCATGGAGGAGGGTTTCCCCTCAGCCACCTAAAACGTTCGTGACCAGCGACCGGACCACTCATGTCGCCGGGCGGTGCCATTCTCCCCAGATGCGCGTCGTCCAGGTCACCCACCGGTACCCGCCCCGCGTCGGGGGCGTCGAGCGTCACGTCTCCGAACTGGCGACACGACTGGCCGCACGCGGTCACGACGTGACCGTCGTCGCCGCCGACCGCGACCGGAACGACCCGCGAACCGAGACCCGGGACGGCGTGACGGTGCGGCGGTGTCGGGCACTCGCCCCGGGCGACGCCTACTACCTCGCGCCGGGCGTCCCCCCGGCGGTCCGACGACTCCGGCGCGAGGCGGACGTCGTCCACGCCCACAACTACCACGCCCTTCCGCTGGCGCTCGCGGCCACGGCCGTCGAGGGGACGGCGTTCGTCGCCACGCCCCACTACCACGGGCAGAGCGCCTCGCCGGTCCGCGACGCGCTCCTCCGCCCCTACCGACTCGTCGGGCGCCGGGCGCTCGCGCGGGCGGACGCCCGCATCGCCGTCAGCGAGTGGGAGCGCAGGCGACTGCGGGAGACCTTCGGTCTCGACGCGACCGTCGTCCCGAACGGTCTCGACACCGACCGCTTCGCCGACGCACCACCCGAGGAGCACGACCGGCCGTACCTGCTCTCGGTCGGGCGACTGGAGTCGTACAAGGGCGTCCACCACGCCATCCGGGCGCTGTGCTCGCCCGACCTCGCCGAGTACGACCTCCTCGTCGCCGGGGACGGGCCGTACCGCGAGGAACTCGAATACGTCGCCGAGACCGTCGGCGTCGCCGACCGCGTCTCCTTCCTCGGCTACGTCGACGACGACCGACTGCCGGGCCTCTACGCCGGCGCGGACGCCCTCATCGCGCTCTCGACGATGGGGGCTTACGGGATGACCGTCGCCGAGGCGCTCGCCGCGGGGACCCCCTGTGTCGTCCGCGAGACGGGCGCGCTGGCCGAGTGGGGTCGACGGGAGGACTGCGCGACGGTCGACGAACCGACCCCGCCCGTCGTCGCGCGGGCCGTCAACCGCCTCCGTGGTGTCGACGCCCCCGCCGCGCCGCTCCCCGACTGGAAATCCGTCGTCGACGACGTCCTCGACGTCTACAGCGAGGCGACGGCGACCGACACGACCGGGTAGGACACCGAACCACGGAGGGTCGCGAAGGACGTGGCGCGTTCAGAGCCCGTGAGGGGCCGCTCCGTCCTCGCCGGACGGCCGAATCGGTGTGAAATTCATCATAGGTTTAATGTATCTATAACCACACATACATCTATGTCAGCACATTCACTCGGAGAGACCAACGTGAGTGACGGACTGACCGTACTGGGTACCACGGTCGGTGTCCTCGTCGCAGGGGTCGCCGCCTCGTGGCTCGAGGTTCCCCCCGAGTACCTCGTGGCGGTGCTCGTCGGTCCGGCGCTCCTCCTCGGACCGCGCGTCGCGTGGGGCGGCGTGTTCGGCGTCGTCCTCGCCGACCTCGGGTCCGGCGTCGTCGGGCCGTGGACCGTCCTGTTGGCCGTCTGGACCGCCGGTGTTCCCTACGCCGCGGCGGTCCTCCGGGGGGACGACGGGTGGCGCTCGCCGCGAGCGGTGGGCTCGTACGTCGTCACCCTCGTCGTCGCCGTCGCGTGTACGCTCGCCGTCGTCGCGTGGCTGGCGGCTCTCCTGGGGAGGGCACCCTACCTCACGAACGTCTGGACGTACCTCGTGGGCGCGGCGCTCTCGCTTCCAGTCGGACTGGCCGTCCTCGTCGCCGCCGACTACCACCTCGTGGACGGGACGAGCGCGTCGACGCACCTCTCGGCGGACGGCGGGAGCACCGGCGGACGGTTCGCGACGGCCGCCCTGTTCGTCGTCGGCGTCGGGTGGCTGGTCGCCGGGACGGGTCTCGCGACGCTCACGCACGACGTCCGCGTCTTCACGTCCCGCCCGGCCGTGGTGGACTACGCGACGGGGCTGGCCGGGGACGGAACCCTCGGCGAGATCGCGTCCGGGGTGCTCTTGGCGCTCTACTGGCACGGCGACCTGTTGGTCGCGCTCCTCGGTATCGCTGGGTTCCTCGCGCTCGCCGCCCTCTGGCCACCCCTGCGGTGGGCTCGGGCGGACCGACTTCCCGTCGCGTTCTCGGAGGGATTCTCCCGTGAGTGAACCAGCGCGGCCCCTCCCCTCGACACGCGCGACGATACGACCCTTCACGGGCGGCGGCCGGGGGTGGTACCGGTGACCCTCTCGCGACGCGACGCGCTGGCCGCGCTGGCGGGGACGACGCTCGGCGCGACGGCCCTCGGCTACGGGCCGGGGGCCCTCGCGGCGGACGGAGCGGACGAACCGGCGACGGACGCCCGCGTCGCGGCGGCGACGGCAGTCGCTGCGGTGGTCTACCCCTCGGCGGTGACGGTGGACGCCTCGTTCGTCCGCAGGCGGGTGTTCGGGCGACCCGAACCGCTCCCCGGCCACTTCGACGGGCTGGCGCGAGCCATCGACACCGTCGACGAATTCTGCGTCGCGCGGTTCGACCGGCCGGTCGCTGCCCTCGACCCGGCCGACCGCCACCGGGCGCTGGCGCAACTGGGCGTCTACGCCGTCCACGCGAACCCCGAGGGGAGCGTCGCCGAGCGAGTCAGGTACTACCTCGTCAACGACCTGCTCTACGCGCTGTTCACCCACCCGACGGGCGGCGAACTCCTCGGGAACCCGAACCCGCCGGGGTGGCCGGGGGGGACGGACGTCTACCAGCGGGGGCCGGGGCGATGACGGGGACCGACCGCGCTGACCGACGACCGGTCGCGAGCGCGGACGTGTGCGTCGTCGGGTCGGGGCCCGGCGGGGCGCTGGTGGCGGACGCGCTGGCGGGGAAGGGCCACTCGGTCGTCGTGCTGGAAGCCGGCGAGCGCCACTCCGTCGAGGACCGCACTCGCCGGATGGAACTGTGGCTCCGGTCGGACGTGTCGCACAACGCCTTCTGGCTGGAGGAGGAACGGGACCGCTACACCTCCTCGGGGAGCCTCTTTGCCCGCCTGAATCAGGTGCGGGCGAAGGGCGTCGGTGGCTCGTCGCTCCTCTGGAACGGGAACACGCCCAGACTCCACGAGAAGGACTTCGAGATGGCGTCGCGCTACGGGGTCGGCGTCGACTGGCCCCTCGGCTACGCCGACCTCGCTCCCTACTACGACGCGGCCGAACGCGAGATGGGCGTCTCCGGGAGCGACGACAACCCACACGGGCCGCCCCGGAGCGAGTCGTTCCCGATGCCAGCGTTCCCGCCCTCGCACAGCGACGGCATCTTCGCGCGAGCCTGCGAGTCGCTCGGCATCGACATGGCGAGCCAGCCGAAAGCCATCGCCTCCGAACCCTACGACGGCCGGGCGTCCTGTTCCGCTACGGGCGTCTGCAACGCCTGTCCGGTCGGGGCTCGCTACACCTCCGAGCACCACGTCGACCGGGCGGTGGAGCGCGGCGCGCACGTCGTCGACCGGGCGCAGGTGCTCGAACTCCACACCGACGACCGGGGCGAGCGTGTCGTCGCGGCCGAGTACGCCACCCCCGGCGGCGAACGTTACCGGCAGGAAGCCGACGTGTTCGTCCTCGCGGCGGGGGGCATCGAAACGCCTCGCCTCCTGTTGCTCTCCGACTCCGACGCCCACCCGGACGGACTGGCCAACGGGAGCGGTGCCGTCGGGCGCTACCTGATGGACCACGCCGAAATCGAGGTGCGCGCGACGGTGGACGAACCGACCTGGCAGAACACCGTCGGGTTCACCACCAGCAGGTCCGACCAGTTCTACGTCCCCGACGGTCCGACCCCGGGGACCTTCGCGCTCGTCTTCCTCAACACCGCGGGGGGTGGCGTGGGGGAACACACGCGCAAGTCCGCCGCCATCAAGCAGGTGTTCGGCGCGCTCGGCGACCCCGGCGTCGGGACGCTGACGGACGCTGCCGCCGACCCGTTCAACAGCAGCACGTTCGGCGACGCACTCCTCGACGGCGTCCCGGAGTCCGGCGGGAACGTCCTCGGGATGCGCGCCGTCGCCGAGGTACTCCCGCGTCCCGAGAACCGCGTCACCCTCGACCCGTCGACGACCGACAACCACGGGCGGCCGGTGCCGAACGTCTCGCTGTCGTACGGCGACCACGAACGCCGGACGCTCGAACGCGCCGAGGAGGTCTGTCGGGAGGTCATGGCCGAACTCGGCGCGACGGACACCCTCGTCGTCGGCTACGAGGACTCCGACATGGGGTCGCACCACCTCGGGACGACCCGGATGGGGACCGACCCGGCGACGAGCGTCGTCGATGCGACCGGGCGGACCCACGAGGTCGAGAACCTCTACGTCTCCTCGTCGTCGGTGTTCCCGACGGGCGGGGCGGTGAACCCGACGCTCACCATCGCGGCGCTGGCGCTCAGAGTGGCGGACAGCGTCGACGCACGCCTCTGAGTCGGCACCTACCGCCGGAACATTTAGTCGCTCGTCATTCATCTGTGGCCACCTACTCGACGCGTGGACGCCACAGAGACGGGCCGGGTCGTCGTCCTCACCGGGGCGAGCCGGGGAATCGACCACCACACGTCGCGGACGCTCCTCACCGACGGGTACCGGGGCTGTGCACTCGACGTCACGAACGCAGCGCCCGCTCCGGGAGAACCCTCCGAGGCTACCCCGGAGCACCGGAACCGCGTGTCGTCGAAGCGTCACCGCAACCGCCGTCACACTCGAATTCCATATAGCACTATACGATGTACGAGTTGCCTGCAGAACGAGAACGAGATGCGGAAATTCTCCGTGAGGACTATCTGAACCGCTCCTGCAGGCACACCTCGACGATGGAGCGGGCGATCTCCCACCCGCCGGTCAGCGGGTCGAGTTTGGTCTCGCCGAGGCGTTCGGCGTACTCGATGGGTTCCTCGCGCACGCGGTAGCCGCGCGCGCGAGGGCGAAGGAGCAGTTCCGCGGAGAGGCCGGTGTTCTCCGTCCACTCGATCTGTTCGATCAGTTCGCGTCGGTAGGCGCGCATCCCCGTCGTCGTGTCGTGGACGCGCTTCCCCAGGAGAGCGCTTGCCAGCAGGGCGAAGGCGTGGTTGCCCAGTCGGTTGAACCGGGGCATCGTCTCCGCGCCGTGGTAGAGGCGGTCGCCGCTGACCACGTCGTAGCCCTCGTTGATGTAGTCGAGAAAGCGCGGGAGGGCCTCCATCGGGTAGGTGTCGTCGCAGTCGGTGGTGACGACGACCGGCCGGTCGGCGGCGAGCAGGGCCGTGCGGACCGCCACGCCGTAGCCCTGTGGCTCCTGTTCGACGACGCACGCGCCGTGCTCGCGGGCGATGTCGGGCGTGCGGTCGCTCGACCCGTCGACACAGACGACCTCCGCACGCCCGTCAGTGACGCGGTCAACGTCCGCGAGGACCTGCCCGATGGCCGCCTCCTCGTTGTACGTCCCCATCACGACGCTCACGTCGTCGAAAGTGAACCCCTCTGTCATCGGTCGAGAGTCCCACGAGCGCCCACTTTAGGTTTACCAAAATCTCCGGAGGTGCGTCGCTCGGCAAGCCTGAGTCCAACATTAACATTTATGATAGATAGCGACGATTAGAGAGACAGGCGGTGGTCAGCCGACCGCCGCGGCACACACTATGACGAACGAACTCACCCGGTACTCCCCCGAAGACGAAGACGCCCCACTGGTTCCCGAACTCCCCCGTCAGACCCCCATCCCGCGGACGGACGGCGGCCGAGGCCCGACGACGACGGCCCGACGGCTGGCCGAACGCCCCGTCGACACCACCTACGCCGAGGGGCGGACCCGCGACACCGAGGAACTGCTCCCGCTCGTCCCGGACCTGACCGGGCGATACGCCGACTGACGGCCGGCCCGGACGCCACGACCGACGATTGATAGGGCTCGGACCCCCAGACTCCGTATGCGACGGGGCCTCCGGAGTCCGACCCTCACCACCCTCGCCGTCCTCCTCGTCGTGTTCTGCTTCCAGAGCGTCGCGACCGAATTCGGCGTCGGTCGGAACCTGTTTTCGCTGTCCCTCCCGCTCGACCGCCACCCGTGGACGGTGGTGACGACGGTGTACGCCCACGACAGCCTCACGCACCTCGCGGTGAACGCCCTCGGCGTCGCCATCCTCGGGGTGGGCATCGAGCAGGTCACGACGCCCCGGCGCTTCCACGCCTTCTTCCTCGGGACCGGTGTGCTCGCCGCGCTGACCGAGGTGACCGTCTGGGGCCTGCTCGGCGAACGCGTCGCCGTCGTGGGCGCAAGCGGGGCCGTCCTTGCACTGTTCGGCTACGCGATGGTCGGCAACCCCCTCTCGCGGACGCTCCTCACCCGCCTCGGCCTCGGGCCGCGCGGCGAGTCGGTGCTGTTCGTCGGCCTCGCGGCGCTCATCACGCTGGTCGCCGCCGCCCCGCGCGTCGCCCTCGTCGCCCACTTCACGGGACTCCTGCTCGGCATCCTCGCGGGCCGGACGCACCTGCTCCGCCCGGGTCGGGCCCCCGCGTGACAGTTCGCACGAGTTATTACTCGCCGGCGAGCAGACGCGCACGTGACACGACGCTACGGGACCGGGGCCGCGCGAGCGAGGGACTCGCGCTCCCGGCGGGACAGCGACGGGAACCGACGGACGACGGGGGCATTCGGGTGGCGAAGTCGGGGCGAGTGACAACGGTTTTGTCCTCACGCTCGTCCGGTGAGGGCATGCACGCCATCACCCGGAGCGGGTGGGTCGAGGTCATCACCGGCTGTATGTTCTCCGGGAAGACCGAGGAACTCATCCGGCGACTCCGGCGCGCCGAAATCGCGGGCCAGTCGGTCGCCGTCTTCACCCCCGCGCTGGACGACCGCTACGGCGAGACCACCATCGGGTCGCACGACGGCCAGCACTGGGAGGCGACCGTCGTCGAGAACGACGGCGAGGACGTCTACGAACTGCTCGACCACCTGAACGGCGAGCAGGTCGTCGCCATCGACGAGGCCAACTTCTTCTCCGAGGACCTCGTCGGCGTCTGCGAACGCCTCGCGGCCGACGGTCGCCGCGTCATCGTCAGCGGCACCGACCAGACGTTCCGGGGCGAACCGTTCGACCCCGTGCCGCAACTCGTCGCGCTGGCGGAGTACGTCGACAAACTGCAGGCCATCTGCACCGTCTGTGGCGAACCCGCCTCGCGCAACCAGCGACTCATCGACGGCGAACCCGCCCACGCCGACGACCCGACCATCATGGTCGGCGCCGAGGAGTCCTACCAGGCGCGCTGTCGGAACTGCCACACCGTCCGCAGGGACTGAGCGACCAAGCCTTTTTGTCGTGTCGGGATTCCAACCGGACATGGAGAACCCACTCGTCGCCGCGGGGGCACTCGTGACGGTGGCCGGCCTGAGTCTCCTCGTCGCCGGACCGCTCGGCCTCGTGTTCGTCGGCGTCCTCTTCCTCGTCGCCGGCGTCGTCGGGGCGAAGGAGGGCGACGGGGGGACGGTTGGGTCGGGCGGCGACGCGGCGAAGACGAACTGTCCGCACTGCGGGGCGCGAAACGACGCGGACGCCGACGCCTGCCACCACTGCGAGGAGGGCCTCTAGAGGTTCGAGCGTACCCGGTCGGCGATGGTGTCCATCGCGCGGTCGGCCACGTCCACCTCGTCGGTGAGACTGAGAAAGCCGTGACACATCGACGGGTAGTGTTCGTGGTCGACCGGTACGTCGGCCGCCGCCAGTCGGTCGGCGTACGCCCGTCCCTCGTCGCGAAGCGGGTCGTAGCCGGCCGTCACCACCGTCGCCGGAGCCACCCCCGAGAGGTCCGGCGCGCGAAGCGGCGACGCGAAGGGGTTGTGCCCGTCGACGGGACTGCGGAGGTACTGCGTCCAGAACCACTCCATGTCGGCCGACGAGAGCAGGTGGCCCTCGCACTCCTCGTAGGACGGCCTGTCGAAGGCGTGGTCCGTGATGGGGTACAACAGCAACTGGTAGGCGAGGTCGACGGTGCTGGTCGGCCGGTTGGAACCCTCCCGGCGACACCCGGTCCACGACGCCTCGCCGTTGACCGTCCGGACGCGGAGGGCCATCGCCGCCGCGAGGTTCCCGCCCGCGCTGGTGCCCGCGACGCCGATTCGCGTGGGGTCGCCACCCAGCGATGGGGCGTTCGCCGCCGTCCACTCGAGGGCGGCGTAGGCGTCGTCGACCGCCGCGGGGAAGGGGTGTTCGGGCGCGAGGCGGTAGTCCACGCTGACGACGACACACCCGGTGCGGTCGGCGAGTTCGCGACAGACGCTCTCGACGGAGTCGAGCGTCCCGAGCACCCACCCGCCGCCGTGGTAGTAGACGAGGACGGGGTGGGGTTCGTCGCCCTCCGGGCGGTAGACGCGGATCGGGATGTCGCCGTCCGGCCCGGGCACCGAGAGGTTCCGGACGAGTTCGACGGGCGGGCCGGCCCCGCCGGAGAACACCTCGTCCTCGACGCGACGAGCGCACTCGACCCCCATCGCGTGCCACTCGGGGACTCCCTGCCGGTCGATTCGGTCGATGACGGAGGCGACTTGGGGGTCGAGGGGTTCGCGCACGGTGGTCCAATCACCACCGCCACGGAAACCGCTTGCCCTCAGTGCAGAAGGACCAACAGGGGTCCCCCCGTCCCCGGGGTATGAGCTTCGACGCCACCCGCGAGGCCGCCCGGCGGCGCGACGAGGCGGACCCCCTCTCGTCGTTCCGCGAACGGTTCGCCCTCCCCGACGACCTGTACATGGACGGCAACTCCCTCGGGCCCCTCTCGTCGGACGCCGAACGGACGCTCGACCGGGTCGTCGACGAGTGGCGCGAGCAGGGCATCCGCGGGTGGACGGACGGCGACCCGCCGTGGTTCGAGTACGCGGAGTCCCTCGGCGAGCGACTCGCACCCCTCGTCGGGGCGAGGGGCGACGAGGTGGTGGTCGCCAACTCCACGACGGTCAACGTCCACACCCTCGTCGCGACGTTCTACGACCTGCTGGAGGGAACCCCGAAGATACTCGTCGACGAACTCGACTTCCCGACGGACCACTACGCCGTCCGCGCGCAACTGCGCCAGCGGGGGCTGGACCCCGACGAGCACCTCGTGCAGGTGGAGTCGCGCGACGGGCGGACCATCGCCGCCGAGGACGTGGTCCGGGCGATGGACGCCCACGACGTGGGACTGGCCTTCCTCCCGAGCGTCCTCTACCGATCGGGCCAGTTGCTCGACGTCGAGCGAATCGCCCGCGCCGCCGACGAACGGGGGGTCCTGCTGGGGCTGGACCTCGCACACTCCGTCGGCGTCGTTCCCCACGACCTCTCGGCGCTCGGCGTGGACTTCGCCGTCTGGTGTCACTACAAGTACCTCAGCGCCGGGCCGGGGGCCGTCGCGGGCCTCTACGTGAACCGCGAGCACCACGGCGTGACGCCGGCGCTCGCGGGGTGGTGGGGCCACGAGAAGGGGACGCAGTTCGAGATGAACATGGAGTACACCCCCGCCGAGAGCGCCGGGGCGTTCCAGATCGGCACGGTCCCGATGCTCGCCGCCGCCCCTCTCGAAGGGGCACTCGACGTGGTCGAGGAGGCCGGCATCGACGCCATCCGCGAGAAGTCGGTCGCGCTGACCGACTACCTCGTCTCGCTCGTGGACGAACGCGTCCTCGAGTGCGACGTGGGGACGCCCCGCGAGGCCAGTCGTCGCGGGGGTCACGTCGCCGTCGAACACCCGGAGGGCGACCGCATCAGTCGGGCGCTGAAGGAACGCGGGGTCGTAGTCGACTTCCGCCCGCCGAACGTCGTCCGGGTCTGTCCGGCCCCGCTGTACGTCGGCTTCGAGGACGTCTGGCGGGTGGTCGACCACCTGCGCGACATCGTCGAGACGCGCGGCTACGAGGCGTTCGACACGAGGGGAGGAGGTGTCAGTTAGGGAGGAGGACGAGCGTCAGGGGGAGGGGAGGTTCAGTCGGCGGCCACCGCGTGGTCCTGACTGCCCTGCTCCGCCTCCAGCAGTTCGCGGTAGCGGTTGCGGATGGTCACCTCGCTGATGTCCGTCGCCTCCGCGACTGCCCGCTGGGTGAGCGTCTCGTTGGTGAGCAAGCCGGCGGCGTACAGGGCGGCCGCGGCGAGGCCCACCGGCGACTTGCCCGAGTGGATGCCCGCGTTCTTCGCGGTTCGGAGCAGGCTGTGGGCGCGCTCTTCGAGTTCGTCGCTGACGCCGAGTTCGGAGGCGTGCTGGGCGACGTAGTCCTCGGGGTCCGGCGGCTGGACCTCCAGTTTGAGTTCGCGGACGATGTAGCGGTACGTCCGGGTGAACTCCTGTTCGCCGACGCGGCTGACGGCGGCGACGTCCCCGATGGTCCGCGGCAGGGACGCCTGCCGTGCGGCGGCGTACACCGCGCTCGTCGCGACCCCTTCGATGGACCGGCCCGGGAGCAGGTCCTCCGCCAGTGCGCGGCGGTAGATGACGCTGGCCGTCTCGCGGACGTTCTTCGGGAGGCCGAGCGCCGACCCCATGCGCTCTATCTCGCCGAGCGCCTGCTTGAGGTTGCGCTCCTTGGAGTCACGCGTCCGGAAGCGCTCGTTCCAGGTGCGCAGGCGCTGCATCTTCGCGCGCTGGCGCGAGGACAGGGAGTTGCCGTAGGCGTCCCGGTCCTGCCAGCCGATGTTCGTCGACAGGCCGTTGTCGTGCATCATCTTCGTGGTGGGCGCGCCGACGCGTGACTTGCTGTCGCGCTCGGCCGAGTCGAACGCCCGCCACTCGGGGCCGTGGTCGATCTCGTCTTCGTCCACGACGAGACCGCACTCTCGGCAGGTGGTCTCGCCGTGCTTGCCGTCGTGTGAGAGCTGGCCGCCACACTCGGGGCAGACCAACCGCTCGTCGTCCTCCGTCGTCTCCTCGGTCCCGTCCGCTCGTTCGTCGTTCGTTTCCGTGCTGGTCCGGTTCCGTCGGAACGTGGTGTGGGTGGTAACTGGTTCGGCCGGACGCGTGGTGACGCCCGGTACGGGAAGCGGAGTCAACGCTTCACTCTTCGGAACGGGTCGAACCGATATCAGTCTCACTTCGGCGCTCGCCGAATCGTGTGGGCCGGTGGTCCGGTACACGGTTCGAGGAGTGGGCGAGCGCAGTTCGAATGCGAAGGCCGTCGCACCGCCGACAGGAGGTTCGGCGAGCGCCGAACGACCGCACATTCCGGTCGCGTCCCTAGGGGACGTAGTGAGCAACGACCTCAACGACGTCGCGGGCCTCCCCGACGAACTCGGTATCGGGGACGACCTCGCCCGGGCGGAACAGCGCGTCTCCATCACCGTCGACACCCGGCGGTACGGCAAGGCGATGACCGTCGTCTCCGGGTTCGACGACTCGACGGACCTCGACGGCCTCGCCTCGACGCTGAAGTCGCGTCTCGCCGTGGGCGGGACCGTGACCGACGGGCGCATCGAACTGCAGGGCGACCACGGCGGTCGGTTGCCCGACGTCCTCCGCGAGGAGGGCTTCCGGGTCGACGGCTGACCGTCCGGTCCCCGCCGCGCACTCAGGCCTCGCTCTCCGGTGTGTCGACCGCCCGTCTCGCGAGCGCCACGTCCCCGAGCGTGGAGTGTTCGACGAAGTGGGTGACGATCCACGACTCGGCCTGCTGGAGGCGATACTGGAGCGTCGAGCGTGGCACCCCGAGCGAGTCGGCGAGGTCCGACAGCGAGAGGTCGCGGGGCGTCTCGTAGTAGCCGTTGGCGACGGCCGCCTCCACGGCGGCCCGTTGCTCGTAGGGGAGTTCTGCGACTGACACCGACCGGCCGAGCCACCTGGTGGGTTCACCCAGTTGTTCGAAGTGGAGCGAGAGCCCCGGTTGCAGGTGGGATTCGAGCGAGTCGTACAGGTCGCCGAGGCCGCTGTCGTCGCGCATGAGCAGGTGCCACTCGTAGACGTTCTCCCGGCGTTCGGCCTCCGCGATGACACCGTCGCCGAGGTAGTGGGCCGCGAGACAGGGCACGGAGTGACAGTCCGTCGTGGCCGCCCGGTACATGTACAGCGTCCGGGTGTGGCGGTCGGCGTCGAGGAGTTCGTACTCCCAGTCGGGGTGGTCGTGGGTGCCCGTGACGCACTCGAGGCAGTTCTCGTGCTCGTCGTACACCGCGTCGATTCGTTCGAGTGCCTCGTGCGGTCCCCCGATGCGGTCGATGCGCCAGATACCGCTCTTCGAGACGTGACAGGAGAGTGTCCTGGCGTGCGCGCTCGGGTACTCCATGAACAGATCCATGATGGGGTCGGCCCCCCGCTCGTACTCGACTCTGAAGACGAACTCCCGCATGGGAACCGGTTGGCACTCGCCGAACAAGAACCCACCTGCCGACGATGGGACCGGGTGGCCTCGGCGCTCGCCGAACGACCTCTTTCCCTTCCGCGGGCCGTATCCGGGAGTACCGATGGACACAACCCAGACGAACGACCCGCACGTCACGCGCCACGACTACGGCGACCGCTGGGTCGTCGCCGTCGACCTCGCCCCCCTCGGCGTCGAAGACGCGGACGTGACCGTCGACGTCGTCGGCGACGGTGCCGTCGTCGCCGTCGACACGCCCGCCGTCCGCACCCAGTTCGACCTCGACCTCCCCACCGACGAGGCCGACCACTCGATGAACAACGGCGTTCTCGTCGTCGAAGGCTCGCGGTAGCCCCGGAGGAACGGGGCAGTCGCCCCCGAGTCACGCCACGACGGGTGCGCGAGAGCGGCCGTCTTACTTTTCGCCGTCGCCGGGCGGCGTCTCCACGTCGAAGTCCGCGGGATCGGCCCTCGCGACCGCCGGAAGTTTCCGGAGGCGCGGGCGAAGGAGGACGTACAGCCCCGTGAACCCGAACCCGAAGGCCGCCAGCGCCATCGTGGTGGTCGTCCCCAGCGTTCGGGCGACGAGACCGCCGACGAGCGAGCCGAGGGGGAGCGTCGCCCCGGAGGCCGTCCCCTTGGTGGTCGAGACGCGGCCGAGCAGGTCGGCCGGGAACACGGTCTGGTTCAGCGTCGCCGTGAGCACGCCGCTGGCTCCCGCGGGCACCCACACGAGTCCGAACAGGACGACGGTGAGTGCCGTAGAGGGCGCGTACACCGCACCGAACCAGCAACACGCGGCCAGCGAGTGACCGACGAGGAGGAGTCGCCCGTATCCCACGCCCTCGAGTGCGGGCGCGACGAGCGACCCCACCAGTCGTCCGACGCCGAGCGCACCGAGCAACAGGCCGTAGACGGCGGGCCCGCCGAGTCCATCCCCGAACGCCGGCAGGATGGCGAGGGTCACTCCGGTCGCCAGATTGACCACCGCCGTCAGCAGGACCAGTTCGACGAAGACGGACCCGCGAAGCACGTCGACACCGGCCCGCAGGTCGCCGACGTACGACTCGAGGACCGACTCGTCGGTCTCCGCCAGTGCGTCGTCGGCCGCCCCCGAGGGGGGAACGGCGATGCCGACGAACAGCAGGCCCGCGAGGGCGAACGTGGCCGCGTCGACCAGGAGCAGCGTCGCCGCGCCGAAGACGGCGATGAACGCGCCGCCGAGCGCGTCGAACACCATGTCCAGCCCGAGCGTGACCGTCGCGAGCGCGGAGTTCGCCCGCGACAGCCGGGTGTCGTCGACGATGCGGGGGACGAGCGTCGCCTGCATCGGTGCCATCACCAGTGTCGCCAGCGTCAGAATCGGGACCACAGCGAGAAGGACGCCGACGCTCAGCCGTCCCGTCGCCGCCGCGAGCGGGAGCACGAGAACGACGACGCCCTGGACGACCTGTGACCCCACGAGCACGGGCCGGAGCGGGAGGCGGTCGACCACCGGCCCGGCGAGCACCTGCAGGAGCCACGGGAGCAACAGGAGCGCGTTCGCGAGCCCCGTGAGGACGGTCGATCCGCTGAGGTCGAAGACGAGCCACAGGATGGCGACGGTGTAGAGGCTGTCACCGGCGTTCGTCACGAACTGCCCGGCGAAGAAGCGCCGGAAGTCGCGGTTGCGCCAGAGCGACCGGTCCCGGCCGACCGGGTCGGTCGCGGTCATCCCGACCCACCGCCGACGGGCGTCGGTCGTGGTTCGACCGGTCTGCGTGACCGGGGGCGATGCGACTGCTGGCGCTGATACGGTGCGTGGACGGGCGAGCCCCGGCGACGGGCCGGTGGCTCGACGGATATTGGCATGTGCGTGCGTGTTCGACGGATGGACTGCGACTACCGGAGGTAGCGGAGCGAACCCGAGTGCTGCAGCTATCGGGCCCGCCGCGCGGCGGGGGGCGAGAGGGGGTCGAACACCGGGCGAGACGCGAACCGGCGGGTCATAGAACGCTTCGTACCGAGCGTGACCGACGACGAACATAGGTCTGGCGGTCCGTGACACGCTGACGCGGTCGGATACTCGGACCCACCGCGACCAGAGGGACCGCGAGCTGCACACTCGCGCAGACTGCGGGGAGGTGGTCGGATGGAAAATCCACCCCGCGACGACCGGCGAAACAGCTTCCCGAACCTCGGGTTCGGTGGGAGGAACTACGTATAGCGACATACGATGTACGAGCCCGCCACCGAACGCGGCTACCAACCTGTGTAATCCAATCTACACTGGGTGCCGACTCGTTTCCGCCGGGCTGCCGCCCGTTCTCGTGGTGTCGGCGGGGAGTCACCGTCTTCGAGCACGTCCGTCGGTGTCGCCTCTCTCACGGCGCCACGTCATACACGGGAACCGGGCGATACTCCGGCCACCCCCATATCCGTCGGACGGCCCGCTCGCAGAGCGTACCGGGGGCGGGCGGCGGGTCGGTCGAAGCCGAGGGCGACCCGCTTCGCTCACACACGTGCCCGTCGCGGGCCGACGACGGCGGCCCACGCGCGAGTCCGTGTGAGCCAGCGACCCCGGTCACGTACCGGACGTCCAGCCCAGCGAAGTGACCCCCGCCGGCCGGCGAGGTCCGTCGAGGCCGACCGAACGCGACGACCGGGCCCCCTACCACGGCGAGGCCTGAGCGGCCACTGAGTGGCCCCACGTCGAATCGCGCCCGACGCTCGTCGGAGAACCCATCCGACGCGAGAACGCTCCTGAAACAGCCCCTCGACAATCGAGGGGTCGACCGGGGCGTGCCCATCCACTCCCGACCGAGTGTCGACACCCCCATCCGACACGCGCCGAGACTCGACCCGGCGGAGTAGTGGACGCCCCCGGAGAGGCCGTCGGGTCGCTCTCGCCGTCGCCCACTCACCCACTAATCGTGGCTGGTGCAGTCATCGTCGATATCTACTAATCGTTTGTTGTACAGTATCTGCTAAGGTAATCGTCTATTGCGCTTGCAAAGTTACTGCTCTTTCAGTTCCACTCCCGACGATAAGGTGCATTATCGTCGTGTCTGACGTAGATTGATGTGGGGCCCGTTCGTCCCCCCGAAACATGACCGAACGCGACCGCGTGGCGGTCCAGACCTACGTCACGCGCGACCAGAAATCCCGGTGGGCCGAGGAAGCCGAGTCCCTCGACATGAGTCAGGCCGAGTTCGTCCGGACGATGGTGCAGGCGGGCCGGAGCGGCCTCCTCGCGGGGGGCGACCGGACGAACCCCGTCGAAGGCGGTTCTACGGACGCAACCCCAGGGGGTGACGGGATGAAGACGGCCCTCCTCGACCTGCTCCGCGAGGAGCCCCGGTCGTGGGAGGAACTGGTCGCCGGACTCACCGGTGACATCGAGGACCGCATCGAGGCGACCCTCGACGAACTCCAGAGCGAGAACCGCGTCCGGCACGACGGGCGGCGGGGCGGGTACACGCTGGTGGGCGATGAGCACTGAGAGTCCGCCCGCGGACGCGGAGGACCCCGTCGCGTACTTCCTCCAGGACATGACCTACCACGGCCGGGCCGAGCGAACCCGCGACGCCTACGAACGGGTCCTCCGCGACTTCGAGCGGTTCGTCGGGACGCAGGGGGCCACCCCCGCGAGCGCCAGCCAGCGCGAGTGTCTCGCGTGGGTCCACGGGTTGCGCGGCGACCTCGCGCCGAGTACGGTCGCCACCTACGCGACGTACGTCCACCGGTTCTACGCCTACCTCGTACAGGCGGGCGTCTTCGAGGAGAACCCCATGGCGCTGGTGATGGCCGAGATGGACGAGTCCATCGACACCGACCCCGCCCGCCGCGAGGTGAGCGTCCCCGCGATGCGCGAGTTCGTCGCAGATATCCCCCACCCGCTCGAACGGGCGCTGGTCGTCACCCTGCTCAAGACCGGGATGCGCGTGGGGGAGCTGTGCAACCTCGACCTCCGGGACCTCAACCTCGACGCGCCGACGGTGGACGAGCACTTCGACGCGCGCCCGCGACCACAACTGGACGGCCGGCCCGACTCGCTGTTCGTCGCGAGCGACGTGGCGCGCGGCCAGACCGTCAACGGCGAGGAGCGGACGGCCTCGAACAAGCGCAAGCGGGCGACGGTGGTGCCCGTCGACGACGAACTCGCCTCGGTTCTGGTCCGGTGGCTCGCCATCCGGCCCGACACCCCCTCTCCCGCCCGGCCCCTGTTCGCCGGCACGGGTGACGGATGGGGCGACCGTCTCACTCCGTCGCAGGTCCGCCGGGTCGTCAGGACCCACGCGACAGCGCGCGGGTGGTACCGCGCGGGCGGCGACGCGAGCGAGAACGTCACCCCGCACTACTTCCGGCACTTCTTCACGACCCACCTCCGGGACCGCACCGGGGACCGCGGCATCGTGAAGTACCTCCGCGGGGACGTCGCCACCGACATCATCGACACCTACACCCACAACTGGGGCGACCGGGTCCGGGAGGTGTACGAGGCGAACATCTACCGCCTCTCCTGACTCCGGGCCGACGTCCGACTATCCTGACCTCCTTCAGCCGACAGGTAGGACGTTCGCCTCGCGACTAGTAAATCCTATTTCGCTATATCAAATCGAGCCGGCGGCTCGCGCCGGAGCCCTGCTCACGAGGCCTGTGCGGAGTGGGTTCGGTGGGTTCGGGTCGGGAGGTCACCCATCGGGGCGCTCGACAGTACGTGAACCGTCCCGTCGAGGCCGGGTCCGTGACGTTCCGGGCGGTCGTCACGTCGTGCGAACCTGATAAAGCCGCAGCGCGCCTCGCTAGCGTATGAGCGTGGCTGTCGAGCTGGCGGTCCCCGGCGACTCCTTCGAGCTAGGGGAGGTCCTGACAGCCATGGAGGGAGTGTCGATCGAGATCGAGCGCGTCGTCCCCGTTCGCGAGCGCATTATCCCGTACGTGTGGGCGCTGGGTGACGAGCGCGACGTCGAGGCGGCCTTCGTCTCGCTCCCCTCCGTCGAGTCGGTCCGCCGAATCGCCGAAATCGACCAGTGGGGGCTCTACGAGGTTCGGTGGCACTACCCTATCAACGGACTTGTCGCCTCGCTCGCCGAGGCAGACGCCGCCGTCGTCTCGTTCGTCAGCCGGAACGACGAGTGGTATCTCGACCTCAGGTTCCCCTCGCGCGAGGACGTCACCGCGTTCTACGAGCAGTGCCAGTCGAACGACATCCCGGTCGCCATCTCCCGGATCAGCGATAGCCCGGGACCGACGGCACAGTCGAACCTGACTGACAAGCAGTACGACGCGCTGCTCGCGGCCTACGAGTCCGGGTACTTCGACATCCCACGACGAATCACGCTCACCGACCTCGCCGAGGACATGGACATCAGTACGCAGGCGCTCTCACAGCGCCTCCGGCGGGGCAACAAGGCACTCGTCGAGGAGTCGCTCCTCGACCGTGGTGCCCCTCCGACCGAGTTCGGCGTGGAATAAACGGTAGCAACGATGCTACCCAGCGAGTTTGTTCGTCGAGTGTCCATACCTGTCATGGACATCTCGTGTTCCCGGCAGGGGCGAGGTGGGGGGCAGTGAGTCGGCAGATGGAACGCGACGCGCCCGCACCGTCGACCGAGGAGGTCTTCGGGGCGCTCGACGACGAGACGTGCCGGTGTATCCTCGACCAGACGGCCGACGAACCGCTGAGCGCGAGCGAGATCGCCGGGGTCTGTGGCGTCTCCTCGTCGACCGCCTACCGGAAGATACGCCTGCTCGCGTCCGCCGGACTGCTCGCACGGACCACCCGCGTCCGGGTCGACGGCAACCACGCGAGCCAGTACCAGCGGTCGTTCGCCGCCGTCGTCGTCTTCCCCGGTGACGAGGGACTGGAGGTGAGCGTCCTCGCAGAGGAGTGGGTCGACGACAGCGAGGGGACCGATCCGCTCTCCCGGGACACGTACGAGCGACTGTCCGACGCGGGCGGTCCCTGACGCGGCGAAACCCGAAGCACGTCGGGTCCGACTGTTGGGACCTGATCACCACACTCATCTCATGCCGTTGACTCTCACCCTCAGCGACGAGATCCGCGACCGCCTCGATACCCACCTCGAAGAGGACGAGACCTACGAGGAACTCATCGAGGAACTGCTCAACATCTACGAGAGCACACGGTTCGTTCAGGAGGGCTTCTCGGAGTAGCGTCCCCTGCAGGGAGGACCAGTCGACGAACCCCCGCCGACAGGAGTGACCACGCCCTCTGCGAGAGCTTATCAGTCGGGACGCGGCCATCGCCCCCGTGACGTGACTGTCACCCGGCGATGGCACACGGGTGTGCGGCGCACCACCGCCGGGGTCGCCTTGCGCCGCCTGTTTGCCCGAGGCCCCACGATCAGCCGACCGTCCCGGTGACCGCCGCGTCGCGCTCGCGCGCCCGCCGAACCGTCCACCCGACGGCGGCGAGCGCGGGGAGACCGACCGCGAGCGTCCCCGCGAGGACCGCCCAGTCCCCAAGACCGAGCGGAACCGTCCCGAAGTACCCCGACAGCGGCGTGTAGAGCACGGTGAGGTGGAGCACGATCGAGGCGGCGACCGCGAGCGCGAGGTACGGGTTCGAGCGCAGGGAGGCCCCCCGCGTCCACCGGACGACGTACAGTTTGCCGAACTCGACGAGGACGAACCCGGTGAACACCATCGTCATCGCGTACGGGGTGACGCTCGGCGCGCCGTCGAGGACGACGACGAGGAGGCCGAGCATGAGGAGCGTCGTCACCCCACCCGCGCCGCCGACCAGCGAGAGCATCGGCCGATCGATGATACCCCTGTTGCGGGCGCGCGGGCGACGCCGGAGGACCTCCTCGTCGGACGGGTCTACGCCGATGGCGAGGGCCGGCAGCCCGTCGGTGAGGAGGTTGATCCAGAGCAGTTGGACGGCCGGCAGGACGAGATAGCCGAACAGCGACGCGACGAAGACGAGGGCGACCTCCGCGAGGTTCGCACTCAGGAGGTACGTGACGAACTTCCAGACGTTGTCGAACACCGTTCGCCCCCGACGGACCGCGTCGCGGATGGACGCGTAGTCGTCGTCCAGCAGGACGATGTCGCTCGCCTGTTTGGCCACGTCCGTCCCCCTGACCCCCATCGAGATACCCACGTCCGCGCTCTTCAGCGCTGGCGCGTCGTTCACGCCGTCGCCTGTCATGGCGACGGTGTGGCCCGAGGCCTGCAGCGACCGCAGGATACGGACCTTGTGCGTGGGCGTCGCGCGGGCCACGACCCCCACGGCCGTCAGTCGCTCTGCGAACGCCTCGTCGTCGAGTGCGTCGAGTTCGTCGCCCAGTACCACGTCGCCGGCGATGCCGACCTGTCGCGCGATGGCCGCCGCCGTCAGCCGGTTGTCCCCTGTCACCATCTTCACGTCGATGCCCGCTCGGTAGGTGTCGGCGATGGCGTCGGGCACCTCCTCGCGTGGCGGGTCGATGAGTCCGACCAGCCCCGCGAACACGAGGTCGGTGTCCGGGTCGCCACCTGATTCGTCGCCCGCCCGGTCGCGGGAGGCGACCGCGAGAACCCGGAGGGCGTCGTTCGCGAACGCCTCGACACGTTCGCGGATTCGGTCGCGGGCCGCGTCGTCGAGCGGTTCGGGTCCGTTCGGCCCGTGCAGGCGGGTCGAGCGGTCGAGGACCACCTCCGGCGCGCCCTTGACGAACACCACGTCGTCGTGGACCGTCGCCATCCGCTTTCGCTCGGCCGAGAACGGGACTTCGTCCCGACGGGGACGAGCGGCCCGGAGCGAGTCGGGGTCGAGTCCCGCCTCCCGGGCGGCGTCGACCAGCGCCCGCTCCGTCGGGTCGCCGGCACCGTCGGCGGCGTCGTTGCAGACCGCCCCGATTTCGAGGACGCGGCGGACCCGCGGGTCGCCGGGAGCGCCGCCGAGGGTGCTCGTCGCGTCGTCCACCCACACGCGCCGGACGCGCATCTCCCCGCGCGTGAGCGTCCCCGTCTTGTCGGTGCAGACGACGTCCACCGCGCCGAGGGCTTCGACCGCCGGGAGGGTCCGGACGAGGACGTTCTCGTCCGCCATCCGGCGGACGCCAAGCGCCAGCGTCAGCGTGACGACGGCCGGGAGTCCCTCCGGGATGGCCGCGACAGCGAGCGAGACGGCCGTCAGCGCCGCCTGCACGACGGAGGTCCCGCCGAGGACGAGGAAGGGAACGACCAGCGCCGAGAGCGCGAGGACCGCGACACCGAGACGCCGACCGAGGACATCCAGGTCGCGCTGGAGGGGCGTCTGCGGGCTCTCCGCGCGCGCGAGTTCCGCCGCGATGGCTCCCACTTCGGTGTCCATCCCCGTCGCCACGACGACTGCGGTGGCCCGCCCACTCGCGACGCTCGTCCCCCGGTAGACGAGGTTGGTCCGCTCCGCGAGCGGCGTCTCCGGGGGGAGCCGCCCGACGGCCTTCTCGACGGGGACACTCTCGCCCGTCAGTGCCGCCTCCTCGACCGAGAGCGACCGGCACTCGACCAGTCGCGCGTCCGCCGACACCACGTCACCGCCGGTCAGGTAGACGACGTCGCCCGGCACCACCTCGGTCGCCGGGACGGTCTGTCGCTCTCCGCCCCGTCGGAGTGTGACCGTCGGCACCGCGAGTTCCCGGAGGGCGTCGAGGCTCCGCTCGGCGCGGTAGTCCTGGACGAAGCCGAACCCACCGTTCGCGAGGACGATGACGGCGATGAGTACCGCGTCGACGACGTGGCCGACGGCGGCCGAGAGGACGACGGCTCCCACGAGGACGAGGACGAGCGCGCTCTCGAACTGGGCGAGGAGGACGCGCGAGGGGGACCGCGAGCCGTCGCCGACGACGTCGTTCGGTCCGACGGACGCGAGACGGGCGGCCGCCTCCTCGTCCGTGAGGCCCGGCTCGTCGGTTCCGAGCGCGTCGAACACCTCGGGGAGCGGGCGGGCGTGCCACTCCGTCGACGACTCGTCGAGCACCCCGACTGTCGACCCGTCGGCCTGTCTGCCCATCGCCGCTACGGGCCGCCCTCGTCGGCGGGGGCGACCCGGACGGCGGAGTGTTTGTACTCTGGGATGCGTGAGACGGGATCGAGGGCGTCGCCAGTGAGACGATTGACGAGCGGGTCGGCGAAGTGGAACGTCGAGAAGACCGTCCCGCGCCGAATCGCCGGGGTCAGGTCCGCGGTGGCCGTGACGGCCCCGCGGGCGCTCTCGACGGCGACCCTGTCGCCGTCGGCGATGCCCCGGTCCGCCGCGTCGTCCGGGTGTATCTGAAGGGCGTCCGCCGGCCGGAGTCGCACGAGAATCCCCGACCGGCGAGTGAGCGCCCCGCTGTTGAAGTGTTCGAGGACGCGCCCCGTCGTCAGGACGAGGTGGTCGTCGTCCACGCCGTCGGCGGGGTCGACGTGGTCGACGATTCGCAGGTCGGCCCGTCGTCGTCCGGACGCGAACCGGTCGCGGTGGAGGACGGCCAGGCCCTCGCTGGTCCCCTCGGGGAACGGCCAGCGCTGGCTCCCCGTCCCGATACCGTCGTAGGACATCCCGGCGTACAGGGGCGTCACGCGGCGGAGTTCCTCGAACACGGCCTCGGGACCGTCGTAGTCGAACGGGAGGTCCGTGAGCCGTCGGCCCACCGCACAGAGGATGTCGAGGTCCCTGCGGGCGTCCCCCGGCGGGTCGCCGTTCGGGCGCATACGGAGGACTTGCCGGTCGGTGTTCGTCACGGTACCGCCACGTTCGGCCCACGCGCTCCCGGGGAGGACCACGTCCGCGACGCGGGCCGTCTCGGTGAGAAAGAGGTCCTGCACGACGAGGCAGTCGAGGCGGGCGAACTGCTCGCGGACCCGGTCGGCGTTCGGTTCCGTGACGAGGGGGTTCTCGCCCAGCACGTAGGCAACGTGGACCGACTCACCGAACTCGTGGGTGGCCTCGACTTCCGTCAGCCCCGGCTCCGCGGGCGGGTCGAAGCCCCAGACCGCCGCCACCTCGCGCCGGGCGTCGGGGTCCGTGACCCGGCGGTATCCCGGGAGGACGTCGGGGAGGGCACCTACGTCGCCCGCACCCTGCACGTTGTTCTGCCCGCGAAGCGGGTTGACGCCCGCCCCGCGCTTCCCGACGTTGCCGGTCAGGAGCGCGAGGTTCAGGAGGGCGTGGACGGTGTCGGTCCCGCAGTGGTGCTGGCTCGTCCCCATCCCCGTGAGCATCGCGGCGCGGTCCGCCCCAGCGTACGCCCGGGCCGCCTCGCGCAGGGTATCGGGGTCGACGCCGGCGAGTTCGGCGGTCGCGGCCACGTCGACGCCCTCCGCGAACGCGCGGAACGCCTCGACGTTCGAAACCCGGTCAGCGAGGAACGTCTCGTCGGTCAGGCCCTCCTCGACGACGACGGCCGCCATCGCGTTGGTGAGAGGGATGTCGTAGCCCGGCCTGACCGGGAGGTGGTGGGTCGCGACGCGCGTCGTCTCCGTCTCGCGGGGGTCCACGTGAATCAGCGTCGCCCCGTCGCGTATCGCCGGGAGGAGGTACGACCGGAAGATGATGGGGTGGTTGACGGCGGGGTTTGCCCCCCAGACCAGCAGTGCGTCCGTCTCCCGGATATCCACGAGGGTGTTCGTCATCGCGCCCGCCCCGAAGCGCTCGCGCATGGCCGCCACCGTCGAGGAGTGACAGAGGCGCGCGCAGTTGTCCACGGTGTTCGTCCCGAGGGCGCGAGCCAGTTTGGCCAGCAGGTAGTTCTCCTCGTTCGTGCAGTTCGAGGAGGCGAAGAAGGCCAACGATTCGGGACCGTGGACCGCGAGGGCATCCGCGAACGCCGTCGCCACTCTGTCGAGGGCCGCCTCCCACGTCGCGGGGACGAGTTCGTCGTCCTCGCGGACCAGCGGGCGGGTTAGTCGCTCCTCGTGGTCGACCACGTCGAAGGCGGCGACGCCCTTCGGGCACACCTCGCCGCGCGTGTTGACGGGGCCGCGCCACCCACGGGCCGCCCCCGTCGCGGGGTCGTACTGGACACCACAGCCCACGCCACAGAACGGACAGACGCTCTCGCGGGGGGTGAACGTGCGTCCCGACGGGCGCTCCATGTGATACTATGTCTCGGGGAGGGGCTTAGCTGTGCTGTCGCTGTCACTATTGCTTTCTCCCCCCGCGACCAACGAACGGACGTGTCCGAACGCAGCGCCGAGTCGGGGACGTCCGGCCCTTCGCGTCCCGCGCACCTGTTCGCCGACGCGAGGAGTAGGCGGACGACGCTCCTCCTAGTCGTCGCTGTCGTCGGCCTGACGCTCGTCGGGGCCGCCGTCCTCCGGGCGCGCGTGTCGGCGCTGTCCGACCCCGTCGCCGTCCGGGCGTTCGTCGCCGGGTTCGGCGTCTGGGCGCCCGTCGCCTTCGTCTGTCTGCAGGCCGCACAGGTGGTGGTCGCGCCCGTCCCCGGACAGGTGCTCGGGTTCGTCAGCGGCTACCTCTTCGGCGTCGTCGCGGGGACGGCCTACAGCCTCCTCGGTGCCACTATCGGCAGCTACGTCGTCTTCAGGTTCTCGCGGGCGTACGGACGCCCCTACGTGGAACGGGCGCTCGACCCGGACGCGCTCGGCCTGTTCGACGACTTCGGCGACGAACAGGGTCTCCTCGCCATCTTCCTCGTCTTCCTCGTCCCCGGCCTCCCCGACGACGCAGTCTGCTTTCTCGCCGGTCTGACGGACATCGACCTGTCGAAACTCGTCGCCGCCTCGCTGGTCGGGCGCGCGCCGGGGTACTTCCTCGCCAACCTCGCGGGCGCGCAGGTGGCGGACGCACACCTCGCGGAAGGTCTCCTCGTCGTCGCCGCCCTCGTCGCCCTCACCCTCGTCGGCTACCTCCGCCGGGAGGCGCTTCTCGCGGCCGTCGCCGGCCGGTGACCCCTCTCGCTGGCGGCGAACCTCAAATCCGCTCGCGCCCGATCGTCAGTATGTACCGAACCATCCTCGTACCGACGGACGTTGACGAGAGCTACGGGATGACACCGGCGCCCGGGAGCTTCGAACTCGCGCTGGAGGCGTGGGAGGAACGCGGCCAGTCCGCCCTCGACGCCGTCGTGGCGGCGGGCGTCACCGTCGAGACCCACTGCCTGCGTGGCTCACCCTACGAGTCCATCCTGTCGTTCGCCGCCGACCACGACGTCGACCTCACCGTGATGGGTCGCCGCGGGGCGGGCGGCGTCGCGCGCCTCCACATCGGGAGCGTCACCGACCGCGTCATCCGACTCTCGGAGGTCCCCGTCCTCCCGGTCTGAGTCCGGGGCGCTCGTGCCTCACGACCGTTCGGTGACGAACAGGGAGAGGACCGTCACGACGAACACGGTCGCGACGACGCCGACGGCGAGGCCGGTGGCCCGGTGTGGCATTCCGTCGAGCACCCAGAGGACGCCGAGGACGCCCGTGTGGAGCGCCGCGAGCGCGTAGCACACCGGCCGCCAGAGCGGGGAGAGATAGAGGGCGACCCCGAAGCCGTAGGTCGCCCCCACGAGCGCGAACACCGGATCGCCCGTCACCATCCCGAGGCCGACATTGACGGCCGCGATGAGGAGTGCCGACCCGACGGCGACCCAGCGGAGCATCTCACGGCGCGTCGGGGAGGGGGTCCGCTGCCCGGTTATCGGTCCCGCCATCGACGTCACGCCCCCCTCCCGGCGGGGGTCCCCGGGCCGCCACCGTCCGGGCCGTCCCCTCGAACCGTCAGGACCGGCACGGGCGACTCGCGGACGACGCGTTCGGCGACGCTCCCGAGGAGGTAGCGCCGCAGATCGGTCCGCCCGTGCGTGCCCATCACGACGAGGTTCACGTCGTGGTCGGCGGCGTAGTCGATGACCTCAGAGGCGGGGACGCCCGCCCGGATGGACCCGACGCACTCGACTCCCGCCCGGGTCGCGACGGCGACGGCCTCGTCCGTCACCGCCTCGCCGACCGCCCGGATGGCCGCGACGACGTCGTCCGCGTGGGGGCTGGCCGGAATCGCCCGCGTGTCGACGACGAAGAGGACGTGCAGCGACGCGCCGTACTGCCCCGCGAGGTCGATGGCGTGGTCCAGCGCCCCCCGCGCGGGGTCGCTCCCGTCACCAGAACGTGACGGTTCTGGCTGGCTCACGAGAGCTTCGCTCTCGTGAACGTCCGTCGGCACGAGGATAGCCCGGTACATGGGGAGGGTAGGTCGCGGGTGGCCAAGAAGTGATTGTCGGGCGAGAGCTTAGGCCGACGCCCCGCCACCCTCACCCATGCTCGAACGGGTACTGGGCGACGACATCGACCCGCCGGGGCAGTACATCGCGGAACTCATCTACGGCGCGAACGACGGCATCGTGACGACGTTCGCCGTCGTCGCGGGGGTAGCCGGGGCCGCGCTCGACCCCGCCATCGTCCTCGTCCTCGGTGCCGCCAACCTGTTCGCGGACGGGTTCTCGATGGGGATGAGCAACTACCTCAGCCGACGGTCGGAGCGGGACTACCGTGCGGCCCGCAGCGGGGAGACGGCCGAACCGGGCGGCCGTCCACGCGACGACGGGAAGCGCCCCACGCGGACGGCCTTCGCCACGTTCGCGGCGTTCGTCACCGCGGGGGTGCTCCCGCTCGTCCCCTACCTCCTCGCGGTCGAACCGCTGTTCCCGCTGTCGGTGCTGTTCACCGGCGTCGCCTTCTTCGTCGTCGGGGCGAGCAGAAGTCTCGTCACCGCCCGGTCGTGGCTCCACAACGGCAGCGAGATGTTCGTCGTCGGGATGCTCGCCGCGGGCGTCGCGTTCGCCGTCGGAACGCTGTTGAAGGGGCTGGTCTGAGCGAAGCGGCCTACTCGGGAACGACGACCGACCGGAAGCGCGCCTCGTTGTCCATCATCGCCTGATACGCCTCGTCGGCCTCCTCCAGCGCGAACTCCTCTACCATCGGCGTCACGTCGCGCAGGTCGCTGAACTCCAGCGTGTCCTGTGAGTCCTTCGCGGTCCCCGAGGCCCACCCGGATACCGAGCGCTTGCCCATCACGAGTTGCTGGACGTCCACCGACACCGGTTCGCCGGGGACGCCGACGGCGACGAGTTCGCCGTTGTCACCCAGTCCGCCGACGACGGACTCGATGGCGTCCGCGCTCGGGGCAGTGGCGAGGACGACGGACGCGCCGCCCAACTCGGTGAGCGCCTCCGCGGGGTCCTCGCTCTCGGTGTCGACGTAGTGGTCCGCGCCGAGGTCCAGCGCGAGGTCCCGCTTCTCGGTGCCCCGCGAGAGCGCGACCGTCTCGAAGCCCGCACGACTGGCGTACTGCACCCCGAGGTGGCCGAGGCCGCCGATACCCTGCACGGCGACGAGGTCACCGGGACCGGCGTCCGTGTTACGAAGCGCGTTGAACGTCGTGACCCCCGCACAGAGCAGGGGTGCGGCGTCGACCGGTGCGAGGTCCTCGGGCATGGCGGCGAGTGCCTCCGCAGGGGCGGTCAGGTACTCGGCGTAGCCGCCGTCGAAGGCGATGCCCGTCACGAGGGCGTCCTCGCAGTTGATGAAGTCGCCGCGGCGACAGGCGTCACAGGTGAAGCAGTGCCCGCCGTGCCAGCCGACGCCGACGCGCTGACCCGCCTCCCACCCCTCGACGTCCTCGCCGACGGCGTCGACGCGCCCCGCCACCTCGTGGCCGGGCGTCCGGGGGTAGTCGATACCGGGGAACGCCCCCTCCTTGACGAAGGCGTCGCTGTGACAGACCCCGCAGGCGTCCACGGCGACTCGCACCTCGTTCGGTTCCGGGTCGGGTATCTCGCGGTCGACGGCCTCGAAGTCGCCGCCGGGTTCGGGGACCTGTACCGCTCGCATCGTGCTGTCGCTGGAGTCGGACATGTACCACCCGCTAGCCGCGGCGCGCGGATAACGTCGGGAGAATCGGCAGGACGTGGGGGCTACCGCCAGTTGGTACGGCGCGCTCCGGTGCGCTCCGACGCGCTACAGCGCCGCCAGTTCCGTCTCAACGGGGTCGAACAGCGCCTCGACCTCCTCGTGGACCGGCGTCGTCTCACGGTGGTTCTCCAGCAGGACCGTCTCGCTGGGGAACAGGCCGTCGCCGACGACGAGGCCGTGGTCGCGGGCGGTCGACCCCGTCACGGTCACGTAGACGCCGAGGCCGGCCTCGGAGATGGCGGCCTCCTCCTCCTCGCCCCCGCCGGGGTAACAGAACGTGACGTCTTCGAGGGCATCGGTGCCGAGGACCGCCTCCACGAGGCGTTCGTAGCGCGGGGAGATACACAGGGGACCCTCGTAGTCGGCGACGAACGAGCGGTCGAGGTCACCGCTCGCGACCTCCGGCGTGGCGAGGAGCGTGTGGTACACCGTGTCTCCGAGGCCCGTGACGACGCGCACGTCCGTGTCGCGCGGGTCGATGCGGTCGTTGATGTCCGCGATGTCCGCGAGGGGATCCGGGTCGAGACGGACGACTTCCTCCAGGACGAGGTCGGCGCTGTCGAACCCGAGCGCGAACTCGTGTTTCCGGAGCGCCCGGAACGGTTCCTCGCGGCCCACCAGTTGCAGGTCGTGGTCGCCCAGCGGGAACGTCGCAGAGTCGAAGACGATGCGCCGGGGGAACCCCTCGCGGGCGTCTCGCAACAGGGAGAACTCGGCGTTGCCGTCGCTGTAGTCGGCCAGTCGCTCGTAGACCGGACGGTCCGCGGTCTGGTCGTCCTTCGTCACCGCCTTCTCGTAGCGTAGCGTCGAGATGACCTCGTCAGCGAGTCCGGCCGTCTCCGTATGCGCGGCCACCCGTTCGAGCACTGCTTCGAGCGGGCGACCCTTGCGGGGGACGGCGACGCTGATGGTTGCCATTGTCGGGAACTCCACCTCCGGCGGTAAAACGCGTCCGATTGCTCCCCGCGCGGCGTGTTACTCGTCGTCCGACCCGTCGTCGGAGTCGTCGTCGGCCGCCGGTCCGCCGCCCGCCGCCGCGAAGACGCTCGCCATCCGCTCGCGGAAGCCCTCGAACTCGGCGAGGTCGGTCTCGATGGCGTCGACCCGGTCCCCGAAGTCGGATTCGACCGCGTCGACGCGCTCCGAGAGGGACTCGACCCGGTCGAGGTCCTCCTCCAGGTCGTCGAGGCGACCCGCGAGAGTCTCCATCCGGTCGAGGTCGTCCTCCAACGTGTCGAGTCGGTCGGTGAGCGACTGGACGCGGTCGACCTCCGCCTCGACGTCGTCCAGACGAGCGACGACCGCCTCCACGTCGTCGGCGACGGCGGCCTCCTCGCGCAGGTCCTCCAGTTGGGTCTCGGCGGCGAGTAGGTCGGTCCGGAGGCCGTCGACGCGGGACTCGACCCCGACGAGGCCGTCCTCTACGTCGTCGGCCGTGGCCGCGACGTCGTCCGTCCGGTCGTCGAGCGAGTCCAGTCGGGACTCGACGGCCCCGAAGCGGTCGTCGGTCTCGTCCTCGACGGCCCCGAGTCGCTCGCTCACGCCCTCGGCGCGCTCGTCGATGGCAGAGACGCGGTCGTCCACGGCGGTGACGCGCTCCCCGACGCCGTCCACGCGGCCGTCCAGCGCCTCGACCGACGTGCGGAGGTCGCCGAGGACCTGTTGGGCCTCGCCCTCCTCGTCGATGAACGCCTCCAGCGCGTCGACGTACGCGCGCATGTCGCTCAGTCCGCTCTGGACGTGTTTGAGTCGCGTCTCGACGCTGTTGGCCGCCGCGCCGCCGTCTCCACCCGCGGCGCGTTCCTCGGCGACGCCGAGGTGTTCTCTGAGTTCGGCGGCGACCTCGTCGTCGACCGTCCCGGTGCGGAGTTCGTCGACGAGGGCCGCGGCGACCCCGGACTCGAACGCGGGAGGTCGGTCGGCCGCCCCCACCCCCGCGCTCGGGACCGCGTCGTCGGAGCCGGCGGACTCGACGTCGGTGTCGTCCTCGGGCGAAGGCGTCTCGACGTCGGTGGTGGGGTCGTCGACGACGGCCTCGTCTGCATCGTCCGCCTCCGGTTCTGCGGGGGCGACTGCTCGCTCCGCGTCCGCCGCCTCGTTCCCGCCGGCCGGGGCGCCGACGGCGCCGGGGTCGTTCAGGTCGAGGGGGACGATCTCCTCCTCGTCCGTCTCGTCCTCGAGGCCGGGGACGGTGTCGGCGGTCCCGGCGATGACGTCCCGGACCACCTGGCTGTTGTTCGTCCCGACCGGGTCGTTCGCGGTGCGGTTCGTCTCGACGTCGGGCGCGCCGAGGAACTGGTCGCCGGAGCCGAACTCGCCGTCTCGAAGGCCGTACACCGTGGTGAACGACTCGCCGGGGTCGAACTCGCGCTCGAAGACGATTCGCGTCCCCTCGACGGTCCAGTACTCTTCGCCGTAGTCGGGGTGGAAGCCGACGTCCTCCGGACCGACCCCCTCGGGCAGGTCGTCGACCAGCCGGAAGGTGGCGGGCGTGTCTCGCTCCGACTCGACGACGAAGGCGATGGCCGGGACGGGGAACTCGTCCGGTTCGAACGATTTCTCCACGGAGATGCCGTCGGCCGCGACGGTGACGGCATCCGTATCAGCGGTACTCATCTGATTGAATCTACTCCTAGCCAGTAATAAAAGTATTCGTGACTATCGTAGCCGCCGGCTCAGACGGCCGCGCTGTCGCCGATTTCGAGCAGTTCGAGCGAGCGGGGGTGCTCGAAGCTCCGCGCGTGGTGGAACAGGGCGGTCGGGTCCGCGGTCAGGCCCTTCCACATGTCCCAGTGGGTGGGGAGCAGGCGGTCGAGTTCTAGCTGTGCGGCCGCCTCGACGACCATGTTCTCGTCGGAGTACCACTGCGTGCGCTTCGGTTCGCGCGTCTCCTTGTCGGGGAGCATCCCGACGCTCCCGAACGCGAGGGCCCCGAGGTCGACGTCGTATCGCTCGCCCACGGCCGCGAAGTCCTCGCTCGGGCGGGCGTCGCCACCGTGGAAGAACGTCCGACCCGCGTGCTCGAAGACGTAGGAGACGGGGTGCTCGGCGTCCGGGTCGTGGGCCGGTTCGACGTGGACCGTCAGTTCGCCGAGTTCGAGGGTGTCACCCTCCTCCACCTGCGAGAAGCGCTCGGCGTCGAGGTCCCACTCGTCACGCCAACCCTCCTCTTCCACCGCGTCGATGGACGCGTCGGGCGCGTAGAACGTCGCGTCCGTGTTGGCGAGGATGGGTGCCTGACTCGGCCCGTGGACGTGGTCGGTGTGTTCGTGGGTGGCGAGGACGGCGTCGGCCTCCCGGACGTCCGCCGAGTCGAACGGAACCGGGACCATCCGGACGGTCCGCGGCGGGTCGCCCGTCCCGAGGTACGGGTCGATGTACACCACAGTCCCGTCGCTCGCCTTCACGACGAAGCCGTTACAGCCGAGATACCAGACGCGCAGGCCGTCGGGGTCGCTCTCTTCGACGGCGCGCGGGAGCCAGTCGCCCCAGTCGGAGTGGACCTGTTCCATGGGCGTGGGTCCGGGCGAGCGCACCAAAAACGTCCACCTTCTGGTCGCGACGGGGGGTCGCTCGCGGTCCGACCCGCGGCCGCACGACCCCGTCCGAGGTGTCGCGAGACGGTCAGAACGTCAGCCGTTCGAACAGTCGACGCGAGAACCGCGGTCGACGCGACGCGTGCGAGTACACGGTGACCGTCGTGCACCCCGGCGTCGGGAGGACCGGCCGGTCGTCGAACAGGACGCCTCGAAGCCCCTCGTCGCTGCCGCGACGGACGACGACGTCGGGGTCCGACGACCGCCCGCCGTCGGCTCTGATGGGTTCTACGGAGACTGGAACCGAGCGGAGCGCCGAGAGTTCGGTCTGGTAGTCGCCGATCGTGCGCTCGTACTGATCGGTGCTCGCTCGGCCGGCGGGATACCGAAGCGAGAGGTCGCTCCCGTTCGCGACGGCGATGGCCTCGGCGACGTTGACTGCCAGTGGCGGGTAGGGGCCGCCGTCTCCGGAGAGCGCGACGCGTTCGGGCCGGTCGTACCCGAGGTTGTCCACGAGGAGCACGTCGCACGTGGCGTGACGAACCACCCAGTCGATGGGGTCGCCGAGCAGACGGGACCGGAGCCAGAGGGGTTCGTGTTCCGCGACGATGGCGTCGACCCCCCGGTTCGTCGCGAAGTTGACGACCGCGTGTTTCGTATCGTGGCTCACGACCTCGTCGGCCTCGATGTCGACGCCCACTCCCCCGAGAGCGACTCGATGCGGGTCTCGTAGGAGATGTCGGACGGCGACTGAGCCGTCACGTTCTCCGTGAGGGGGGCCTGGTCCGGTACCTGGGCGACTCTCGATGCGACCGTACACGACCGCTCCGTCGTAGCCGCATCCAGCAGGCATAACTACTCACGTCGTGCCCACGAACGTGTTCTACAGTGATCGACCTCTCAGAAGCGGGCGCGGGTGTCTTCTTCGGCGGAGTCACGATGGTTGCGTGGGGAATCTGGCTGGTCGTCGGGAACGCCGCATCCGAATCGATTGACCCGAGGACTGCCGCTGCGATCTCGTACGTCGTCGCGACGACCCTCGCCGTAGCCTACGTCGTCACCTCCGATGCGTCGCTCGCCGTCACCCCGCGGGGCGGAGTGCTCGCGGCCGTCGCCGGCGTCTTCGTGGCGATCGGCCTCATCTCGACGTACATCGGCCTCTCCGTGGGGACGACCACGACCGTTTCGACGGTCGGTGCGATGTACTTCGTCGTCGCGGCGCTCATCGGGATGGCCGTCCTCGGCGACGAGTTCACCGTGGGGAAGGGTGTCGGTCTCGTGCTCGCCGCCGTCGGGGTGCTCCTCGTCGCCCGATAGTCCGATACCGGTCGGGATATTTACGGTCCGTGCGTATCGTTCGGCGCGTGCCACGAGCCCGGTACCGCGAATCCTTCCAGGTAGCGCGCATATCGGCTTCCGTTCTGCCGGATGGAGGGGGTGAATCCATCGTGGCGGTGGTCTCCCTCACCCCGCATCACGGGGTCGGAGAAGGGTTTTGCCGGAGTGAAACGAACGCAGGTCGTGATTCCTAACTACGGGGACAAATACGGCGCGGAAGCACTGTTCTCGCCGAAGGAGGTGATCGAAATGGGGGGTGGGGGACTGCCCGACGTTCCTCCGGCGGTGGTCCTCGGCTACCAGCCGAAACTCACGGAGTTCGTCGAACCGCGGGCCGACTCGCCGGTCCAGATCGTCCGTTCACAGTCCCTGTACCCGGTGACGGAGACGGTCGGGTACGTTCCCGTCCACGAGTGGGGAACCGGCGCCCCGATATCGGCGATGGTCACCGAGAACGTCATCGCGGCGGGCGCCGAGGCCGTCGTCCTGTTGGGTGGTGCAGCAGGACTGCAGACGGACACCCCGCCCGAAGCGGCCATCCTCCCGACCGATGCCATCAGAGACGAGGGAGTCTCCTACCACTACGTCCCCGACGAGGTGTCGGTGACACCGACGGCGTCGCTCGTCGACAACCTGGACGGTGCTCTCTCGGAGGCGGGCTTCGACACACCGCGGGGGACGACGTGGACGACGGGCGCCTTCTACCGCGAGACGGTCCCCGAGATTAGGGCGTACGGCGACGACGGGGTCATCACGTTGGACATGGAATCCGCGGCCATCTGGGCGGTGTGTCAGTACCGCGGTGTCGACACCGCCTCCGTCCACGAGCAGGGAGGTGTTCTCACGCCCGAGGAGTGGCAGCCGGAAACCCACCAGAATCGGGGCGTGACAGAGATGTTCGACCCGGTCGTGGTCGGCTTGGAGAACCACCTGTCTGACACGTAGCTCCGCCGGACCGGAGGGGTCGGAGGTCCGAACGGCGTCCGGCCGACCCTGAATCTGCGTTCCGTGTCAGCGCGCAGAAGCGCGTAGAACGTCGAGCGGTCGTGTCTCCCCGCGGTAGACCCGCGCTCTCCGTCCGACCGGTCGATTCGGGCTATCGGCGACGCGAACAGTCCTCGCGGAGCGTCCGCGTGAGTGCGGCGAGCGCAGTTCTCGGAGTTCTCGTACCCCGGACGGCGAGTTCCAGAACCCGGCCTTCTCGTCTCGTTGTGAGACAGCGGAGGCGTCTCGCTTCCCACGGGCGACTTACGGGTCGTCCGTGGAGAACGGTGCCCGCAGCGATGCCGGGGGCACCGCGATGACATCCGACGAAGAAAACGGTGGGGGATTTAGTCCTGACAGCACCCGCCGGCCTTCTCGCCGAAGTCGACGGAGAGGGGTGCCGAAATCATCTCGTTGAGTTCCTGCAACTGGAGTTCGAGGTCCGAGCGGGCCTCGAGGAAGTCGGCCATCACAGGCACGTCGTGGAGTTCCTCCTGTGCGGCCTGCAGTTCGCGGAGGTCCTCGTTGGTCGCGTTGCCGGTCTGGCGGGCGAGCATGAACTCCTCGCGGAGTTGCTCGAACTCGCGGATACGCTCCTGGGCGTCCTCGCTGGCCTCGACCGCCTCTTTGGCCTCTGCGAACTCCCGGTAGGCGGGGAGTTCGGTGATGGCGTCGCCGAGGTCGGAGGCGAGTTCGGTCGCACGGGCGGCGGGGTGCTCGACAGCGTCGTCAGCCGGCGATTCGATGCTCATGGTCCGGCTTGGGACCCCGACGGTTTAGGCTTGCCGAATGTGCGAGTCGGGGCCGGGGGCGAAAGGTGTCCCGGACCGCCGGCACACGCGGTGGATTCATCGTCTCGGCGAACGTGGGTCGAGGGGAACATGAGCGACCAGACGAGCGACCGGACCACCGAGGGACGAGTCGTCAAGCCCGGCCAGACCGTGTACGACGAGGACGGGACCGCACTCGGCGTCATCCGCGGGTTCTCCGAGGAGGGGTTCCAGGTCCGCACCGACGAGTCCGTCGACCACATCGACTTCGAGGTGGACCCCGGCCAGGAGTTCGGCGAGGGCTACCTGATGTGGCGCTGTGCGGAGTGCGGCGAGATGGGCGACCTGGAGGGAGGGTATCCGGAGGAGTGTCCCAACTGCGGCGCGCCGAAGGAGGACCTGTACGCCTGGCTGGAGGACTGAGCTCCGACGACCAATCGCGGAGGTTAACCGCACCCAGCCATTGACGTCGGTAATGAGTCAGGAACCGCAGTCCGAGTACACCGAGGGCGACCTCCGGAACACGGGGATGTCCCTCAAACACGAGCGGACGTGGGACTACGAACTCGACCGCATCGTCGAGGCAGTCGAGGAGCGGGGCGCGAAGAAGGTCGGCCTGCAGTTTCCCGAGGGGCTGAAACGGCGCGCGCCGCACGTCGCCGACGACCTGCGCGACCTCCTCCCGGACGACGTGCGCGTGCTCATCTCCGGGCAACCCTGCTACGGCGCCTGCGACCTCGACACGTACATGATGCGCCGGACCGACGTGTTCGTCCACTTCGGCCACTCGCCGATGAAGGAGTCGGAGAAGATCATCTACGTCCCGCTGTTCTCCAACGTCGAGGTGACGCCCATCATGGAGGAGTCGCTGGCGGAACTCTCCGACCCCGCGGAGGACCCCGATGTGGGCCTCGTGACGACGGCCCAGCACATGAACAAGTTCGAGGAGATGCGGACGTGGCTGGAAGCACGGGGCTTCACGGTCCACACCCGCCGGGGCGACGACCGACTCACCCACGAGGGGCAGGTCCTCGGGTGTAACTACGCGAGCGCGGACATCGACGCCGATCAGGTGCTGTACGTCGGCGGCGGGAAGTTCCACCCCCTGGGCCTCGCGATGGAACATCCCGACAAGAACGTCGTCATCGCCGACCCCGTCAACAACGTGGTCACCGTCGCAGACACGGAGAAGTTCCTCAAACAGCGCTACGGTGCCGTCCACCGCGCGATGGACGCCGAGACGTGGGGCGTCGTCTTCTGTACGAAGATCGGACAGGGCCGCTGGGAGGTCGCAAACGACATCGTCGAGAACAACGAGAACGCCTACCTGCTGACGATGGACGAGGTGACGCCCGACCGCCTGACGAACTTCGGGTTCGACGCCTACGTCAACACCGGCTGTCCGCGCATCACCACCGACGACGGCCCGCAGTTCAAACAGCCGATGCTCACTCCCGGCGAGTACGAGATAGCCATCGGGGAGAAGCCCCTCGACTCGCTGTCGTTCGACACCTTCCACGGCACCTGGTAAGCGTCCGCTATCCCGACTCGGGCGTCCCTTCCGTCACCTCCGCGCTGATTCGGTAGTTCGATCCCTCGTACTCGAACACCCGCGGTTCCCCGACCCCGAACGGGGGACTCGACCCGGTCTCCCCGGTCAGTCGCACCGTCGCCGCGTCGTGTTCGACGGCGAGGGCGAGGGCGTCCCGAAGGGGGCGCGGATGCAGTCCCTCCTGTCGTACCTGTTCGGTGATGAGACGTCCCTCCGCGCTCTCGTCGGTTCGTTCCAGCGTGAACGTCGCCACCCGGTCGCCCGCTTCGAGGTGGCTCACGTTCCAGCGCCCGGTGACCGTCCCGCCCTCGACGGAGACCTTCGAGAGGCGGTCGGTCGTCGTGAGTTCGGCCGGCGGCCCCTGCAGGTCGAAGATGGCGACGGCGGCGGTCTTGGACTCGTGAGAGCCGCCTGCGAACCAGCCGTCGTTGCCGAAGGCGTAGCGCCCGCCGCCCAGTCCGCCGACGGTGCGGTCGGTCTCCCCCGCGTCCGGGCGCTCTCCCTCACCCCCGGCGAACTCGACCGTCCACGTGTACGACCCGCCAGCGGAAATCGGGGTGAGGGGTTGCGGCCACGCTCGCGGCGCGACGTGGAACCACTCGCCGTCGACCCGTTTGTGCAGGCGGGCGGCGTAGTGGTTGGTCTGGAACTCGGCGTCGGTGTCGTTCGAGAGGGTGAACGAGAGGTCGCCGGGGAGTTCCGCCGACGACGCCGAGGGCGTCATCCGCAGGGGTACGTCGTCGGGTGCCGCGTCCGAACAGACGACGGTGGTGGCATCGTACGTAGGACAGTCACCGGGGTAGGCCCGGAGATCCGGCGGGTCCGGTTTCTCGGTCGTGGTCGCCGTCTCGGTGTCGTCCGTGGAGGGGGTGGTCGTGGGTGCGTCGGTCGGTTCGTCGGTCGTGCCGTTCCCGGAGCCGTCGGGGTCGGAATCGGAGAGACAGCCACCGATTCCGACCGCCGCGAGCGCGAGGACCTGTCTGCGTCGCATACATCCACTCGCCGACACGTCGGTAAATACTTTCTCGTGAATCAGAAGGACTTCTTCAGGTCGTCCCCGATGGCGTCGAACGCCTCGCCCGCCGCGTCCATCGCCTCGGCGAAGTTGACGAAGGCGTGGATCATCCCCTCGTAGTGGTGGCGCGACACCGTCACACCCGCTTCTTCGAGTCGGTCGGCGTACGCCCGCCCCTCGTCGCGGAGGGGGTCGAACCCGGCCGTGATGACCGTCGCGGGCGGCAGGCCCGAGAGGTCACGCGCGAGGAGTGGCGCGGCGTACTCGTTTCTGCGCTGGGCCGGGTTGGGCAGGTAGTTCCCGTAGTAGTTGACCATGCTCTCCCACTCCAACAGGTAGCCCTCGCCGTTCTCCTCGTAGGAGTCGAAGCGCTGAATCATCGGAGAGGCCACTGCGGGGTAGATGAGTACCTGATGGGCGATGTCGGGGGCCGATTCGGGGGCGTCCCGCGGGCCGTCCCGACGCTCCGAGAGGCGGGCGGCCTCCCGGTCGTCGCGCGCCATCAGCGTGATGGCGGCGGTGAGGTTCCCGCCCGCGCTGTCGCCGCCGACGGCGACGCGGTCGGTGTCGACGCCGAAGCGGTCGCCGTGGGCACAGACCCACCGCACGGCGGCGTAGCAGTCCTCCAGTCCGGCGGGGAAGGGGTGTTCGGGCGCGAGGCGGTACTCGACGCTGACGACGACGCAGTCCGCGCGGTTCGAGAGGGCCCGACAGACGCCGTCGTGCGTGTCGCGGCTACCGAGGGTCCACCCGCCGCCGTGGAGGTAGACGAGCGCGGGGTGTGGGCCGTCGCCCTCGGGGTGGTAGA
Source organism: Halomarina litorea (assembly GCF_024227715.1). NCBI lineage: Archaea > Methanobacteriati > Methanobacteriota > Halobacteria > Halobacteriales > Natronomonadaceae > Halomarina > Halomarina litorea. Next base: position 1,504,324 of record NZ_CP100448.1, on the reverse strand, counting down.
CGGTCAGGGGGACGTCGCCTGCAGGACCGGGAATCGAGAACTCCGTGACCTCGTCGACGGGTTCGGGATCGGTCGGTGCGAAGAACTCCTCGGCGACGGCGCGCGCGTTCGCCGTCGAGAGCGAGTACGTCGGCGGCATCGGCGACTGGTCGATGGTGTCGAGGAGCGCCTGCGCCTGTGGATGCGGGTCGTCGGCCATGGGGAGGGTGCAACTGTCGGGACCGTAAGGGTTTCCTCGGTGAGCGTGGCTGTTCGGTGGACCGAAAGCACGCCCGCGACAGGTCGAAGCGCCCGAGGGGTGTCTCCCGCGTGTAGCTCCGTGACCGGGGGGTGCGTCGACCACGGCGACCGACGCTCCAACGGGCGCGCACCGGGCCGTCGGACGGCCCGCTGTATCCGTGATCGTCCTGACCCGTCAGCCCAGTCACGAGCGGGAGGAGCTATCCTCGTAGGGCCAACAATCATATACTCCAACTAGTAATGGTGTGCAATGAGCGACTTCGGCGACGTGGAGGAAACGCTCGTGGGGTGGTATCGACAGTACATCGGCGAACCGGAGCGACGCATCGACGTCTACCTCGGGTTCGCGCTCTTCTTCGGGGGGCTGGCCCTCGGCGTCGCGGGGCTCGTCCTGTTCGTCGCCGAGCAGGCCGCCTCCGGCGAGGGGAAACTCTACTGGCTCCGCGAGATAGCGTTCGCCATCGGCGCGCTCGGCCTCCCGGCGCTGCTGGCGGGCGTGACGGTGCTCCTCCCGGTCGAACGGCGTGCTCGGGTGGGCGCGTTCGCGGGCGGGGCTATCACCCTCGCCGCCGTCGGCTTCTTCGTCTGGGCGTACCCCTACCAGTGGGACACGACCAGCGGGGTGGACTACAGCATGCAGGGCGTCGCCGTCTACGCCGTCGGTCTCGTCACTGTCGTGGCGGTGACGGCGGCGGCGCTCGTGAGCTACCACGTCGAACGCGTCGCCCCGACCGAGAGTGGCGAGGCGGCGAGCGCCGGCCCCGAGGTGACGGACGAACAGGTCCGCCGGGACATCGACGAGGCGATGTCGGGCACCGAACTCACGTGGGGTGGCGTCGCGAAGGACGAGACGCGGCGTATCACGTTCAGCAGCGAGCGGGCGTCGGCTGACGCTGGACTCGACACCTCCGGGTTCGACGGCGTGGAGGCGAAATCCGTCCGCTCGTCGGGTGGGAGCGTCGACGCCGCCGTCGCCGGCCTGCAGGGGATGCGCGGGGACGCCGACCGGAGCGAACGCGGCGCGGGCACGGACGACCAGGCCGAGGCGCTCGCCGCCCTCCGCGACCAGCAAGCCCAGGCCGAGGCGGAGCGACCCGACGGGTTCGTCGCCCGCCTCCGATCGTGGCTCAGTCTCGGCTGACACCACCGACTACCCCTCCCCGATATCGCGCTCACAACCCCGCTGCACCCGAATTTACCGGATTCAGATACGCAATTAAAACAATACGATTAGAGAGAACGTTTATAACGATTTCCTCGAATTCAGAGGTATGGCGAAAGGCCTAGACGTCGGCACGATGAACCTGGTATCGGGTCGGCAAGACGAGGGCGACACCGTGTTCGTCCAGCAGCGAAACAGTTTCGTCGAAATCGAGTACTCCGACATGGCAGAGCAGATGCTCTCGCGGTCGGACGTCCTCCACATCCGCAAGGACGACACCGTCTACGTGGTCGGCGACGACGCGCTCAACTTTGCGAACATCTTCAAGCAGGAGACGCGCCGCCCGATGCAGCGCGGCATCCTCTCCTCGGACGAGAAGAGCGCCATCCCGATGATCAAGCTCATCATCGAACAGGTCGTCGGCGAACCGGACTACCCCGGCGAGACCATCCACTTCTCGACGCCCGCGGATCCCATCGACTCGGACCTCTCGACGCTGTACCACCAGAAGACCTGCGAGTCGTTCCTCGCGGACATGGGCTACAACCCCGAACCCATCAACGAGGGGATGGCGGTCATCTACAGCGAACTCGCGGACAACAACTTCACCGGCCTCGGCATCAGCTTCGGCGCGGGCATGACGAACGTCTGTCTCGCCTACTACGCCGTGCCCGTCATGACGTTCTCCATCGCCCGCGGCGGCGACTGGATCGACGAGCAGGCCGCACAGGCCACCGGCAAGCCCGTCGACAAGGTCACCTCCATCAAGGAGGACGACTTCGAACTCGACTTCCGCACCGACGTCGGCGGCGTCGAGGGTGCGCTGGCCATCTACTACGAGAACCTGCTCGACTACGTCATCCAGCACATCGCGCGAGAGGTCGACGACGAGGACGTCGAGGAGGGTCTCGACGTGCCCGTCGTCGTCACCGGCGGCACGGCGAGCCCGAGCGGCTTCGAGAAGCTCTTCGAGGACCACCTGAAGGACGCGAACCTCCCGTTCTCCATCAGCGACGTCCGGAGCGCCGACGAGACCCTCTACAGCGTCGCCCGCGGGTCGCTCGTCGCCGCCCGCAGCGAGGAGGACCGCGACGCTCCCAAGAAGAGCGCACCCGTCTCCTCTTCGAAGTCCGGGTCCAAATCTGGGTCCAAGTCGAAGGGCAAGTCGAAGTCCTCCGACGCCGGCAGCGACAAGAAAGAGGAGGAAGCCGCGGCGACCGAGGACTGACTACTCCGACCGGAAGCGGTCGATTGCCGCCTGCCAACTCTCGATTTCTCGCGGTTCGCTCCGGTGTTCGACGGTGACGCCGAGGTAGCCACAGGTCTCGCAGGCGACGGCCTCCCGCCCGAACAGGACGTACGCTTCGAGCGGCGCGTCACAGCGTGGACAGTCCATACCTCGTGTTCGGGTCGCGCGGGATGAATCTAACCCCCGGTCCGTTCCACCGAGTGTCACAACCGATGCGCCCGTGGGTCGCCCGTCGGCGTGCAGTTCCCGGACGGTGGCGGGTTCGTCGCGGAAGGCGGCGTCGAGGAGGCGGAGGGTCCGCGGACCGACGACGCCGTCGACCCGCAACGTTTGACCGCCCGCCCGCCGAACCCACGGCAGATGAACCGTCGCTCCCTCGAACGCCGCCTCGAATCGGTCGCCGGGTTCGACGACCCGCGCGTCGAGTGGGAGCAGTACCCGACGCCCGCACCGCTGGCGGCGCACCTCGTCCACCTCGCCGCTCTGCAGGGCGACTTCGACCGACCGGTCGTCGACCTCGGGACGGGCACCGGAATGCTCGCACTCGGTGCGCGCCTCCTCGGGGCGACCGAGGTGGTCGGCGTCGACCGCGACCCCTCGGCGCTCGCCATCGCCGTGGCGAACGCGGACCGGGTGGACGCGCCGGGCGTCTCGTGGGTCCTCGGCGACGCGACGCGACCCCCGCTCTGCCCGCGCGAGGCGACGGTCCTGATGAACCCCCCGTTCGGCGCCCAGCACGGCCGGGAACACGCCGACCGAGCGTTTCTGGACGCGGCCCGTCGCCTCGCGCGGGTCACCTACTCGGTACACAACGCGGGTAGTCGCGGGTTCGTCGAGGCGTTCGCCGACGACGCGGGCGGGACGGTCACGCACGCGTTCGGCGCGGAGTTCGACCTGGACCGGCAGTTCGCGTTCCACACGAGCGAGCGCCACACGCTCGACGTCGAGGTGTTCCGCGTCGTCTGGGAGTGAGCCGGCGAGAGGCCTTGTCATATCAACGGTTTTCGTCCGGACCCGCAACGTTCAATATCGGTCTCGGGTACTTCCGGGTGGTGTCGAACCGGCCGCTGAGCGCGTCTGTGGCGCGCTCAGTGGGCCGCCGACACCTCTCGGGGCGAGTGGCCTCCCCGCGGTCGGTCCCCCATGCGGACCCCCTCGCGTGGGCGAGGTCGGACCCGCCCCGACTCCCACTCGGTGCGCCCCCGCGGCACTCTCGTGGGGCTGACACCGTTCCGTGTTCTGCCGGTGGCTCAGGGTCTGCTCGGTTCCGTCGCGATGCGCACGCGCGTCCCGTTCGCGGTGCTCACGTAGATGCGGTCGCCGCGCGCGTGGTCCTCGCGCGAGAAGGTCAGGCCGCCGGCGCTGGTGGTGCGATTGACGCCCGGGAGTGCCGCCTTGCCGACGGTCTCGTCGGCCCGCGAGACGACCAGCGTGAACTCCCGACCGGGGACGAACGTGACGTTGCGCCCCTCAATGGTCGGGTCGGCGGTGCTCGGCTTCGAGGCGAACGCGAGGCGGCGGGTGTCGTCGTGTTCAAGGGAGACGACGTACGCCGTCCGGTTGCCGGCGGGCGTCCACCCCGAGAAGTTCGCGACGACGGTGTCCCGCCAGCCGAGGCCGCCCACACGGACGTAGCTCCGCCCGTCGTACGCGAGGCGACTCGTCGGGACCACCTCCCACCACACCTCCCGGTCCGCGCTGGCGACGATGACGCCGCTGGCGTTGACGCTCGAACTCGCGCCGAGGGCGTCGACGTCCACCGCGGAGACGTACTGGTTGGGCACGTCGTGGGCGTAGAAGACGGTGTAGTCGTGCACCTCGACGCTGTTCTGTTCGGTGACCCCCGCGTCTGGGTTCGCCACCGCGAAGAGGTTGAACGGGACGGCGACGAGTGCCAGCGCCAGCGTCACGCCCACCACGAGGCCGAACGTCGCCTCGCGGTACGAGAGGTCGATTCTCGACAGGAGCGTCCGGTCGGGGCTCCTGACCGCCGAGACGAACAGGGCCGCGAGGACGAACACGAGCGCCGTTCCCACCGCACGGTAGAGCCGGAACTGCCCGCCCGAGAGCGGGACGTACACCGCCCAGAGCCCCTGCGAGGCGGCGAACAGCAGCGTCGCCAGCCAGAGTCGAAGCGCGGAGGGGCGGGCGTCGCGCCGCCGCACGAGGAGGACGGCGAGGACCGCGCCGATGAACAGGCCGAGCGCGTGGCCCTGGATGGCGATGTTCGACCACCAGGGCGTGACGAACGCCGGCTGTCCGCCCGCCTCGACTGTCGGGGTGCGGAGCGCGCTGTACAGCAACGAGAGCACCTGCCCCGCCGTGAGGGCGACGACGGTGCCGATGGGGTAGCGAAGGAGGGCGAAGCCGGCGAAGCCGAAGACGACGCCCGAGAAGCCGATGGACGGGCCGAGGACGAACAGTCCGGTGAGGACGCCGACCGCGAGCGTCCCGGCGACGAACAGGGCGATGCGGGCGAACGGGTTCGTCCCGAGCGAGGTGAACGTCTGCCGCCCGCGCTCTCGGGGGTAGTGGCTCCAGGCGTACTCGGCCATCGTCCCGAAGGTGAGCGTGCCGACGAGGTTGCCCACGAGGTGGCCGAGGCTGGCGTGGGCGAACGGCGAGACGAGCATCCCCAGCGGATAGAAGTACGACCACGCGCGATACGGGAGGACGGTCGGTGAGTAGGGGTGGTGCCACCCGCCCTGGACGACCAGGTACACCCAGAGGACGAACAGCGTAATCGAGAACGTCCCCCACGGGACGCCGAGGACGAACCGCGAGCGGAGTCGAGGGCCGACGCTCTCGCCCACCCCCGCGAGTCGGAGCGCCACCCCGAACGAGAGGAGGGCGACGGCGACCAGTAGGAGTTGCTGGGCGGGGAGCCACCCCGGGGCCGTGACCATGTGAGGTGTCGGCGTCGCTCGCTATTTGAGGGTTTGCACCGCGACGGGGCGCTCGTGCTGGTCGGTCGAAGCTACCGAAAAGCGGACGGTGCCGATTCGCTCGACGCCGTCACGCGACGGGAGTGACGGTCTCGCCGACACGTCGTCCCGGTGCCGGCGCTCAGTACGTCGCCTCGGACGATGAACCTGTCCTCTCGGCAGGAGTACCGTCTCGGACGGTGGGCGATGGGACCGACGGCGCTCCCGCCGCCACGGACGCGACCGCCCCCTCCGAACACGTCACCTGGAAAGGAAGTTCCATCGTGACCGCCTCGTCGGGGCCGACGGGGACCGAGTCGCTGAACCGGTACGACCCGTCGGGAAGACAGCCCTCGGTTCCTGCGGGGGTGTACAGTTCGTACGTCTCGCTCACGGACGCGCCGGGCTTCAGGGGGACGACGGTAGCGATCGCGTTCACCGCCGCCGCGGGGGCGTCCGGCGGGAACCGCCAACAGCCGTCGATTCGGTCTTCGGGCGCGGTGGCCGGCCCCATCTCCGGGTGGAACAACAGGAGTCGGGCACCCGACGCCGACGGGTCCGAGCGCGGCACGGTGAACGGCGGCGTCGCGCCGAACAGCAGTTGCGTCTCGGTGCCCCCGACGTTCCGCAGGCGGAGTTCGACGCCGGCCGGGTGTCCCTCGGTCGCGTCCCGCGCGAGGGTGGCGGTCCACTCGAAGTCCGACGGTTCGACCGGCAACGCCGGGGACAGAGTTGGCGGGGACGAGGTCGGTTCCGAGCGTGACGTGGGGCGGTCGTCCGGTCGCTGGTCGACGGAGCGAGTCGAGCAGCCGGCGAGTGAGGAGAGCGCGGCCGCCCCGAGTCCGAGGAGCGTCCGGCGGGTCGGTGGAGGGACCATACGGACCTGTCGGTGTACGTGTACGAGTACGTTTCCCCGGAGGTCGGTTCGGGCGGTCGGTCTCGTCGCCCTCCTCAGAGCGGTTCCTCGCCGTCGATGATACGCCGTGCGCGGGCCGCTAGTTGCGGGACGCCCTCGCGCATCTTCGGGTACATCGGGTCGTCGGAGTTGCCCTCCAGGTACCGCCGGAAGAACATCTCGCCGAGGCCCGCCAGTTTGTAGACGGCGAGCGTCCGGTAGAAGCGGTCCGCCTCCCGGTCGTAGGTGAACCCGGTCGCGTCCTCGTAGCGCGCGACGAGTTCCTCGCGGGTGGGGTAGGCCTCGTGAGTCATGAAGTCCTTCGTGAGGGTGTCCGTCGCCTGCGGGGGGTCGGGATCCTTCGCGTCCCACCAGTACGACAGCATCCACCCGAGGTCCGTGAAGGGGTCGCCGAGCGTGCTCATCTCCCAGTCCATCACGGCGACGATCTCGGGGTCGTCGTCCGGCCCGTACATCACGTTGTCCAGTTTGTAGTCGCCGTGGACGAGCGTCGAGGGGGCGTCCTCGGGGACGTTCTCCGAGAGCCACTCCATCACGTCGTACAGTTCGGGCACCTCGCGTTCCTCCGTGGTCACGTCGAACGCCCACGTCAGCTGCTCGGACCAGCGCTCGACCTGTCGCTCGGTGAACCCCGGCGGGTAGCCGAAGTCCTCCAGCCCGACGGCCTCGTAGTCCACCAAGTGGATCTCGGCCAGCGTATCGACCAGTTCCTCGCCGATGCGCCGGCGCGCGTCGTCGTTCTGGAACCGCTCGGGTTCGCCCGTCCGGAGCACGTCGCCCTCGACGCGGGCCATCACGTAGAAGTCGCTGCCCATCACCGCGTCGTCGTCGCACGCGAGGATGGTCTCCGGGAGGGGTACCTCGGTCCCCTGCAAGGAGTCCATGACGTGGTGTTCGCGGAGCACGTCGTGCGCGCTCTCGGCCGTCTCGCCCGGCGGCGGGCGTCGGATGACGAGTTCGCGGTCGCCCCACGTGACGAACAGCGTCTCGTTGGAGTGGCCCTCCTGGTGGCGTCGCACCTCGTACTCCTCGACGGGGCCGAGTTCTGCCTCCAGATACTCCGCCAGTCGGTCCACGTCGACGAGTCGCTCGAAGTACTCGGTCCCCCGCTCGCCCTCGGTGCCGTCCTCGCTCACCGTGAATCACCTTCCATTGTTCACACTCTGGGAACCACGTGACGAATAAGTTGCGTCCATCGCGGTTCTGACGAACGGCGTATCTGCCGCAGCGCCAATCGATTTACATTGGTGTGTCCGTAGGGGAGGGTATGGAGTACGACGACTCCCCGCAAGCGGAGGACCTGCGAGCGCGCGCAAACTCGTTCATGGAGGAGGTGGTCATCCCGACCGAACGGGAGCACCTCGGCCACGGTCCCATCGACCCCGAGGTCGTCGAGGACCTGCGCGACCAGGCACGCGAGTACGACGTCTTCTGCCCACAGATCGGCGAGGAGTACGGCGGCATGGGCATGGACTTCCGCGACGTCCTCCCCCTCTTCGAGGAGGCCGGGCGCTCGGTCCTCGGCGCGCCCGCGATGCGCGTCGACGCCCCCGACGAGGGGAACATGCACACCCTGGAGATGTTCGGCACCGAAGAACAGAAAGAGGAGTACCTGAAGCCCCTCGTGAACGCCGAGATTCGCTCCGGGTTCTCGATGACCGAACCCAAGCAGGGCGCCGGGTCGGACCCGAAGATGATGAAGACCACCGCCGAGAAGGACGGCGACGAGTGGGTCATCGACGGCCACAAGTGGTGGACCACGAACGGCGGTATCGCGGACTTCTTCATCGTGATGGCGCTGACCGATCAGGACGCCCACCCGTACAACGGCGCGTCGCTCATCCTCGTCGACCGCGACGTGGAGGGCGTCGACGTGGTCCGCGACATCCCCCACATGGGCCAGTCGCTCATGGACGAGACGCACTCGGAGGTGCGCTTCGACGACGTCCGCGTCCCCGAGGAGAACCTGCTGGGCACCCTCAACGAGGGGTTCACCCACGCCCAGCAACGCCTCGGCCCCGCCCGTCTCACTCACTGCATGCGCTTTACCGGGATGGCGACCCGGTCGCTCGAAATCGCGAAGGCGTACGTCAGCGACCGCGAGGGCTTCGGGTCGACGCTCTCGGAGAAACAGGACCTGCGCTTTTCCATCGCGGAGGCGGAGACGAATCTCCACGCCACCCGGACGATGGTTCGCCACGCCGCCAAGCAGATTTCCGAGGGCAACGAGGCGCGCATCCCCGTCTCGATGTGTAAGGTGTTCGCCGCCAACGCCACGCAGGAGACCATCGACCTCGCCGTGCAGGCCTGCGGGGCCAACGGCATCGGGAAGGACCTCCCCATCGCGGACTTCTACCAGGCCGTCCGCGCGTTCCGCATCGTCGACGGGGCCGACGAGGTCCACAAGCGCGTCATCGCCCGCGACGCCTTCGAGGAGGTGGGCGACCAGTCGATGGAGAACCTGACGACGTTCTGAAGTCGGTCAGGTCGCGTTCGAGTCGTTCTCTCTCGTTTCTCTCGTCCCGTTCTCCACGTCCCCCGAGCAGTCGTCGGAAGCGGGGTCGACGCGGTACGTCTCGACCGCGTGCCCGAACGAGACGGCGTCGCAGTGGTTCGTCCCGAACGACAGGGACTCTCGGTTGACGAGGATACCGCCCGCACGGTTCGCTCCCGACCCGCGGTACCGACCCGGACAGACCACCGGGTACCACTCCGCCGACACCGACTCGCCCGACGCGAGCGACGCGCGCACCTCGTGGGTCGTTTCGAGTTCGCCGACGGCGGTGAACGTCAGGCCCGACCCCGGTTCGAGGCGGAACTTCCCGTCGACGAGCGTCTCGTCCCCGCGCGTGACCGACAGCGAGAGGCAGTACGCCCGGTCGTCGTAGTTCTCGACGTAGAACGGGTCGGGACCCTCGCGGGGTGGACGGGTCGTTCTCCGAGTAGTTTCCCTCGAACCGTACTCCCTCTCCTCTGGCGTCTCCGTCGGCGGGGACTGTCCCGGCGGGTCGGGGAGTGACGAGCATCCGGCGAGAGGGGGGAGGGTACTGCAACAGGCCGCGAGGAAAGCGCGTCTGGAGGGACGGGACATGGGTCGAACGTTCTCGTGCCGAGACAAGTACTTTCAGGGGGTGTCGAGTCAGTCGAACTGCGCGACCCACGTCTCCCAGTGGAAGACGGCGTAGTCGGCCTTCGCGGGGCTGTCGAGCGTGAACGTGTTCGCCTCGGCGTCGTGAGTCGCCTCCACGCGCACGAACGTCTGTGCCTCCCGGTCGAACCGGACCAGCACGAGGCCCGACTCGTCGCCGTCGGGGACCCGCGACTCGTCGTACTCGACGGTCAAGGACGACTCGCCGTACGTCTCGGGCAGGTCGAGGCCGACGATTTCCGAGGCGCGCGAGGCGTTCGTCCCCTCGTTGTAGAGACAGCAGAACCACGGCTCCCGGACCTCGACGTCGGTGTACTGCCCGCCGACCGCGTGGCGTTCGCCCGTGACGCTGAGCGTCGCCCCCCGGTCGCTGTCGGTGCGCGTGACGACGTCGTCCGGTCGGGGGCGGTTCTCGATGGACCGCTTCGCCTCGTCGTACCAGGCGGGTTCCTCGACGCTCGTCTCGCCCACGTCGGTGACGCGGAGCGTCTGCGAGACGGTCCGCTCCCCGCCGTAGTCGTAGACCATGTGGGCCTCGTAGCGGACCAGACGGCCCGCCTCGGTGAAGTAGGCGTCGCGGGTGAACGCCGAGATGTTCTCCGGGGACACCTCGCCCGTGACGGTGCCAATCTCGCGGACGACGACCTGGTCGAGCGACGTGACCGTGTAGTGGTGGAGCGTCGTTCCCTCCGCCTCGACGGTGCCCGCATACTCGAAGTCGTACTTGTCGAACGCGCCGGCCTCGACGCCCGCGAGGGCCTTCCGTCGTTCGACGGCCCGTGCCTCGTGGTAGCGCCGCTTGCCCGTCGAGAGGACGCTCATCTCGACCGCCCCCTCGCCGAACGACCCGTAGGTGACCGCCGTGAGGCCGTCGATGTGTTCGATCGAGCGGTTGTAAGTCTCGGCGTCGAGGTCCGAGCGGATGGTCGTGTTCTGCGTGACGTCCACGCTGGCGCTCCGGAACTCGAACGTGGACCGGACGGTGACGGACCCCCGCTCCTCGACCAGTCCGGTGTGTCTGGCGAGGATGGCCTCGCCGTCGGGGAGCGTCGCCGGGTACGGCCTGCCGTCGGCCGTCGCCGTTTCGTCCGCCCCGCCGGGCGCGTCCGTCGTCCCGACCGGTGTTCCCGGCGCGTCAGTGGTCGTCGTCCCGTCGCGCTCCGACCCCGTCAGGCCGCCCAGACACCCCGCCGTGACGACCAGAACCGCACAGAGGAGCGCCGCCAGCGCGCGGCGCGACCGGCTGTTTACAACTACATTCATGTTTTCATACTATACTGGCGACACATAATCGTACCGCCGCGCGGCGGACACCGACCACCTAATAGCGAGACGGGACGAACGCCGGGCATGACTGTGGACGAGTCGGCGCTCCGGGGACTGGCGTCGTCGGTACGGGACGCCGACCGGGTCGTGGCGATGACTGGCGCGGGCGTCTCGACGGCGTCCGGCATCCCGGACTTCCGTGGGCCGGACGGCCTCTGGACGCGCTACGACACGGGGGACTTCCACGTCTCGCGCTTCCGGTCGGACCCGGCGGGGTTCTGGCGAGACCGTCTCGAACTCGCCGCCGAACTGTACGACGGGGACGTGGAACCGAACGCCGCCCACGAGGCACTCGCGGAGTTGGCCGGGGCGGGCCACCTCACCGGTCTCGTCACGCAGAACGTCGACGGCCTCCACGCGGCGGCGGGCCATGAGGACGTGGTCGAACTCCACGGGAACGGACGGCGGGTGGTCTGTACCGACTGCGGACGGCGGTTCGACGCGCCGCCGGTCCGCGAACGCGTGCGGGCGGGCGAGGTGCCGCCCACCTGCGAGGAGTGCGAGGGCGTGTTGAAACCGGACGTGGTGCTGTTCGGCGAGCAGTTGCCCGAGGGCGCCCGCCTCCGGGCGCACTCGCTCGCCCAGCGCTGTGACGTGTTCCTCGCCGTCGGGTCGTCGCTGACGGTCGAACCCGCGGCGGGGTTTCCGCGCGAGGCGGCCACGCGCGGGGCGACACTCGCCGTGGTCAACTTAGAGAAGACGCCCGTATCGGGGCGGGCGGACTACGACCTCCGGGTGGACGTGACCGAGGCCCTCCCGCGACTGGCCGAACTGGTGACCGAGTAGGGCGCGCGGGCGAGGAGTTTTGGTACCCCCCTCCGTGGGTCAGCCTGCCATGGGATACGAAGTGGTACACACCGACGACGTGGCGCTGACCGACCTCTCGCAGGTCGAGGAGATTCCCCCGGACCTCGACATCCGGGCCGTGGACGAGGCGCTCGGCACCGAACAGATGAAGGTGAAGGTCTGGTACTTCGACCCCGGCGAGGAGATTCAGTACCACGCCCACAGCGAACAGGAGGAACTCTACTACATCATGGAGGGGGAGTTCTCCCTGAAACTCGGGAAGTCGGGCGAGGAGGAGTTCGTCGAGGCCGGGCCGGGGACGTTCTACGTCGCCGGCCCGGAGACGGGTCACGGCCACCGGTACGTCGGTGAGGACCGGGGCGTCGTCCTCGCTCTCGGCGCGCCGGCCGTCGACGACCCGGGACTCGACCCGCACAGCCTCGACGACTGAGTCGCGGGGGGTCGAGACTAGTTCCCGCGCGAGGAACGCGCCTCGCGTATCTCCGCGCCGTCACGGAGTTTGTCCTCGCACTGCGGGCAGACACGGACGGAGTTCATCCCGTCCGGCGCGAACACTCGGACGTACGCCTCGGTGACGAACGACTCGCAGTTTTGGCACGTAGGCATCGTGACCGAAGGTAACCGACACCGACGTAAATACCTGTGTCACTCGGAACGAAATGACAGCCGCTCAGTTCGCGTAGGACGTCTCGATGTACTCGTTGATGCGTTCGGACTCCGCCATCGTCAGGCCCCGCGAGTCGTCGACGAGGACGGGGACGCCGCGCTGGCCGGAGACGCGCTTGACCTCGTCGCGCTTGGAGTGGAGGCCCTCCACCCAGACGCTCTCGAAGTCGAGGTCGTGTTCCTCCAGTTTGTCGACGACGAGTTCACAGAACGGACAGCCCTCGAGTCGGTAGAGCGTCAGCGTCATACTGGTACGCTGGTCCCCCAGCGACAAAAACCCCACCTCCCCCGGGTCGTCGTGACGAATCCTCGCCGCGCGCGCCACGCTTTTGCCGGGCGGGTGTGAGGTCCACCCATGCCACCGCAGGAGGGTGACGACGCGCCCGATTTCGAGACGCTGTTGTGTACCGGCGAGACGTTCCGTTCGACGCGCTTCGCCGACGTGGCGAGCGAGGGAGCCGTCCTCGTCTTCTCCGCGTTCGCCTTCTCCGCCATCGCCGAGAACTGGTGGAAACGCTACGAGCGCGCCGGGTGGGCCGACTTCGACGTGCCCGTCGTCGGCGTGAGCCGCGACGGCCCCTACGCGCAGAACGCCTTCCTCCGCGAACTGGAGAGTCCGTTTCGTCTGTTCGCGGACACGGACGGCACCGCCGCCGACGCCTACGGCCTCCGCCGGGAGCGCGACGGGATGGCGAACGTCACGACGCCACAGCGCGCCACGTTCGTCGTCGACGGGGAGATGCGCGTCGCCTACCGGTGGGTCGCCGACGACTGGATCTCGCCGGCACCCCGAGACGAGGTGGAGGCGGCCGTCGCGAACCTCTGACCCCGCTCCGGGGTCGAGGGTCCTGCCAATTCTGTGATGTGATCCGTGGTACCTATACACGTTCGGCGACTGCGGGGGAACATGCCCGCCGACGCGGTTCGAAAGGGGTTCGTCACGGGACTGGTCCTGGTCGCGCCGCTCGCTATCACCGTCTGGGTCGCCCTGTTCGTCTACGGCCTCCTCCTCGGCCTCGTCCAGCCGTTCGTGAGCTTCGCCATCCGGGACAACCCGCTGTTTCAGGTGCTCGCCGTCGTCTGTCTGTTCGTCCTCGTCACCGTCCTCGGCCTCGTGGTCCGCAGGGGCATCGGCTGGGGGGCGTTCACGCAGTTCGACGAGGGCATGGAGCGCATCCCCGTCCTCCGGGCGGTGTACTCGAGCGCCCGGCAGGCCTCGAACGCCATCGTCGGCCGCGAGGGGCAGTTCGAGCGCACCGTCATCGTCGAGTGGCCCCGCGAGGGGGCGTACACGCTCGGGTTCGTCACCAACGACACGCCCGACCGGGTGAGCCGGGAACTCGCCGACCGGGTGGACAGCGAGCGCTGTTACAACGTGTTCGTCCCGATGAGTCCCAATCCGATGGGCGGCTTCCTCGCGGTGTTCCCCGAGTCCGACATCGTGGCGACGGAACTCACCGTCAAGGAGGGCCTCCAGATGGTCATCACGACGGGGATGACCGGCGAGGAGCGCGTGAATCTCGAGGAACTCACCGGGAACGGCGGGTCAGTGGCCGCCGGGACCTGACCGGGCACCAAGACAGATATCCCCCCGTCGAGAGTCCCTGTCATGGTACATGAGAACGTACTCGACCAGTTCGACCTCGCGGGGTCCGTTGCGCTCGTGACCGGGGCCGGGAGCGGTATCGGTCGCGCGTACACCACGGGCCTGTCACAGGCCGGGGCCGCCGTCGCGTGTCTCGACGTCGACGGCGACCGGGCCGAGTCGACGGCCGCCTCGCTCGACGGCCCCGCCCTCGCCGTCGAGGCGGACGTGACCGACGAGGACGAGGTCGACGCGGCGGTCGACCACACCGTCGAGGAACTGGGCGGTCTGGACGCCGTCTTCCCGAACGCGGGTATCGGCGGTGCCCGGGAGCCGTTCTACGACCTGTCGCTCGCAGACTGGCGTGCGGTCCTCGACGTGAACCTCACCGGCGTCTTCCTCACGGCGCGTGCCGCCGCCCGGGCGATGATGGACGCGGGCACGGCGGGCCGAATCGTCAGCACCGCGTCCATCTACGGGTTCGTCGGGAGCTACACCGGGACCGCACCGGCGTACGCCGCCTCGAAGGGCGGCGTGACGAACCTGACACGCGAGATGGCCGTCGCACTCCTCCCGCACGGCATCCGCGTCAACGCCATCGCGCCGGGGTTCGTCAGCACCGACCTTGCCGACGATGCCATTGGGACGCTCTCGGAGACGGCCGTCGCGGAACGCGACGAGGCGCTGGGCCGTCGGACGCTCTCCGACCGCCCCGCCGACCCGGCGGCCCTGATGGGGACCGCGGTGTTCCTCGCCTCGCCCGCCGCGTCGTACCTGACCGGCCAGACGATTCCAGTCGACGGCGGCTGGCTGGCGCGCTGACCGTGCGGTCCGGGGACGCCTGCACCCGCCCCGTCGCACGTCAAGACGGATATAGCTCCGGCGAGAGCCCCTGCTATGGGAGACGGGAACGGAGACAGGAGCATGCCGGAGCAGTTCGACCTCGCGGGGTCGGTCGCGCTCGTGACGGGCGCGGGCGGGGGCATCGGCCGCGCGTACGCCGAGGCGCTCTCGGAGGCGGGCGCGGCCGTCGCGTGCCTCGACGTGGACGCCGACGCCGCGAGCGAGACGGCGGCGGGTCTCGACACCCGCTCGCTCGCGCTGGATGCGGACGTGACCGACGAGATGGCGATGGAAGAGAGCGTCGCCCGGACCGCGGCGGACCTCGGCGGCCTCGACGTCGCGTTCGCCAACGCGGGCGTCGGCGGCGTACAGGCCCCCGTGGCCGAGTACGACCTCGACGAGTGGCGTGCGGTCCTTGACGTGAACCTCACCGGCGTCTTCCTCACCTGCCGGGAGGCGGCGCGGGCCATGCGCGAGACGGGCGGGGGGAGCATCGTCACGACGGCCTCGATCTACGGCCACGTCGGGAGTCTCGCGGGGACGCAACCGGCCTACAGCGCCGCGAAGGGAGGGGTGGTGAACCTGACACGCGAGATGGCAGTCTCCTTCGCCAGACACGACATCCGCGTCAACGCCATCGCGCCGGGGTTCTTCGACACCGACCTGCTCGATTCGGGCCTCGGTGCCCTCTCCGAGGAGGGCCGCGAGCGGTTCGACCGGGCCATCGACCAGCGCACCCTGCTCGGGCGACGGGGCGACCCGTCGGAACTGAAGGGCCTCGCCGTCTTCCTCGCCAGCGAGGCGTCGAGCTACGTCACGGGACAGTCGTTCCCCGTCGACGGCGGGTGGCTGGCGCAGTAGTGTGGTCGGCGCTCGTTCATCTCCCCGGCGCGCCTCCTCGTACCATGACCGACCCGGAACTCCTCCGTCGCGTCGACGCGGCCCTCGCCCTGCGTGGGGCGTGGCTCGTGCTCACGGTTCTGCTCGCGTGTTTCGCGCTGATGACGGTGAACCTCGCCGTCGGCCTCCTCGCACTGGCGACGGTGCTGGTCGGGGCGCGCTCGTATGTCCGGGCGAGACGAACGCAGTCGGCGGATGACTTCGACCCCCGACGACCGGCGGGCCGGTAGGCGAGCGCGCTACTCGACGCCCATCTGCTTGGCGATGGTGTTGAGCTGAATCTCGTCGGTGCCCTCCACGATGCGCAGGAGGCGCGCGTAGTGGAGGTGGTCCATGAACGGGTTGTCCTCCGCGAGGCCGTTGCCCCCGTGGACCTGCACCGTGTCGTCGGCGATGTCCCACATCGCGTTCGTGGCGACGTACTTGAACACGGAGGAGTCCTCGATGGCCTCCTGTCCGTCGTCCATCTTCCAGGCGAGTTTCAGGCCCGCGGCGTCGGCAGCGTAGTTGTGCGCCCGCCCCTTCGCGACCTTGTGGGAGATGCCCTGGAACGACCCGATGGAGTGCCCGAACGCCTCGCGGTCGTTCGCGTACTGGACCGCCCGGTCGAGGAGGTACTCACCGAAGCCGACCGCCTCCGCGCCGAGTTCCATCCGGCCCAGCGAGAGGAAGCCCATCGCCTCGTAGAACGCCTCGTCGGGCGTCCCCAGCACCCGCGAGTTGGGCACGCGCACGCCGTCGAGGTGGACCTCGGCCTGCAGTCCCTCGGCCCCCACGGCGTTGTTGAAACTGCCAACCTCGTACTCGTCGGCTTCGACGAGAAAGCAGGTGATGCCGCCGTAGCGCCCCGCCTCCGCCTGTGGCGTCGTCCGGGCGAACACCTGCAGGAAGTCGGCGTAGGGGGCGTTCGTGATCCACTGTTTCGTGCCGTCGATGACCCACTCGTCGCCGTCCTTCTCGGCGCGCGTCTCCATGTTCGGCGAGTCCGACCCCGCTCCCGGTTCGGTCTGGCCGAACCCGGTGGACTTCTCGGCGCGGACGACCGGTTTCAGGTACTCCTCGACTTGCTCGCCCTCGGCCTGTAGGAGGAGCGGTTTCGGTCCCTCCGGCCCGGCGAGTATCTCGCTCGCGAGTCCCGTCCCGTGGCTGGCGACGTGCTTCTTCGCGCGGTACCACGTCACGTTCGAGACGCCTTCGCCCCCCGCCTCCTCGGGGAGGTTCATCGCGTAGAAGCCCGCCTCGGCACTCTTGCGTCGGACCTCACGTATCGCCTCCAGCGCCTCCTCGACCAGTCGCCCGTCGTCCTCGTGGCGCTTGCGCGGGTTCGACCACGTCTCGCCGAGGTCGTCCTCCAGCGGGTCGACCTCCCGCTCGACGAACTCGTCGAGGCTCCCACGAATGAGCCGCCACTCCTCGTCCTCCTCGAAACTGACCCCGGACGGGACCGTGTCCTGCGTTGCCATACCGCCACCTCCGGGCGAGGGGTCTTAACCGCTGGGTGGCCGCGCTCGGTACCAAGGGCAGGGACCGCGGCTTCCGTCAGTCTCGCTCGCGGTTCCCGGACCCTTCAGATCCCGCGATTCTCGCTCGCGTAGCTCGCTCCGAATCACGCACTCCGACCCGCGCTACTCGCGGGTCACTATCGTTCCCCGCTCGTTCTGTTGGAGGTTCTCGCTACGCTCGAACCTCCCTACTCCTCACGGCACCCGACAGTCGCCGTTCGGACTCCGCGGTTCTCGGCCCCTTCGGGCCCTCCGAACCGCGCTACTCCCCCAGTCGCACATCCCCGAACTCCTCGCGGAGGGTCATCTTGTCGAACTTGCCCGTCGAGGTGCGAGGGATGGCGTCGACGAAGCGGTACGTCTCGGGGAGCCACCACTTGGGGAACCGGTCTGCGAGGTGCTCGCGCAGGTCCTCGTCGGTCGCGTCGTGGCCCTCCCGCAGGACGACGCAGGCCATCGGCCGCTCCTGCCACTTCTCGTGGTCGACGGCGATGACGGTGGCCTCCGCGACGGCCTCGTGGGCCATCAGTTCGTTCTCCAGTTCGACGCTCGAAATCCACTCCCCGCCGGACTTGATGACGTCCTTCGTCCGGTCGACGATGTCGACGTACCCCAGTTCGTCGACGGTGGCGATGTCGCCCGTTCTGAGCCACCGCTCGCGAGACGAGTCTCGCTGCTCCCCGCTCGCGTCGCTCGCGGGGACGTCCTCGACGAACGACTCGCGGTTCGCCTCCGGGCGGTTGTGGTAGGAGTCGACGACCCACGGGCTTCTGACCTGCAGTTCGCCCATCGCCTCGCCGTCGTGGGGCAGGTCCTCGCCGTCTTCATCTCGGATTCGCAGTTGCATCCCGGGGACGGGGACCCCCGCCATCGCCCGGCGGCGGTACTGTTCTTCGGGGTCGGCGTCCGCGACTTCCTTCCGGAGGGTGCTCAGCGTCCCCAGCGGGGAGGTTTCGGTCATCCCCCAGCCCTGCAGGATGGGCGCGTCGTATCGCTCGTCGTACTTGCGGATGAGCGACTCGGGCGGGGCGGAGCCGCCGACGGTGAGGCGGTCGATGTTCGAGATGTCCACCTCGGGGTTCTCGTCGAGATACTGGGCCATCTCCAGCCAGATGGTCGGGACGGCGGCGGACATGGTCACCTCCTCGCCGTCGATGAGTTCCGCGACAGAGCCGGGGTCCGTGTGGACGCCGGGCAGGACCTGCTTCGCGCCGACGAACGTGGCGGCGTAGGGGATGCCCCACCCGTTGGCGTGGAACATCGGGACGACCGGAAGGACGGTATCGGCCTCCCCGATGCCGTTGGCGTCGGTGTGCCCCGACATGAGGCTGTGGAGGTGGATGCCCCGGTGGGTGTAGGCGACGCCCTTCGGCTTGCCCGTCGTCCCGGAGGTGTAGCACATCCCGCACTCGCTCTCCTCGTCGATGTCGGGCCAGTCGTACTCCGTCGGGTGGCCGTCGAGGAGGTCCTCGTAGGCCACGACCGGGTCCAGCGAGGTGTCGGGTACCTCGTCGGCGAGGACGACGTACTGTTCGACCGTCTCCAGCGAATCCGCGTTCGCCTCCACCTTCTCGAGGAACGCCGGATCCACGAACAGTACCCGGTCCTCGGCGTCGTTGACGATGAACTGGAAGTGGTCGTCGGGCAGGCGCATGTTGCACATGTGCATCGACCGACCCGAACACGGCGGCCCGAAGTACAGTTCGAGGTGGCGGTAGTTGTTGGCCGCGACCGTGGCGACCCGTTCGCCACGGCCGACGCCGAGGTCGTCGAGGGCGTGGGCGAGTTGCGCCACCCGCACCCCGAGGTCCGCGTAGGTGTAGCGATGGAGGTCGCCGGAGGGGGTCTTCGTCACGATCTCGCGGTCCGGGAAGAGGTCGACGGCCCGGTCCAGTAGCCCGTTCAGCGTGAGTGGAACGTCCATCATGGCGTGTGTAGCCACATGCCATATCACACACCATAGCTGTTCGGACTCCCAGTAAGTGACACTCGGCGAGATATTTATATCCCCTAACACCTACTGGGACATACTGACGGCTGGCACACGCGGCTGGTCGTCGGTAGTGGGACACGCGATGTACGGCGGTGCGAGCACACACGGTCGGAACGGACACAGGTGGGCCGACTCGACAGACCGCCAGTGCGCAGGGGTGACCACCCGTCTCCCCCTCGCGCGCGGCCCGGAACGCCACGGTGGTGGCACACACCCTCGCCGCTGCGCGTCGGGGAGAATGGCATCCGGACACTCCCCGGGACGCGAACGATTTATCCTTCCAGACCCATGATTCACGGTATCGCGAGTCACACATGACGGGAAACAAACGGGGGACTGACAGGAATGCGGGAGGCGGGGAGCCACGGCGCGGGGAGACCACGGGAGGACTCGCGGGCCTGTCGCTGAGTCGCCGGACCGCACTCGGGTTGCTCGGCGTCGCGGGGGGTCTCGGTCTGGGGTCGGCGGGGACGGCGGGCGCGCAGATGGCGAGCGAGGCGTTCTCGGCGTCGCTCGGGTCGTCCATCGACCTCCCGCAGTCGTCGGGGCGGGTCGTCACGTTCGACCGGGTGGCGTTCGACGACGGGGGGAACTACGACGCCGAGACGGGCCAGTACACCGCCTCGGCCTCCGGGCGCTACCGGATAGACACCGCCGGCGAGTTCCACATCCCCACGGTGCGCGGCGCGGGGGTGAAACTCCTCGTCCGGGTCAACAGCACTCCGCGGGCGATGTCCGTCGCCGCGGGCGCGACGGACGTCAACACCACCGCCTCCGTGTCGAAACTCGTCGACCTCCACGCGGGGGAGTCCGTCGACGTCTTCGTCACCTACAGCAGCACCGCACCCTCCGACCCGGCGGTCGTCGTGGGACAGCTCCAGCCGCTCACCTTCCTCACCGTCGACCGGGTGGGGTGAGCGCGGGACTGAATCTTAAGCCCCCCGCCCCCTCACCGCGTGGTATGCGCCTCGATGGCATCCGCGTTCTCGACCTGACCCGCCTGCTTCCCGGCCCCTACGCCACCCAGTTGCTCGCCGACCTCGGCGCCGACGTGGTGAAAGTCGAAGACACCGGTGCGGGCGACTACGCCCGACACATGCCCCCCACCACCGACCGCGGGGTCGGCGGCGTCTTCGACGGCGTCAACCGGGGGAAGCGCTCGGTCGCCCTCGACCTGAAGGACGACGACGCGTGCGAGGCGTTCTACGCGCTCGTCGAGGAGAGCGACGTGGTCATCGAGGGCTTCCGCCCCGGCGTCGTCGAGCGCCTCGGTGTGGACTTCGACACCCTGCGGGAGTACAACCCGGACCTCGTCTACTGCTCGCTGACGGGGTACGGCCAGACCGGTCCGCTGTCGGACCGGGCGGGTCACGACCTGAACTACGTGGGTCGGACGGGCTTTCTCGACATGAGTCGCGACGGCGAGGACGACGCCCCCTCCACGCCCGGCTACCAGGTCGCCGACCTCGGCGGTGGACTCTGTGCCGCGTTCGGCGTCGTGAGCGCCCTCCTCTCGCGCGAACTCGGTGGCGGCGGCGGCGAGTACGTCGACGTGTCGATGACCGACGTGGTGCTGTCGTTCTCCCAGACGGTCGCCCACGGGGCGCTCACGGCGGCCGACGGGGGCGGCGAGGGACCGCGACCGGGCGGGACGCCGCTGACCGGCGGCTACCCGTGGTACGACGTCTACGAGACGGCCGACGGGCGGTTCGTCACCCTGGGGGCGCTCGAACCCCAGTTCTGGGAGGCGTTCTGCCGGGGCGTCGACCGCGAGGACCTCGTCTCGTACCACGGGACGGAGGACCCGGCCGAGCAGGCGGCCCTCCGCGAAGAACTCGACTCGCTGTTCGCGGGGCGGACGCGCGACGAGTGGGCGGACGCGCTCGGCCCCGACACGGCGGTCGAACCCGTCCTCACGCCCGCGGAGGCCGTCGCCGACGAACAGTTCGCCGCCCGCGACGTGGTCCAGGGCGGCGACCACCCCCGCGTGGGCTTCCCGGCGGTCTGTGACCGCCCGGAGACCGACGAGTCGGTGCCCGGCCACGGCGAACACACCGCCGAACTCCTCTCGGCGGCGGGCGTGAGCGACGAGGACCTCGAACGGCTCCGCGAGGGGGGCGCGATTCGCTGAGCGCCGTCGGCCGCGACCCGCAGGTCGCGTGGCACGGATTTATCCCGTCGGCGGGGCACGTGGTGCCATGCGACTTGGCGTACTTGTACCAGCAGTCGACGACCCGACCGCCTTCACCGTCCGCGCCGAGGACCTCGGCTACGAGTCCGCGTGGATGGGCGAACTCTGGGGCGAGAGCTCCGTCGTTCGCCTGACGGACGTGGCCGCCCGGACGGACGACATCGAACTCGGGACGGCCATCCTCAACGTCTTCTCGCGCACCCCCGCGGTGCTGGCGATGACAGCGAAGACCATCGACGACCTCTCCGACGGGCGGTTCACGCTCGGCGTCGGCACCAGCACCCGGAAGGCCGTCGAGGACCTCCACGGGATGGAGTGGGACGACCCGAATCCCATCCGGCGCGCCCACGAGTGCATCGAACTGACGAAGGCCTACCTCTCCGGTGAGGGGCGCGTCACCTACGATGGCGACGTGTTCCACGCCGCCGACTTCCCGTCGCTGGACCACGACGTGCCCATCTACCACGCCGCCCTCGGCAGCGCGAACCGGCGGGTCGTCGCCCGCCTCTGTGACGGCTGGATCCCCCACAACGTCCCGTTCCCGGACCTCGCCGACTCCTTCGAGTACATCGCAGAGCACGCGGCGGAGGCGGGCCGCGACCCCGACGCCATCGACGTGGCCCCCTACGTCCCCGCCTGCGTGAGCGACGACGCCGACGAGGCCCGCCTGATGGTCCGCAAACACCTCGCGTACTACGTCGGGAGCGGGAAGGGCTACCAGCGAGCAGTCGGCGGACGGTTCCCCGAGGAGGCCGACCGGGTCGCCGACCTGTGGCACGAGGGCGACCGGGGGGCGGCCGCCGAGGCCGTTACCGACGAGATGGTCGCCGCCCTCGGCGTCGCCGGCACGCCCGAGGAGGCCCGCGAGCAGTTGCGCGAGATCGGGGAGATGGACGTCGTCGACCGACCGCTCCTGACCATCCCGAACAGCGCGGGCCACCTCGCCGAGCGAACGGTGGAGGAACTCGCCCCCGTGCGGTTCTGAGGCTCTGAGGCTCTGAACCGGCTCAGCGCCCGCCTGCCAGTTCCGACCGGTGGACGAGTACGGACTCGTCGAGGTCCGAGACGCTCGCCGTCCCCGTGTTCGACAGCGAGACGTCGAGGTCGCCCCGGACGTTGGAGAGCACCTCGCGGACGCCCGCCTCGCCGCCGACGGCGAGGCCGCAGGCGAACGGGCGGCCCACCATCGCGGCGTCCGCCCCGAGGGCGAGGGCCTTCACGATGTCCGGTCCCCGCCGGATGCCGCTGTCGAAGGTGATGGGCACGCGACCCATCACCTGGTCGGCGATGCCGGGCAGGGCTTCGAGCGCCGCGATTTCGCCGTCGAGTTGGCGGCCGCCGTGGTTCGAGACGGCGATGGCGTCGACGCCGCGCGAGATGGCCTCCTCGGCGTCGTCGGGGTGGAGCAGGCCCTTCACGACCACCGGGAGGTCGGTCATCCCGACGAGGTCCTCGACGTCGTCCCAGTCGAGCGCCGGGTTGCCGAACACGTCGAGCCAGTGGTAGATGGCCGCGGACTCGTTCTCCTCCGGTGGCTCGTCCAGCCCCTCGCGGAAGGCGGGGTCCGAGAAGTAGTTGCCCAGTCCCGCGCCGTCGAGACTTGGGCTGTAGCCGCCCTGCAGGTCGCGCTCGCGCCACCCGAGGATGGGCACGTCGACGGTGACGACGATGGCGTCGAACCCCGCGTCCTCGGCCCGCCCGACGAAGCTCTCCATGATGGCCCGCTCCGACGACCAGTAGAGCTGAAACCACTTCGGCGTGTCACCGAGGGTGTCGGCCACCTCCTCGATGGTGTGCGAGGAGACGGAGCTGAGGCACATCGGGACGTTCAGGTCGGCGCAGGCACCGGCGGTCCCGAGTTCGCCCGCCTCGTGGAAGATGGTCTGGTTGCCGATGGGCGCGACCATGAACGGGACGTCGAACTCCCGGCCGAGGAGGTCGACCGAGAGGTCACGCTCGGAGACGTCCCGCAGGAGGCGGGGGACGATACGCCACTCGCGGAACGCCTCGCGGTTGGTGCTCATCGTCGTCTCCCCGCCCGCCCCGCCCGCGAGGTAGTTCGCCGGACCCGACTCCATCGCCTCCACCGCGCGCGCCTCCAGTTCCTCGTAGCGGACCGGGAGGTCCGGCGGGTCGTCCGCGAGCATCCCGGAGGCGATGACGTCGCGCTGTCGGTCCTGTCCGTACGGCTCGGAGGGGTCCTCGACCATACGCGGGCGTCGGAGGGGCGGTACATAAGTGGTGTGTGGGAAGGTGGCAGACTGGGCACCAGTACACGAGAGGGACTCTCGCACACAGTCGAATACAGAGCCGAGCTGAATTAATATTAAATCGACTCTGAGTGGACGTTGTATCGTCATGTCACGAAAAGACGGCGGTCGAAGCCGGGATGCGGGCGACCACGCCGACCTGTCGACGAACCGGCGGTCCTTCCTCGCCGGAACGGCGGCACTCGGCGTCGGGATGGTCACCGGCGGTGCGGGCGTCGTCGCCGGCGACGACGGCGACGGCACAACGCAGGACGGCGAGATGCCCGCCCCCAGCGTCGCCCGTGCGGCGGACGGGATGGTCGCCTCCGTCCACCCACAGGCCTCCGAAGTCGGGAAGCGCGTCCTCGCAGGCGGTGGCAACGCCGTCGACGCGGCGGTTGCCGTCCAGTTCGCCCTGAACGTCACCCAGCCGCACACCTCCGGCATCGGCGGCGGCGGGTTCATGCTCGTCTACGACGCCGACGAAGACGAGACGTACGCCGTCGATAACCGCGAGCGCGCCCCGCTGAACGCCGAGAAGGACATGTTCCTGCAGGAGAACGGCGAACCCATCCCGTTCGGCGAGCGCATCGGTCTCGGGCAGGCGGTGGGCGTCCCCGGCACCCTCCGTGCCTGCGACGTCGCGCTCAAGCGCTTCGGGAGCCGCGACATCGCGGACCTCATCGAACCGGCCATCCAGTTGGCGAAACCTAACGGGACCCGGGTGGAGGTGGACGCCTTCGTCGCCCAGTCCATCCGCGAGAACATGGGCCGCTTCAACGACGCCGCGCGCGACCTGTTCGTCCCGGACGGCGAACCGCTCTCGGAGGGAGACACGCTGGACCAGCCTCACCTCGCGGAAGCCTTCCGGCGCATCCGCGACGAGGGAATCGGCGCGCTCTACGGCGGCGAGCTCGGACAGGCGCTCGCCGACGTGGTCCAGGAGGAGGGTGGCTCCATGACAGTCGACGACCTCGCGCGCTACAACGTCACCATCGACCACGCCGAGCACGCCGAGTACGACGGCCTGACGGTGCGGACGATGTCCCTGCCGAGTTCCGGCGGTCTCACCATCGGGCACATCCTGAACCTCGTCGACCCCCTCGACCTCGGGCAGTACGACCCCCGCGACGCGGCGAAGTACCACGCGCTCGTCGAGGCGTTCGGCCTCGCGTACGCCGACCGGGGCGAGTACATGGGCGACAAGGCGTTCGTCGACGCGCCGTGGCAGGGGCTCTTCGACGAGGCGTACCTCGCGGAGCGCCGGGGCCTCATCCCGCCGCACAACGCGAGTCCCGGGCGGCCACAGCCCGGCGACCCGTGGAGCTATCAGCCCGGGAACCCCTACGTCGTGGAGGCA
Source organism: Halomarina litorea (assembly GCF_024227715.1). Taxonomy (NCBI): domain Archaea; kingdom Methanobacteriati; phylum Methanobacteriota; class Halobacteria; order Halobacteriales; family Natronomonadaceae; genus Halomarina; species Halomarina litorea. The sequence goes on along the minus strand of NZ_CP100448.1, from coordinate 1,479,263 downwards.
CCCTCCGTCGACGTGGGGAGCGAACCCGGCGGGTCCCGCGCCTCCTCGCGGAACACGAGCCACACGACGCACTTCACCGTCGCGGACGGCGACGGCAACCTCGTCTCGTGGACGTCGACCATCGAGCAACTGTTCGGTTCCGGCATCGTCGTCCCCGAGTACGGCGTCGTGCTCAACAACGAACTGACGGACTTCGACGCGGTACCGGGCGGTCCGAACGAGGTGGCCCCGACGAAACGGCCCCTCAGTTCGACCAGCCCCACCATCGTCTTCGAGGACGGCGACCCGCTCATGACCGTCGGCTCCCCCGGCGGCAAGACCATCATCACCACCGTCGCGCAGGTCATCGTGAACGTCGCCACGTTCGGCCTCTCGCTCCCCGAGGCCGTGCGTGAGCCGCGCATCTACAACGACACCGACCCCGAGGTGCTCTGGGAGCCGGCGGTTCCCGACGGGACCGTCTCGAACCTCCGCGAGCGGAACCACACGCTCCAGCCCGAACCGCGGCAACTCGGCAACGTCCAGGCAATCCGCGTGACCGACGACGGCTACCTCGACGTCGCAGACGGGCGACGGGCGGGGCTGGCGACCGGAACCGGCGGGGACGAGGAGGACGACGACTGAGGACGGTCGGTACCCCTCCCCGGCGCGGAGTCCCGTCCCGACAGACGGTACCCGCTGGCGGAAGGTGAGGTTTTAATCTAACCCCGTCGTCCGTGCAATCGATGCCTGTCAAGTTCGAGTGTTATCAGACTGGGTGTAGCTTCATGATCCGTGCGGACTCGGAGGACGAACTGGTGTATCTCGTCCAGGAGCACGCGGAACGGACCCACGACCTGTCCCTCGAAGGGGAGGCGATCCGCTCCGAGGTCGAGCGCGCGTAACGAGTCACCCGGCAGTCGCTCCCGGACCCCGAAGACGGGGTCGGTTCGTGCTATCACTACCACCGGAAGTCGGTCGGGGAACGCGACCGACCCACTCACTGCGGACTGCACACCATGGAACGTGACGACGCACCCGAGATAATCAAGCGGGCAGAGTTACTGTCACACCTCCGCGAGGGACCGGCAGACACCGAAGCGCTCGAACGGAACTCGAGTGCGTCCCGGTCGACGGTCCACCGCGCGATGCGGTCGCTGACGGAGAAGGGACTCGTCGAAGACGTCGACGGCACGTTCGGGCTGACCGGCGTCGGGGAGGTAGTCGCCGCCCGCACCGACACGTACCTCTCCGAACTCGAGTCGATAGCGCGGCTCGAACCGCTCCTCAACGTCGTCGACGCCGACTCGGTCGACCTCCCGCTCGAGCACCTGACGGACGCGACGGTCGTCCGCCCGCGAGCGGGACATCCACACCTGGCGGTCAAGCGACTGCGCGACATGCTCGCCGACGCCGACTCGATGCGGATGTTCTCGCGGGTCGTCTCCCCGATATACGTCGACATCGCCAATCGCTCGGTCCGGAACGGGGCCGAAATCCAGGCCGTGTTCAACCGGGAGGTCGTCGACGTCCTCTTCTCCGAGTACGGCGCGGAGTCACGCGAGTCGGCCCGGACCGGGCGGTTCGAGGTGAAGATACACGACGAGTGCCCGTTCGAGTTGTTCCTCTTCGACGAGCGGGTCGGTCTGACCGCCCACGACTCGGAGGGACTCCCGACGGCGTTCGTCGAGACGTCGAACCCGGCGGTCGCCGAGTGGGCCGAGTCCCTCTTCGGGCGCTACTGGAGCGACGCCGAGTACGCGACCCTCTTCTGAGCCGGGACGCCGGGGACACGGACGTCCGCACCGGCGGCTGTTCACCGCTGAAACCTGTGTCATCACTGCGACTGATGTCTTTTTTGAACACCACCACCAGCAGATATAAATCCGACAGGCGCGACCTCCGCCCGTAGCGACGTCCCCGCGCCCGACGAGCGCATCCAATCGACGATGACACACGACTCATACGACTCGTTCCGGTTCGACGAGACGACCGGGACTTACCGGAGCGAGTACGACGCGTCCAGTACAGCAGACGCCGAGCGGGTACTCCTCGGTATCGCATCAGCCGTCGCGAAGATCCGGGGGGTGCCGGTGACGGAGTCGACGTCCCTGAGCGACGTAGTGGCCGTCGAACGGGTCGCGCACCTCATCGCGGACCGGCAGGATCGTCCGGAGTCCCCCGTTGTCACGTTCACCTACGAGGAGTCGCGGGTCACGATTACCGACGGTGAGGTCGTCATCCGACCGCCTTCGGAAACCTGACCGGCCATATCCGGCAATCGGCCATTAAATATATAGCTCGGATCCTGCTTGAACTAGTAGGAGTTCCTGATGGCCGACAAATCAGACCGGTCTCTGCCCCGCGAACGGCAGGATATCGTGTCGGACGGTGGCGAGGACGAACTGTCGCTCGACCGCCTGTTCTCGGCACTCGCGACGGCCCGCCAGCGGGCCGTCCTCTCGCTCCTGGTCGACGAGGAACGGGCATCTCGGGACGAGGTAGCGTCGCAACTCGCGGCCGTGGAGTACGACGTCCCGCGGGAGGAGGTGACCGACGACCAGCGCGAGTACCTCGTCACGGCGCTCCACCACATCGTCCTCCCCAAACTCTGCGAGGCGGACCTGGTGGAGTACGTCAGCGAGTCCGGGACCATCTCCCGGGGGTTCTCCTTCGAGCGAGCGAAGCCGTATCTCGAACTGGCACACCAACACGAGGACGGGAGCGGGACCTGACCGGCACCGCGCACGCCCCCGACCGCGGTCCGGGTCGACGCGGACGACCACGCCACCGTTCGCGTCGTACCGCGACGAACCGGGGGTTCCGTGGCACGTCGGGTGGCGTTCGGAGCGGTTCCCTCCGGGAGGTCCCCCGTACCGGCGCGATCGTCATGCCGTAGCTTGAACACCCCCGCCGGGGAACGAACCGTCGTGAGACGAGCGCTCCCCGCAGACGACACGACGACGAGCGTTGGCGAGGCGACCGATGGGGGGTGAGGCACTCCCGGACGTCCGACCGTCGGCACTCGCGGACCCGGACGACGCCTTCGACCCCGGCGACGTCGACGACTCGGCGGCCAACTCGGTGTTCCCCCAGTCGGTGGCCAGCGGGGGGCCGACGCCCGCCGGCGTCGTCCTCTGGACGCGCCTCGACGGGGAGCGATACGACCCCGCCGACCCCGTCCGCGTCGTCGTCGCCGAGAACCCGGACTTCGAGGCGGTCGTCGTCGACGCCCACCTGCCCGCCGACCGCGTCGACCCGGCGTTCGACTACACGGTCCGCCTCGACCTCGACGGCCGCCTCGAGGTGGACACGACCTACTACTACCGCTTCGTCCACGACGGCGTCGCCTCCCGGACCGGGCGCTGTCGGACGCTCCCCGACCCGGAGGCGAGCGTCGAGTCGGTCCGGTTCGGCGTCCTCTCGTGTCAGGACTACGAGAACGGCTACTACGGCGCGCTGGCCCACATCGCCGAGGAGGACGTCGACTTCCTCCTCCACCTCGGGGACTTCATCTACGAGTCGGCGGGCGGCCTGTTCGCGGCCGACGACGGGGCGCGCTACCCCGACCGCAACCCGACGCTCCCGAGCGGGACCGACCGGGCGACGACGCTCGCGGACTTCCGGGCGCTCCACCGCCTCTACCGGTCCGACCGGAACCTCCAGTGTGCGCTCGAAGCGCACACGCTCGTCGCCGGGTGGGACGACCACGGGGTCTCGAACGACCGCTACTGGGACGACGCGCGCGACGTGCCGGTCCTCCCGGACCACCCCGAGGGCGACGACCCCGAAGTCGCGACGGCTCTGCTCCACGCCGGCATCCGGGCGTGGTACGAGAACGTCCCCTCGCGGGTCCACTACGACCCGGACGAGGAACACCCCCACGAGTCGTTTCGCCTCTACCGGTCGCTCCGGTTCGGCGACCTGCTCGAACTCCTCGTCACCGACAACCGGTTCTACCGCGACGGACCGCCCCCACGGGCGCTCTCGCTGTTCGGCGTCACCCTCGGCCTCGGCGGCGAGGGCGACCCGGACCGGTCGATGCTCGGCGACGACCAGCGGGAGTGGTTCGCCGACCGGACCGCCGCGGCGGACACCCGGTGGCTCGGGTGGGCCAGCGCCGTCCTCACGATGCCGTTCCGCGTCGGCGTCGGCCCGTTCGCCGTCCACCCGAAGGCCGACTCGACGTGGGACGGCTTCCCCTACGAGCGCAAGCGAGTGTTCTCCGACCTCCACGACGCAGACCCGGCGGTCGTCACGCTCAGCGGCGACCTCCACTGCTCGCTCGCGGGGACCCAGCGCCTCGACGGGAGCGACGGCCCGGCCGTCGGGACGGAGTTCATGGGACCGCCCGTCACGAGCGTCAACTTCTCGGAGACCTTCGGCGTGGACGACGGCCTCGCGGCGCGACTCGCGCGCCCGCTCTTCCGGCGTGCGATGCCCGCGATGAACCCCCAGATGGCGTTCTTCGACAGCCACGAGTGGGGCTACGCCGTCGTCGAGTTCTCGCGGGAGGCGTGTACGTACACCGCCTACGCGGTCGACAAGACGGTCGACCGGCCGAACGACGACAGACGGGTGCTGGCCCGCGCGCGGCGACACTTCGGCCGGGAGGACGGCGACGGCACCGCGACGGACGCACGCTGACCGAGCGAGTACCGCCCACACCGGGCGTGTGGGCCCCAATGAGGACGTCCAAAACAGTTTGGTGATGGCTATACCCTGCCGCGCCGTGTCGGTCCGGGTACTCCCATGCCGACCGACGAACCCCCGCAGTCGAGGCAGGTGAGTCGCCGATGAGCAGTCGCGCAATCGTCACGTGTACGGCGTGCGGTCAGGCCTACGCCGGACGCGAACGCGCCGACGGATCGTTCATCCTCCCCACCGAGGACGGAGAGTGCAGGTGCGGCGAGACGGCCGTCGAGCGGTTCAGCATGGACGGGCCGACGACGTCGGCGACCTGAAGCGGGCTACGCTCTCGTCCCGCGACGTTCTGCGAGGAACCGCGCCAGGGAGCGGCGCTGGAGGAGGACAAACCCGAGCAGGATGACCGCGAACCCGACGACGGTGAGCGGCGTGATGGGTTCGTCCAGCAAGAGTGCGCCCGCGACGGTGGCGACGACCGGCACCACGTAGGAGACGAGGTTGCTCTGGAGGGGACCGTAGGTGCCGAGCAGGTGGAAGTAGATGAGGAAGGCGACGGCGGTGGCGAGCGTCCCGAGGTAGACGACGGCCGTCAGCACCGCCGGCGAGAGCGCGCCGGGGACGGACTCCCCGGTGGCGAGGCTCCCGACGTGGAGGAACACCGCCCCGGCGAGCATCGACCACCCGGTCAGCCCGGCATCGTCGAGCGACGGCGACAGCCGCCGGATGAGGACACTCCCGAGGGCGACGCTGGCGGCGGCCGCGAGGATGAGGAGTTTGCCGACGACGCCCGCCGCGAGCGGGTTCCCCGGTTCGGGTCGGGCGATGATGACGACGCCGACGAGGCCGAAGCAGACCCCCAGAAGGCCGGTCCGCGAGAGGCGCTCGTCCGCCAGCAGGAGGAAGGCGAACACCGTCGTCAGGATGGGGATGAGGCTGTAGATGATGGCGGCGACGCCGCTGGTCGTCGTCTGCTGACCGACGAACAGCAGGCTGTTGCCCGCGACGAGGAACACCCCGCCCGCGAGCACCGCCAGCACGTCGTCGCGGCCGGTCGGCCGCCAGCGCTCGGTGCCGAAGACGGCGTACGCGAGGAGGGCGACGGCGGCCACGTCGTAGCGCGTCGCCGCGAAGAACAGCGGGTCGAGCGCCGACAGCCCCACCGTGATGGCGGGGAACGACAACCCCCACAGGAGACCGAGCGAGAGGAACAGCGCGACGGGGCGGAGGCGGGACACGCCTCCCGTTGGTGAAGTGGGGTGAAGAACCTACGCCACGTCCCGCCGGGTCGACTCGACCACCTCGTGGGTCGGGAGGGCGCCCATCGCGCCGTGGGCGGTGGTCGCCGCCGCGCCCGCCGCGACGGCGAACCCGAGGGCGTCCGGGAGCGACTCGCCGTCCCGGAGGGCCGCTATCGCGCCGGCGGTGAAGGCGTCGCCCGCGCCCGTCGTCTCGACGGCGTCGACGGGGACGCCGTCGTGGTCGAAGCGGCCCGCTCCCCACGGCGCGTCCTCCGTGGCGAGTGCGCTCGCGCCGTCCGCGCCGCGCGTGCGGAAGACCGTGTGCGGGCCGCGGTCTGCCAGCGCCGACACGGGGTCCGGGAAGTCGTAGCCCGCGAGCGAGAGGTCCTCCTCCGAGACCTTCAGCACGTCCGCGCGGGCGACGAGGCGGTCGATTGCCGCCCGCATCGTCTCCCCGTCGGCGAACACCTCCGGGCGGACGTTCGGGTCGAACGAGACGGTACACCCCCGACTGCGGGCGCGTTCGACGAGGCGGACCGTCGCCCGCCGTGCCTCGGGGAAGCCGAGCAGGAACCCCCCGACGTGGACCCATCCCACCGAGTCGAGGACGCCGTCGGGGACCCGGTCGGCGTCCAGCGCCACCGTCTCCGTCCCCGACGCGTAGAAGCGAAAGCGGCCCTCGACACCCGGTTCGGTGAACGCCAGCGCCGTCGTCCCCGACCCGCGTTCGACCAGCGTGTCGGAGACACCCTCGTCGGCGAGCGTAGTGGCGAGGAAGTCGCCGAACCGGTCGCCGCCCAGTCGCGTCCAGAACTGCGGCGGGTCGCCGAGGCGGGCGAGGCCGACGGCGACGTTCGCGGGCGCACCCCCGGCGTGACGATGGAAGGTCTCCCCGTCGGTTCCCGCACCACCGGCCGGGAGCATGTCCACCAGCGTCTCGCCGGCCACCAGCACCCCGTCGTCGGTCATGGCGGGCTTACTCGCCCCCTCGGTTAAGTAGTTCAGCACTGAAGCCGGGGTATGGCCCTCCCCGCCCGTATCCTCGCCCTCGTGGCGCTCCTCGCGCTCGTCGGCTGTCTCGGCCTCGGCACCATCGACCCCCCGCCGGCCCCCGACCACCCGGAGACGCTGACCGCAGACCGGGTCGCGGACTACGCCAACGCCAGCGAGACGACCAAGCGGCACCGGGCGGCCGCGGACCGGGGCGCGACCGAAGAACGCCTCGCCTGCGGCGCGACGACGCTCGGGACGACCGACCGGGCGGGTTACGCGTTCGTCGGGTGTAGCGGCGGGTTCAGCTACGGTGACCAGACTGGCACCGGGCGCTGGCAGTCGGTGTACCGGGTCACCACGTCGAGCGAGACGCGCATCGGCGAGGGGACGGTGACGCGGCGGGACGGCGGCGACGGCCGGGACGACCGGAACCTCGCGCTCCGCGTCTACAGTTTCGCCGAGGAAGGGCGGACCGTGACGGTGACACTCGAACCCGTCGGGCCGAACGCCTCGGGGGACGCGACGACCGACGAGTTCTCGGTGGGTCCCGACACGGGCGTCTACGTCTCCGCCGTCGCGGACGACCCGCGGACCGACGCCTACCGGGTGACGGCGACGCTCGACACCGGGGAGTCGGTCACGTTTCGGTGGGATTCGGGAGAGCGGCGGTCGCTCGCCGGGACGGTCCCCGTCGTGGTCGTCACGAGCGAGGGGAGCGTGGTCGGGGGAGTCGCCCCCGTCCCCCGCTAGAACGAGAAGAGGTCGATGCCGCCGGTGACGCCGACGACCTGTCCCGTCACGTAGGAGGCCTGCTCGCTGGAGAGGAACGCGACCATGTCGGCCACGTCGCGCTCCTTCCCGAGTTTGCGCATCGGCGTCGCCTTGGCGATGCGCGCGAAGTGCGAGTCGAACTCCTCCAGTTCCTCGATGGACATGTCTGCGAGCGCCTCGACGACGATGTTCGGCGCGATGACGTTCGAGGTGACGCCGGACTGCGCGCCTTCGAGGGCGAGGGTCTTGCCGAAGCCGATGAGCGCGGCCTTCGTCGCGGAGTAGGAAATCTGCCCGAAGCCGCCCTGCCACCCCGCCATCGAGGACATGTTGATGACGCGGCCCCACCCGCGGTCGCACATCGCGGGGAACACCTCACGGGTGACGTTGTACGCGCCGGTGAGGTTGATGGCGACGTCGCGGTCCCAGACGTCGTCGTCGAAGTTCGCCACCCGGTCGCGGGCGTCCACCATCGCGGCGTTGTTCACGAGGACGTCGACACCGCCCGTCTCCTCACGGAGGGCCCCGACGGTGTCGGCCACGTCCTCGCGGTCGGTGAGGTCGCAGACGACGGCGTGGGCGGTGCCCCCGTCCTCACTGATTTCGTCGGCGACGGACTGGGCGGCGTCCTCGTCCACGTCGAGGACGACCACCTCGGCGCCCTCCTCCGCCAGCACTCTGCAGTCTTCGCTCCCGATGCGGCCGCCGCCGCCCGTCACGAGGGCAGTGCGGTCACTGAGTCCAAGGTCCATTGCGACCCTGATGTGGCGGGTCCGTGATAAATAGCTATCCCGGGGTCACGCCGGTCGGTTTCAGGGGCGCAGGAGGTTTACTGTCCCGCCGCCTCACGAACGCCATGGACGAACACGAGGAGTGGGCGGCGGACCTCCAGCGCCAGCGCACACAGAAAGACGAGTACTTCGCTCAGAACCCGCGCTCGCCCATCCCGGCGAGCCAGCGCGGCGACTTCGACGGCCTCTCGTACTACCCGCCGGACGAGGACTACCGGTTCGAACTCCCCCTCCACGAGTTCGACGAACACGACGAACTCGAGGTGGAGACCACGACGGACGGCCGGCGGACCTACCTCCGGTGGGGCGAGTTCCGCTTCTCGCTCGACGGGTCGGAGTACACCCTGACGGCCTATCGCGCCGACGCCGACGACGGCCGCCTCTGGGTCCCGTTCACGGACGCGACCAACGGCGAGACCACCTACGGCGGCGGGCGCTACCTCGACCTCGAACCGGAGGACCGCGCGGCCGACGGCTCCTGGGTGCTCGACTTCAACGACGCGTACAGCCCCTTCTGCCTCTACTCGGAGCGCTACGAGTGCCCGCTCGTCCCGAGCGAGAACCATCTCGACGTCCCCATCGAAGCCGGCGAACGCGCCGACTACTGACCCGCGACGACTCGCGACGATTACTGACGACTCGCGACGACTACTCCCGACGCACGCCCGCGATGTCCAGAATCTCGCGGAAGTCCTCGACGACGTAGTCGACGTTCTCGGCCGGGCCGTCGGTCGCCTCCTCGCCGTAGGCGACGGTGACGAGGCCCGCCTCCTTCCCGCCGCGCATGTCGTGGTCGTAGCGGTCGCCGACGTACAGCGAATCGCCGGGGGCGACGGGGGCCTTCGAGAGCGCCGCCTCGAACATCGCGGGGTCCGGTTTCGTCCGGCCCACCGCCTCGGAGGTGGTGACGTGATGGAAGCGCTCCCAGATGCCGAACTGCCCGAGCATCCGTTCGGCCTCCCACGTGTCGATGTCGCTGATGACGCCGAGGTAGACGCCCGCCCTGTCGAGCGCCTCCACTACCTCGACGGCCCCGTCGACGGGTCGGATGTGCTCGGCCGTCGCCTCCTCGAAGAGCGGCCGCCACTCCGCTTCCGCCACCTCGCGGCCCGTCGCTTCCTCGATTGCTCGCTGGTAGCCCGGCAGGGCGCGCCGGTACTCGGTGCCCTCCCGCCCGGAGAAGTACGCGCCGAGCGCGGACCGCCAGTCGTCCGCGAGGGCGTCGCTGTCGGCGATACCCTCGCGTTCGGCGAACCGGTCGAGGAAGGTGACGTAACCCGCCCGCACGGAGGCGAGGTCCAGCAGGACCCCGCCGATGTCGAAGAACGCGCCCTCGTAGTCCGTCATGGGCGGAGAGGGGAGGCCGAGCGGGATGAGCCTACGGGTTCGCGCGAAGGCGGCCGACCCCTCAGGGGGCCGGGCGGTCCGTGAGCGTCACGTCGAGGGTCCGGCGCTCGCCGTTGCGCAGGACCGTCACCCCGACGGTGTCGCCGGGGCTGGTCTCCAGCGCGAGATACGCCGAGAACGCCTCCAGCGTGTCCACGGGTTGCCCGCCGAGTTCGAGGACCACGTCGCCGCCGACCGGGACCGTGACGTCGTCGACCTGTTCCTGACTGCTCCCGCGCAGGACGCCCTCGGCGGGACTCCCGGGGACGGTCCGGAGGACGATGAGGCCCCGCGGGCGGTCGGCCGCGAGGTCGTTCGCCCGCGCGACGGTGGGGGTCACCTCCGTCAGCGAGACGCCGACGAACGAGTGTTCGAAGGTACCCGACTCGACGAGCGCGGGAACGACCCGGCGTGCGAGGGGGGCGGAGATAGCGAACGCGATGTTGTCGCCGCCGCCGGAGTTGACGACGCCGAGGACGTCGCCCCCGAGGCCGACGAGTGGACCGCCGGAGTTGCCGGGGTTGACTGCCGCGTCCGTCTGGATGGCGTCCGGTATCGGAACCCCCGCGGGACTCGGGATGAGGCGGTCCGTCCCGCTGACGATGCCCGCCGACACCGACCCCGCCAACCCGTAGGGGTTGCCGATGGCGACCACCTCCTGTCCGATGACGGGGTCGCGGTCGGCGAACGAGACCTGGGCGGCGCCGTCGGGGAGGTCCTCGACGCGCACCACCGCGAGGTCGGCGAAGATGTCGCGGCCGACGACCCGCGCGGCGCGCTGGCTGGCGTCCTCGAACCGCACCGACACCTCCTCGGCGGCGGGACCGGTCGGCGACCCGGTGGAGACGCCGGGCGTGACGACGTGGTAGTTGGTCACGAGGTGGCGGTCGTCGACGACGAACCCCGTCCCCTGTCCCCCCGACCCGACGACCACCTGGGCGATGGCGGGCGAGACGTCCCGATAGACTTCGGTGTAGACGCTCTCGGCGCGGGCCGTCGAGAGCGACCGGGTCACCGTCGGGGACGTGGTCCCCCCGGACTCGGTGGGCGCATCCGTCGTCGCCGACGAATCGTCCGGCGAGTCCGACCCGCCGAATCCGCTGCACCCGGCCGCGAGCGCCGACCCGACGACGCCGAGGACCGCCCGCCGCCGCATCGAATCAGTCATGCCGGTGAGACGAGCGGGTGCGACAAAAGGCTACGGCGCGGGCGAGGCGTCCTCGGGGAGCGAGTAGCGGCGCACGCCGTCGACCGTCTCGCTCTCGAGGCGGCCCGCCGATTCGAGGTGGCGGAGCGCGCCGACCACCTCGGCGACGATGTACTCGATACCCCGGTCGCGGACGCGGCCCTCGGTCACGTCGAGTGCCGACGGCGGTTCGTCGGCGTTTCTGACGGCCTCGACGGTCCGGTCGAGCATCCGGTCGAGGGATTCCCGGTCGCGCCGGACGACGCCCGCGAGGTCCGCGTGGGCCGGGCCGTGCCCGGGGAGGACGCGCCGGGGGTCGTCCGTCTCCGCGAGGTCGTCCAGTCGGTCGAGTGCGGCGTAGAAGGCGTCGATGGCCTCGTCGACCTCGCGGTCGAGGCCGGCGTGGAGCGCGACGGGCCGGAACGGTTCGATGGCCATGTCGCCGGCGACGAGGACGCCCGACTCGGGCAGGTGGTAACAGCAGTGGTCGGCCTGGTGGCCGGGGGTGTGAATCGGCTCGACGCGGGTGCCGCCGACCTCGAACGGGTCGCCCTCGCGCACCCAGTGGTCGACCCGTTCGGGGGGCAACAGTCCCCGGTTGCGCCGGAGCGACTCGACGGCCATCGAGACGGCCCCCTCCAGTTGGTCGTCGGTCAGGCCCGCCGCCGTCGCCGTCTCGCGCACTGCGGTCTCGAGGTCGTCGAGGTCGCGCTCGAAGCGGTCCCCGACGCCGGCGGGGACGTACACGGTCGGGTCGGCCTCGTCGAGGACCGTCCCGACCTGCCCGACGTGGTCGACGTGCGGGTGGGTGAGCACGAGGCAGTCGAGGTCCGCGACGTCGAAGTTCCGGTCGGCGAGTGCCCCCCGGAGGACCGACTCGCACTGGGGGCCGGGCATCCCGGCGTCGACGAGCGTCAGGGTGTCCTCGCACTCGACGAGGTAGCTGGCGACGTGTCCCGGCGGCCAGTCCACCGGGTACTCGATGCGGTGGACGCTCGACGTGTCGGCGTGCCCGTCCATCGGGAGAACCGTCGGACGGCCCGAGGATAAACCGTTCCCTCCGTGGCCGGGCCGGTCGGGTAGCCGGTGCCTGCCGACCGGAGGGGGCCGTTGGGCACTGCTTAACTTAGTGCCCGCAGGGTGACAGACGACCAACAATGAAACGACGACGGTTCCTCACACTCTGTGGCGTCGGGACGGCCGGAACGCTCGCCGGGTGTGGCGAGGACACCCGTCCGTCGATGTCCTCCCGGCGGCTCACCACCGTCGCGGGCCCCGCGCAGTTCGGTGACGTGGTGGTGCAGTCTCTCGGCGGCGTGACAGTCGACGAGACGGCCACCCTCACGGTATCGGCGTTCAACTACGGCAGTGAACCGGGCACGTTCACCGACCGCCTCGTCGCCATCGAGGGCGGCCTCGACTTCGCGACCGACGTCCGCATCGAGAGCGTCGCGGCCGGCGAACGCGGGAGTCAGGAGGTCGATCTGACCTTCGACAGCGCCGGGCGCTACCGGTTCCGACTGGAGGGGGCGGACGTGTTCGCCACGGTCAACGTCGCCGGCGAGACGGCCGAACTCGGCGAACCGCTCACGGTCGGCCCGCTGGAGGTGACGTTCTCGGAGGTGGCCTACGAGCCCGACCTCTTCTACCAGTACAAGGAGCGCTCGCGGACCATCACCGACCTCATGTGGACGGCACCCAGCCAGGCGCTCGCCGTCGTCCGCGGGACGGTGAAGAACGTCGGCGACCAGCAGGCGGCCCTCGACCCCGCGACCCTCTCGGTGCAAGACGGGGAGGTCCTGGTCGAGGTGGAGGGCGAGGACCTCTCGGCCATCCGGGTCGACGGCCGACCGCTCGTCGGGCGGGCCGTCGCCCCCGGCGCGTCCGCCACCGGGTGGGTCGTCGTCGAACTGACGCGGAACCGGGCGCTCGGGGGGCCGGCGCTCGGCTGGCAGACCGACGGGGACCTCGACTCCGCCCCCGAGAAGCAGTGGTCGCTCCCCGCCGCCGACCCCTTCCCCGAGTTCGAACTGGAGGCCTTCGAGGTGCCCCAGCAGCAGTCCGTCGGGACGGTGAACTACGAACTCCGGGTCCGCAACGTCAGCGAGGTGGGCGGGACCTACCGCGGGGCGGTCCACTACCGCACCGAGGGGTGGGGCTGGCGGCCGAGCAGCGTTCAGGAGGCGTACCTCGAACCGGGAGCCTCCCGGACGTTCACCGGGCGGACCCGGTGGCCGTTCGTCGACCCGGCGCGGTGGCGCGCCCTGCCGTTCGAGGCGAAGCGCGACGTGACGTTCGAACCGCTTACCGTTCCCTTCGGCGAGCAGGTGACCATCGCGGACGGGTCGACCGCGGTCGTCAGAAACCCGCGGTTCATCGACAGCTACGAGTACGAGGTGACGGTCACGGAGACGCCCCAGACGCCCGCCCCCGGCGGGAACAACACCAGCGGCGGGCCGACCGAACCCGTCGAGCGCGTCGTGCGGCGCACCCAGCGACCCGCCGACGTGGGCGACGGGAAGTTCCTCCTCGTGGACGTGGCGACGCGCGCCGGGCGCGACGACGCGCGCGTCGCACAGGAGGACTCCTTCGACGTCGTCGTGGACGGGACGACCTACGAGGTGGACCACGCCCACCAGTCGGTCGCCCCGCGAATCCGCTACTTCGACGTGAGCGGCGACACGCGCTACGGCCAGCTGTTCCGGGGGACGCTCATGTACGGCGTTCCGTCGCGCGCCTCGCTGAACACTCTCTCGGTGCGCTACCGCGAGGACTACCACAACACCTCCGTTCAGGCGACCTGGCAGGGGTAGCGTTAGCGTATCGCGCTAACCGCTGGACTAATGTAACGGCGCACGGTTGTTCGCGTGAACAATGGTAACACAAGGTGAGACGCGATGACGACGGAACAGTTCAGCGTCGCCGGCGAGACGGCCATCATCACGGGGTCCTCACAGGGCATCGGTCGGACCACCGCCGAACGGTTCGCCGAGGACGGCGCGAACGTCGTCGTCACCTCCCGGTCCCAGGAGAAGGTCGACGAGGTGGCCGACGGCATCAACGAGTCCGACGCCGCGGGTCGGGCCATCGCCGTCGAGTGCGACGTGCGCGAGCGTGACGCCGTGGAGGCGCTCGTCGAGGCGACCGTCGAGGAGTTCGGCGGCGTCGACGTCCTCGTCAACAACGCCGGGGCGTCGTTCATGGCCAACTTCGAGGAGATCAGCGAGAACGGCTGGAAGACCATCGTGGACATCAACCTCCACGGGACGTACCACTGCTCGCAGGCGGTCGGCGAACACATGCGCGACGGCGACGGGGGCGTCATCGTCAACCTCGCGAGCGTCGCGGGCACGCGCGGGTCGCCGTACATGAGCCACTACGGCGCGGCGAAGGCCGCCGTGGTGAACCTGACGACGACGCTCTCCTACGAGTGGGCGAGCGACGACGTGCGCGTCAACTGCATCGCCCCCGGGTTCGTCGCCACGCCGGGCGTCGCCAGCCAGATGGGCGTCGAGGCCGACGACGTGGACCGGAGCGATGTGAACCGGCGCATGGGGCTGAGCGAGGAGGTGTCGGACCTCGTGCAGTTCCTCGCCTCGCCCGCCTCCTCGTACATCGTTGGCGAGACCATCCAGATTCAGGGCGTGCCCCGAATCGACGAGAGCGTCGAGGTATGAGCGCGGACCGCGACGTCTTCCTGCCGGTGGCCGCCCAGCCGAGCGTGGAGGCACTGGTCGAACAGGCACAGCGTGCCGAGGACCTCGGCTACGACCGGGCGTGGCTCCCCGAGACGTGGGGCCGGGACGCGGTGACCGTCCTCACCAGCATCGCCCGCGAGACCGAGTCGATAGGCATCGGGACGAGCATCATGCCGCTGTACTCGCGGTCGCCCGCCCTCGTCGGGCAGACGGCCGCCACGCTCCAGGAGGTCAGCGACGGGCGGTTCCGCCTCGGTCTCGGGCCGAGCGGTCCCATCGTCATCGAGAACTGGCACGGCGTGGAGTACGGCAACCCGCTCAAGCGCACCCGCGAGACGGTCGAAATCGTCCGGCAGGTCATGACGGGCGAGGAGGTGCGCTACGACGGCGACCAGTTCGAACTCGGCGGCTTCCGCCTGCGCTGTGCGGCCCCCGACCCCGCCCCGTCCATCGACGTGGCCGGGATGGGGCCGAAGGCCGTCGAACTCGCCGGACGCTTCGCCGACGGCTGGCACGCCCTCATGCTCACGCCCGACGGCCTCGAAGACCGCACCGAGGACCTCGAACGCGGCGCGGAACTGGGTGACCGCGACCCCGACGACCTGCAGGTGACGCTGTCGCTGACCTGCGCGGCCCTGGAAGACCGGGAGCGCGCCCGCGACATCGTCCGCCAGCACACCGCCTTCTACGTCGGCGGGATGGGGACGTTCTACCGCGACAACCTCGCCCGGCAGGGGTACGAGGAGACGGCGAACACCGTCTACGACGCGTGGAACGACGGCGAGCGCGAACGCGCGACCGAGGCCATCGACGACGACCTGCTCGACGAACTGGCCGTCGCCGGGACGCCCGACGAGGCCCGCGAGCGAGTCGAGGCGTTCGCCGCCCTCGACGGCGTGGACGCGGTGTCGATCTCCTTCCCCCGCGAGGCGACACAGGAGGAGATCGCGGCGACCATCGACGCGCTGGCACCCTAGCGAGTCCCGAGACACCAATTGCCACTGTTCGTGGTAACACTATACACATTAACAGTCGGGGTAACTTTCCGAGTTGCGGCGAACGATGTTGAATTGGAAGCTGATTTAAGCGTCAACTGGTAGTTCCCTCCATGGCAGACAGCAACAGGTTCCATCGGAGAACATTCCTCAAGACCGCCGGCGTCGCCGGCGCCGCAGCGCTGGCCGGCTGTACGGGCGGCGACGGCGGCGGCGGGAACGGGTCGGGCGGGTCCGGTGGCTCCGGCGGGTCGGGCGGCGCGACGGACATGGTCATGCTCACGTCGACGGAGACCACCGCGGCCTACGCGATGAGCCAGGGCATCTCCGCGACGGTCAACGAGAACAGCGACGCGGTGCGTGTCGACGCGCGCCCCAGCGAGGGGACGAACGCGAACGTCGGCCGCCTCAACCGCGAGGAGGCGCAGATCGCCTACATCCAGAACTGGACCGCCGCGAAGATTCGCAACGGCGAGGACCCCTTCGCGGACCTCTCCTTTACCCCCAACCAGGTCCACCACCTCTACGACCTCGGCTGGTTCCTCTGTAGCGCGAACGACGGCTGGAAGAGCGTCACCGACATCGAGTCGGGCAGTCGCGTCTCGCCGACGCCCCGCGGGTCGGGCACCGCCGAGATGCTCGAACACGCCCTGGGCTACGTCACGGACGACTACGAGCGCATCAGCGTGGACTACGGCGGACAGGCCAGCGCGATGAGCGAGGGTCGCCTCGACGTCGGCGCGGGCACGTTCGTCAACTTCTCGGTCGAACCCGGCTGGCTCCAGGAGATGAAAGGCACTGTGGACCTCCGCCTGCTCGACTGGCCGGACGACATCACGGCGAAACTGGAGGAGGACGGCTCGCTGCTCGTCACGGAGATCGATACGAGCGACTTCGAAGGCTTCGGCTACAAGCCTGACACGCTCACCGCCCCCTCGCTGTCGTACAACTTCATCGTGCGCAACGACTTCAGCTACGACGCGGTCTACAGCTACCTCGAGACGCTCCACGCCAACCGCGAGGGCCTCGGCGAGTTCCACGGCCTGCTGAAGCCGCTGGCCGACGAGGGGTACTTCCTGAAGAACGCCTACGACATGCCGTTCCACCCGGCGGCGGCCGACTTCTACGAGGAGATCGGCATCTGGAGCGACGAGTTCACCCGCGGCGAAGAGTGACCTCATGAGCACGTCAACTGACGTCTCCGAGGGTCTCTCGGGGATGGACGACGTCCGCGCGGCGGTGCGCGGGTGGTTCGACCGTCCCCGCGGCGAACTCACGCTCCGCGGGGTCATCGCCACGCTGGCCATCGTCCTGAGTGCCTACACCTTCTACTACGCGAACACGCTCGTGTTCGTCCGGGTGCGCCACTCCAACATCTTCCTCGGCCTCGGCATGGCGCTGTTCTTCCTCTACGAGGCGCTGAAACACCGCTACGGGACCGACGACGTCGTGGCGTACCGTGACCGCGAGCGCGCCCCGCAGGACTCGATTCTGGCGCGGGCGCGCACTGTTGGCGGGTCGTTCGACTGGGTCGTCACCGTCGTCGAGGCCGTCCT
Organism: Halomarina litorea; assembly: GCF_024227715.1. NCBI lineage: Archaea > Methanobacteriati > Methanobacteriota > Halobacteria > Halobacteriales > Natronomonadaceae > Halomarina > Halomarina litorea. Next base: position 1,462,023 of record NZ_CP100448.1, on the reverse strand, counting down.
CATCCTCGGTGCGGCCTACTACGTCGAGACGAACTTCGACCGCCTGCTGAACGACGCCGTCGTCATCGGCTACACGGACACCGACTTCCTCGTGGGAGCGGTGATCGTCCTCCTGGTCGCCGACGCGACCCGGCGGGCCTACGGGTGGGCCATCACGAGCGTCGTCGCCGCCGCCATCGCCTACGCGATGGCCGGCCCGTGGCTCCCCAGTTTCCTCGGCCACACCGGCATGTCGTGGCAGGAGGTGGCCCGCTACGGCGCCATCGGCCTCTCGGGGACCTACGGCTTCATCCTCGGCGTCGGGACGACGTGGGTCGCCATCTTCATCATCTTCGCCGGGATGGCGAAGACGTTCGGCGCACTCGACTACATCCTCGACGCAGGCCAGAGCGTCGGCAAGCGCATGCGGTCGGGCGTCGTGCAGGTGGCCGTCGTCTCCAGCATGGCGATGGGGTCCATCACGGGCAGCGCGGCGGCCAACACCGCCACGACGGGGAGTTTCACCATCCCGATGATGCAGCGTCAGGGCGTCCGCGACGACTTCGCGGCGGCCATCGAGAGCGTCGCCTCCTCGGGCGGGCAGATGATGCCGCCCGTGATGGGCGTCGCCGCGTTCATCATGGCCGACATCCTGCAGGTGGGCTACGTTCGCATCATCCAGGCGGCCATCATCCCCGCGCTGCTGTTCTACTTCAGCGTCGGTATCGCGGTGCAGTTCGTCGTCCTCCGGTTCGGCTGGACGACCGAACGCGACCGCTCGGGCAACAGCTTCGCCCAGACCCTGTTCAGCAGGGGGACGCTGTTCACCATCGGCTACCTCCTCGTCGCCGCCGCCGCGTTCGTCGTCGTCCGCGGGTTCGCGGGTGCGCTGGTCGCCGGCGCCGCCGCCCTCGCGGCGATGCTCGCGGCGCGCTTCGTCCAGTCGCTCGTCACCCAGTCGGGGACGACGGCCGTCCGCGAGGACTTCGGCGGGTCCGTCGCCGGGTTCTTCTCCGGGGCGCACTTCGCCGTCCCGATGGCCGTCCTCGTCTACACGCTCGTCGTGATGCGGTTGACGCCGCTCTCGGCGGGCCTGTACACGGCGGCCACCCTCGTGGCGACCATCTTCGTCCGCCGCCTCGTCGTCGACGACTCCCCGCTGTGGGGGCTGGTCAACGCGACGACGGGGACGGTAAAGGGTCTCCGCGACGGCGCGGTGGACATGTCGCCCCTCGTCGGCGTCCTCGCCGCGATGGGCATCATCATCAGCATGCTCACGCAGACCGGACTGGCCCAGAAGATATCCATCCGGATGGTCGGCCTCGCCGGCGGGGTGCTCATCGCCGTCCTCGTGATGGCGATGTTCCTGTCCATCCTGTTCGGCCTCGGGATGCCGACGCCGGCGGCGTACATCCTCGTCGTCATCCTCGTCGCGCCGGGTATCATCGACGTGGGCGTGCCGGAGATCATCGCCCACCTGTTCGTGTTCTACTTCGCCATGCTGTCGGCCATCACCCCGCCCGTCGCGGTGGCGGTGGCGGTGGGGTCGCGCATCGCGAACGCGAACTTCATGCAGACGGGGTTCCAGGCGCTCCGAATCGGCGCGCCCGGGTTCCTCATCCCGTTCGCACTGGTCGCGAACCCGAGTCTCGTCTACTGGGAACTGCCGGCGACGCCCATCTACACCGTCATCGTCTTCGTCGGCGTGGTGGCGCTGGTGACGGCGACGACGGCCTACGACGGGACCCACGAACTCGGCTGGGGCCACCGAATCGCGTACTTCACGCTCTCGGTGGCCGCGCTGTACGCGCCCATGCTCGTCGTGCAGGCCGCGGCGGCACTGCTGGCCGTCGCGGGCCTCGCACTCGCCCAGATGGGTCGCCTGCCCCTCTCCGGGACGAGCGAGAACGTCGGGCGCTGAACCGGGTCCACCCGACCCGGTGACGGACTCTCCAGTCCGGGTCCGTCGCTCGTCGCCCGGTGGGGGACGCACCCGACCCGAGACTCGACGGCGCGGGTGCCCGCCCGTCCCCGGACGACCGGGACGCGGCGACTGACATCGATGTTCCTCGCCCGCGTCGTTCGATAACACACAGCTATATCGTCCCCCCGTCGCACAGTTCCTCCATGACCGACACCCCCGAGGACTACACCGGCGCGGACCTGTTCGTGGACATCCTCGAACGGTACGGCGTCACCCACCTGTTCGGCAACCCCGGCACGACCGAACTCCCCATCATGGAGGCACTGGGCGACAGCGAACTGGAGTACGTCCTCGGCCTCCACGAGGACATCGCGGTGGGGATGGCCGGCGGCTACGCCCAGACGAAGCGCTACCACGCGCAGGACGACGACGAGGTGATGCCCGCCTCCGTCGTGAACCTCCACGTCACGCCCGGCCTCGCCCACGGACTGGGCAACGTCTACGCCGCGAGCATGACCGGCGCGCCCGTCGTCGTCACCGCCGGGAACCACGAACTCGACTTCCGCCACGAGGAACCCATCCTCTCGGGCGACCTTCTCGAACTGGTCCAGCAGTTCTGCAAGTTCAGCGCGGAGGTCACCTCCGTCGACGCCCTCCCCCTCCTCCTGCGTCGGGCGTTCCGCATCGCGCTCACACCCCCGATGGGACCGGTCTTCCTCTCGCTCCCGGCGGACGTGATGATGACGGAGACGGAACAGACACCGGAACCGCTCGGCGCGATTCCCACGGCGGGGCGGGGCGACGCCGCACAGATAGCCGAGGCCGCCGAGTTGCTCGTCGAGGCGGAGAATCCGGTGCTGGTCCTCGGCGACCACGTCGCGCGGGCAGGCGGGGCGGAGGCCGCCGTCGAACTCGCCGAGGCGACGGGGGCGCGCGTCCACGGCGAGATGCTCGCCTGCGAGGTGAGTTTCCCCGGCGACCACGACCAGTGGCTCTCGTTCGTGCCGCCCAGAGAGGAGTTCGCCTCCATGCTCCTGAACACCGACACGCTGGTGTTCGTCGGCACCTCGACCAACACCACGCTCCTCCCCCACGAGTCCGACCTCGTCCCGCCAGAGGCGGCCTGCGTCCACGTCGGGAACGACGCCGACGAGGTGGGAAAACTGTACCAGGCGGATGCCGCCGTCGTCGGCGACCCCGGCGAGGTGATGGGCGAACTCGCGGGCCTCGTCCGCGAACGACTCGACGACGGCGAACGCGACCGCCGCATCGAGGACGTGATGGAACTGAAGGAGTCGATGGCCGGCACCCTCGCGGGCGTCGGCGCGGGCGACGCCGAGGAAGGCGACACGCGCGCCTCGAAGGCCGAACTCGTCGACGCCATGGGGTCGGTCGCCCCGGACGCCTACATCGTCGACGAGGGCGTCACCTCGAAGTACCCGCTCATGCTCCGCTGGCCCCTCCAGCCGAACCAGTTCATCTCGAACAAGGGCGGGGGACTGGGCTACGGCCTCCCGGCCAGCGTCGGGGCTGCCCTCGCCGAGAGCGAACGCGACGACCCCCGGGACGTGGTGGGGTACGTCGGCGACGGCTCGTACCTCTACTACCCCCACTCGCTCTATTCGGCGGCGCGCTACGACCTCGATTTGACGGTGGTGGTCTCGGACAACCGCAACTACCGCATCCTCAAGGACAACACGAACGCCCTGTTCGGCGGGACCGACGAGGACCACACCTTCGTCGGGATGGACTTCGAGCCGCCCATCGACATCCCGAAGAACGCCGAGAGCCACGGCGCGGAGGGGCGGTTGGTCGAGAGCGCCGACGATATCGCGGGCGCGTTCGAGGACGCCGTCGGGACCCCCGGGCCGGTGGTGCTCGACGTCATGGTCCACGACTGACGGTCGGCCGAATACGGGCACGCGCCCCTACAGCAGCCACGAACGGCGACGAACGCGGCGAGCTCAGAGGTCTTTCTCGATGACGTACCCCCACCGTTCGTAGTCCCGGCTCTCGTAGTACTGGTGAACGCCCTCCCGCTCCAGTGGCGACGCCAGCGCGACGGCGTCACAGTCCCGGTCGTCGGCCCACCGCTCGACGGCCGCCAGCAGCGCCGACCCGTGTCCCTCTCCCCGCCGGGATTCGTCAACGACGAGGTCGTAGAGCCACGCGTGACGGACGTGGTGGAGGACGTGCGCGACGAGCACCCCCGCGACGCCGACTAGCTCGCCGTCGACGAACCCGCCCAACAGGTGATACTCCTCCTCACCCGTCCACTCCAGTACTTCCTCGGGGTCGGCGTCGCTCCAGAGTTGGCGGAGGACCGGAACCGCCTCCCGTCGCTCGTCGTCGGTCAACTCGCGGGCGTTCATGCCCCCGCATGACGGACCGGGGCGGATGAAGCTGTTCGATGCGTGGTACCACGCCTGGAGACGACGACGGTCCACAGTCGTTCATCGAACCCATCGAGAGTCCAGTTCGGCCGAGTTCGCCGGTTCCGGTCTCAGTCGTCGGCCTCCGCCGTCCGCATCCGCTCGCCGTCTGCCGTCTCGGGGAATATCTTCCCCGGATTCAGCGTGTCGTTGGGGTCGAGCGCCCGCTTGACGCGGCGCATCGCCTCGACGCTCGCCTCGCCGTGTTCGAGGTCCATGTACTCGCGCTTGCCGAGGCCGATGCCGTGTTCGCCCGTGGCGGTCCCGCCGAACTCGATGGCCTTCTCCACGACGCGCGTGTACACCTCCTTGCCGGCCTTCCGCGCCTCCGGATTCCCCTTCTCGACGAGGGCGGTGTAGTGGACGTTGCCGTCGCCCGCGTGCCCGAAGCAGGGGACGGGTATGCCGTACTCGGCTTCGAGGTCCTTCGCGTAGGCGATGATCTCGGGGAGTTTGCTGATGGGGACGGTCACGTCGCCTGGCTGGAGGGGTTCGAGGTCCGGGTCCCACGCCCGGAGGGCGAACGCCAGTTCCTTTCGCGACTGCCAGAGGGTGTCCATGTCCTCCTCCTCGGCCATCTCGAAGCGCTGGACGTCGTGCGACTCGAAGATAGCCTTACAGAAGTCTATCTCCTCCTCGATGCCGTGGTTGGCGTGGAACTCGATGAACGTCATGGGGGCGTCGGGGAGACCAGTGTCGAGGTACGCGTTGGCGATTTCGGCGCTCGTCCCGTCGATGAGTTCGATCTTGGCGACGTCCACGCCCGAGCGCACGGCGTCGAAGACGGCCTCGGCGGCGTCCTCCAGCGTCGGGAAGATGGCCCGCCCGCCGCGAATCTGCTCCGGGAGGCCCTCCAGTTCGAGGGTGGCGCGCGTGACGACGCCGAGGGTCCCCTCGCTCCCGACGAGGAGGTGCTTGAGGTCGTAGCCGCTGGAGGTCTTGACCGCCTTGCTCCCCGCCTTCACGACCGACCCGTCGGCGAGCACCGCTTCGAGTTCGAGCACCCAGTCACCCACCTCGCCGTACTTCACGGTCTGCATCCCACTGGCGGCGTTCGCGATCATCCCGCCGATGGTCGAGAGGTTGCCCGAGGAGGGAAGCGGCGGGAAGAACAGCCCGTGGCCCTCGACCGCCTCGTTCACCGCCGAGCCCATCACGCCCGGCTGGACGTCTATCTGGAAGTCGTCGGGGCGCACGTCCAGCACCTCGTTCATCTCCATGAGGTTCATGCTGACGCCCGCGTGGGCGGGGACGGCGTTACCCTCCAGACTCGTCCCGGCGGCGTAGGGCGTCACGGGAACGCCGCGTTCGTCGGCGGCCGCGAGGACGCGCGAGACCTCCTCCGTGGTCTCGGGACGGACGACGGCGTCCGGCACCACGGCGCGGTCGCTCCCCTCCGTCCCCCAGTCTGCCGAGTGGTCGGTCCGGTCGCCCTCCTCGAAGGAGACGGCGACGTCGAGGTCTTCGAGGAACGAGCAGTCGTGTGTCATACGCTCACGTCGGGGTCGCCGGGTGGTTAAGTCTAGCGCGTCACACGGGGATCGTGGAGGCGGTCGGGATAGCCGCGTCGCCCGCTTTTATCTCACCGCGGTCCGACCATCGCGTATGCGAGCCATCGAGATCACGGAGTTCGGCGGGACGGAGACGATGAACGTCGTGGACCGGGACGTGCCGGACCCCGGCGAGGGGCAGGTCCGCATCGAGGTGCGGGCCGCGGGCGTCAACTTCGCCGACATCATGCAGCGGCGGGGCCACTACCACGGCGGCCCGGAACCGACGTACGTGCCTGGGATGGAGGTCGCGGGCGTCGTCGACGCCGTCGGCGAGGGCGTCGACCGCGAGGAAGGCGAGCGCGTCGTCTCGCTGGTCGGGCGCGGCGGCTACGCCGAGTACGCCGTCGCGGACGCGGGCGGCCTGTTCGACGTCCCCGAGTCGATGTCCTTCGAGGAGGCCGCCGGCTTTCCCGTCCAGTTCCTCACCGCGCACAACGTGCTCCACGAGTGGGGCGGACTGGAGGAGGGCGAGTCGGTCCTCATCCACGCCGCCGCAGGGGGCGTCGGGACCGCCGCCGTCCAGATAGCGCGTGAGGCCGGCGCGGAGACGTTCGGCACCGCGAGCAGTCGTGAGAAACTCGACCTCGCCTCGGACCTCGGACTGGACCACCCGATAAACTACACCGAGGAGGACTTCGCCGCGCGGGTGAACGACCTCACCGACGGCGACGGCGTGGACCTCGTCCTCGACGGCATCGGCGGCGAGACGACCCAGGAGAGCCTCACCTGCCTCACGCACTTCGGGCGGATGGTCAGTTACGGCGCGGCCAGCGGCGAACCGGGCCACCCCGACACCGCCACTCTCCTGTTCAACAACCAGCGTGTCATCGGCTACCACCTCGGGCAGGGGATGGCCCGCGACCCACAGCGGGTCATGCAGGCCGTCGGACCCCTGACGGAGATGCTGGCCGACGGTACCCTCGAAGTAATCGTCGGCGAGACGTTCGACCTCGGGGACGCCGCCGAGGCCCACGAGTACATCGAGAACCGCGAGTCGAGCGGGAAGGTCGTCCTCGTTCCCTGATCAGGGAAGCCACCCGAGGTCGATACCGTCGCGCCGCCCGTCGAGGACGGCGAACGCCTCCCCGCGGCGGAGTTCCAGCCACCGGAGCAACCGCTCGGCCCAGACCAGTTTCCTGTGTTTCGTGGGGTCCACGCTCGGGTCGTCGAAGTCCCACCCGGGGAAGACGAGTTCCCGTGCGCCGAAGTGGTCCGCGAGGAACGCCGCCCGGTCGCCGTCGGTGAACCCGCCGAAGTTCTCGACCCCGCCGACCGGTTCGGCCTGCGTCGTCGGGAGGACCCACTCCCCGTCCATACGGGGGACCCACTCCTCGACGGCGGGGAGGTTGTCGCCGTGGGCGTGGGCGGCGACGGGGACGCCCTCGCGGGTCAGCTCCACGGCGGTCCCCGGGTTCTTGTCGAGGTCCGTCACCATCAGGTCCACGTCGATACCGGCATCGAGACAGACATCCGCGGCCGCGGAGGCGGCGACGACGTACTCCGCCTCGCGGACCAGCGGGAGGTCCTCGGGGAGGGAGGGAGCGGCCCCGACGACGGCGACGAACGACCCGTTTAGCCCCTGCAAGCGCTCCTTATCGAACGCGTTGGTCAGGTCGGCGAGCCGGTCGCGGGCGCGTTCGTCGGCCGCCCGCCCGAAGCCGAAGTCGGCCAGAATCGCCTCGTAGACGGGTTCCCACGCTGTGTAGTGCATGCTATCGGGAACAAATATCGATGGGCCGGGCGGTCACGAGTACCCCTACCCGTGTGACCGACCGGCTCGCATCCTTCGGTTCCGGCGGGTGCGGCATAAGTTTTCTCTTACTTGCTGAGTGTTTGTCGGACGGACGTATGACGCGACTCCTCGTGCGAACGGCACTCACTCGACCGATTCGCGGAGCACCCCGGACAGGGCATCCAGTGCGTCGGGGAGGTCACGGGACAGTCCCCGGAGCGCGCCGGGCGTCCCGACGAGCAGGCCGCCCCGCTCGCCGGGCACGTACCGCGCCCCGTGTTCGACAGCCAGCGCCGAGAGCGTCTCTCGCTCGTCGGCCGTGAGTCCCGTCACCTCGAAGACGCGGGTGACGGCGTGCGCCGCCGCGTCGGAGTCGCCGCCGACCCGGTCGAGGTGGCGTTCGGCCTCGCGTTCGGTCGTCACGTCCAGTTCCTCGACGGTCGGGTCGCGGACCCGGTGACGCGAGAACGCCTCCCCGACGAGGGCGGCGTCGCGCGTCTCGGCCACGTCGTGCGTGCGGACGACGTGCGCGCCGCGTTCGACGGCCATCGCGGTGGCGGCCAGCGAGACGGGCAGCGCCCCCTCGGTGTCGCGCCCCGCGATGTCGCGCAGGAAGTTCTTGCGGTTGATGGAGACGAGGATGGGCCGTCCGAGGCCGCGGAACTCCCGGAGACGTTCGAACGTCTCGCGGTCGTGTGCGAGCGTCTTGTCCTCGGACCACCCGCCGAAGGCGGGGTCCACGATGGTCTTGTCCGTAAAGCCGTTGAGCGAGAGGGCGTCGTAGATGTCGTCGACTTCCTCGACCGCGCCGGGTCGTTCGAGGTCCGGCGGCGAGGCCATCTTGGCGACGGCGGCGTCGTACTCCTCGCAGACGCGGGGCATCTCGGGGTCGGCGAACCCACAGATGTCGTTGACCATGTCGAACCCACGGTCGAGGGCGGCCTCGGCCACCTCGTGGTAGCGCGTCTCGATGGAGAAGACGGGGTCGCCGGAGACCGACTCGATGGTCTCGACGGCGGTGTCGAGGCGTTCGAGTTCGCCCTCCGCCGAGAGCACCTCGAAGCGCTTGTTCGCCGATTCGAGGCCCACGTCCACGATGTCGGCCCCCTCGCCGACGAGCGACTCGTCGACGAACTGCGCCGCCTCGCCCGGGTCGTCGAAGACGCTCGGCTTGTACGGCGACTCGGCGGAGACGTTGAGCACACCCATGATGCGCGGTGGGTGGTCGTCGCCGATGCCGAGGCCCGCCGCGTCCACGTTTCGCATACCGGACTGGAGGGGTGGGCGACTCATAGCCGGTGCGATCGGCGAAGGGTTATTCACGGATTCGAACTATTCTGACTCGTGTACTGGCGACCGGACCGAGGCCTGCAGGCGCGGATGGCGCTCACGCTCGTCCTCCTCGCGGGGGTAGCGGCGCTGCTCGCCGGGAGCGCGTTCGTCCTCCTCGTCGTCGCCTCCCTGCTCCTCCTCGCCGCCCTCGCGTTCGCGGGAGGACTGCTCGCGGACGCCCTCGGCTACTCCCTCGCTGCGGTCCCCGGCGGAGTGGCCGCCGCCGCCCTCGGCGTGGCGGTGCTCCTCGCCGCCCTCACGCTCCTCGTCGCCACCGTTCGACTCGTCGTGCGGGAGTTCCGCGGAGACGGGATGGTCCTCGCGTCGCTGGACGCCCGTCGCCCCGACGGGGCCGAACGGACGCGACTCGCACCCCTCGTGGGACGGTGCGCCCAGCAGGCGGGCCTCCCCGCGCCGAGCGTCCGCGTCCGTCCCGTGGACGCGCCGGAGGCGCTTTCGGTCGGCTACCGTCCCGAGACGACGACGCTCGTCGTCTCGACGGGGCTGCTCGACGCCCTCGACGACCGGGAACTGGAGGCCGTCGTCGCCCACGAACTCGCCCACGTGAAGAACCGCGACGCCGCGGTCATGACTCTCGCCTCGCTCCCGGTCGCCGGGGCCAGGGCGCTCGCCGACCGGGAGGCGGCCGACGAGGACGCCGCGTCGTTGCTGGTCTACCTCGTCGGGGCGACCACGGGTGTCCTCGGCCGCGCGCTGGTCGCCTCGCTGTCGCGGGCCCGCGAGGTGGCCGCGGACCGGGGTGCCGTCGCCATCACCGGCGACCCGTCGGCCCTCGCGAGTGCGCTCGGGACGCTCGATTCGGCGCGCTCCCGGCGACCTGCACGCGACGGCCGACACCGCAGCGACGTGGCCGCGGCGCTCTCCATCCTCCCGACGGACGCGGGAGCGGCGGTGGACGGGGACGACCTGTTCGCCTACGAACGACGCTGGCTCGCGCGGAAGGTCTATCACACCCACCCGCCGACCGACGAGCGACTCGCCCGTCTCCGGGCGCTCGAACGCGCGAACGAACGGTAGTGAGCCGAACCGTTATGTCGGTGCCCGGGTACGTCGAAGTATGAACCGGTCCCCGGACCCCTCCCTCCGGCGACGGATGGCGCTGACCCTCCTCGCCCTCGCCGCGCTGACACTCGCCTTCGGTGCCGCTATCGCGCTCCTGCTCGCGTGGGGGCTGGCGTGGCTCACCGGCGCCGTCGGCCTCGCAGTCCCGACGCCCGCACTGGTCGCCGTCGGGGCGGTGGCGACCCTCGTCTCGGGGGGCGTCCTGCTCCGGCGCGCCCTCCGGCAGGACGCGGCGAAGACGTTCGACGCCGAGCGGGTCGGGCCGGGGGAGTTCCCCGCCCTCCACGCGACGGTCACGCGACTCGCACAGGCCGCCGACCTCCCAGTGCCGGCAGTGTACGTCGCAGACCGCGAGACGCCGCTGGCGATGACGACGGGGCTCTCGACGGACGACGCCGAACTCGTGGTCTCGACGGGGCTGCTCAACGCACTCGACGACCGGGAACTAGAGGCCGTCGTCGCCCACGAACTCGCCCACGTGAAGAACCGCGACGCGGCAGTTATGACCCTCGTGGAGCTACCGCTTGCGAGCGCCCGGAAACTCGCACACGTGCTCCAGAGCACTGCCGGCGTCCACTTCGCGCTCGTCGGCGTCGCCATCGGGTCGTTCCTGTTCTGGGCAGGCGGGCGGACGCTGGTCGCCTCGCTGTCCCGGAGCCGTGAACTCGCCGCGGACCGGGGGGCGACGGCGCTCCTCGGCGACCCCGCACCCCTCGCGAGTGCGCTGGAAACGCTGGCCCACGACGCCACTACGGCTCCGAAACTCGACGCGCGCGAGGAGGGACTCGCCGCCCTCTCGGTCGTCCCGGCACCCGAGGACGACCCCGGCCCGAAGCTCACGTGGGAGAAGCGTCGGCCCATCGCGTGGAGCATCAGACACCCGGTCCGCCGCCTCCGACGGTACGTGACCGTGAACTACCTCCGGCCTCTGCGAGCGACTCATCCACCGACCGACGAGCGGATCGCCCGCCTTCGCCGCCTGTCGAACGACGCCGCGGGCCCGTGACTCGTCGGTCGGGGCCGACATCGAGAGTGGCCTGGTCCCCCGACCGTTCCCTCTAGAGAGAGATGGCTGCGGCGCTCCTCGACTCCGTTTCGACCGTCCTGGTGGCGACGCTCGCACCTCGCCACCCTCGCCATCGCGGAACCGGCCACCGACGGGAGTTCGGGGGCGGGGGTTCTGGCTCCCGGCCGGGCGCGCGTCCTCGCGACCCACCCCCGACCGGGGAGCGGGTCGACCGCCTTCGCGCCCTCGAACGGCCGACAGAAGGCACGAGCGAGTGATATCGCCGACAGAGACCTCCAGGCTGGCGATTTTCACACACTGAGGACAGTAATCGGAAATTCCCTAATCCTTTGGGCGGGACTGCTATCTCACTCTCCAGAGTAGCGAGAGTCGAATGTCGGGACGTGGCACGCGAACTGACGTGGAACCGCGCGGAAACACGACGCCGTCGCCCTCCACCGACGAGCCGGTCCAGCCGTCGCTCGGCCTCGACGGTCTGTTCGACGTCCTCGCCGACGAGGAGCGCCGTCGCATCGTCCGCTGGCTCGTCGACCAGGAGGAGGACGTCGACCGGACGGACCTCGTGAGCGCGATGGGGACGGGTGACGAGGAGGAAGACCGTCACCTCGAGACGTCCCTCCACCACGTCCACCTCCCCACACTGGACGACGCCGACGTGGTCGACTACGACCCGGAGACGGGCGACGTGCGGCCGGCCGCACACCTCGACGTCACGATGTCCTGTCTGGCGACGGTCGAGGGCGTCCACATGTTCGCGGAAGACCACGCCTGAACCGACGGCCCGACCTGGCCGGGACCGGTGGGACTACTCCTCCGACGCCTCGTACAGCGACCCGAGGAGCTTGTTCAACCCCACCTGCAGGTGCTGGTGGAAGGTGGGCGGAGAGATGTCGAAGGAGGCGGCGATGGCCTCGCCGGAACTCTCGCGCGGCCACGAGAAGTAGCCGGCGCGGTAGGCCGCCTCCACCATCTCCGACTGGCGGTGGGTGAGGCCCGCGTCCTCCGCCGGGTCGGCCCGGTTCGTGTCCGCCGCCCGGTCGCGGTCGCGCCGCGCCAGCAGGTTCGAGTCCGGGTAGGCGGCGGCCAGGGCGTTCGTTAGCGCCCGGACGTCCGCGTTCGGTTCCGCCTCGACGACAGTGCGGAGGCCGCCGTCGCTCGCCGTCGCCGAGCGGACGTTCACCCCCTGCGTGGCGAGTTCCACGAGCGGCGAGCGCTCGAGCGCGCACTCGAAGAGGTGGACGTCCCCGCGCTCCGTGACGTGCCGGACGCTGTCGACAGCGGGCGACTCCTCTGCGAGGGCGACGAACCGTTCGGGTTCGGTTCCCGAGACGGCGAGGTAGGCGACGGCCGCCCCACGGGTGACGGGGACGAACCCGTCGAGGCTGACGGTGCAGTCGGCCTGTCCCGAGACCCACGCGAGGAACGAGGACTCGTCGGCGACGCCGAACTCCAGTTCGAGGACGGCATCGCCCGCGAGGAGCTTCTGGCTCCTGATGGCGGCGGTGGCGTACCCCATCGTCTCGCCCAGTGCGCCGAGGGCCGCCGCCTCCCAGTCGTCGAAGCGGGTGCGCTGGTACTCGGACGCCGACGGGGGGTGGACGACCAGCGCGCCGAACGTGCTCCCGCGGTTGACGATGGGCACGGCGAGGTACGCGTCGGTGTCCAGCGCCCCGAGGACGGGGTCGGACGGGTCGCGCCTGACGGCGGGGCCCCCGGCCTCGATTGCGGCCCCGACGCCGCTGTCCGCCACAGCGGTCGACGTCAGCGACTCGACGCCCGAGCGCTCGGCCACAGAGAGGTCCGGCCCCGTGCGGACGGTCAACCCGCCGTCGGAGACGTCGCGCTCGACGGTCCAGACGCCCTCGTAGAACGACGACTCGCCGAGGCGAGAGCAGACGAGTTCCTCGACGGCCGTCCGGGACCCGACGTCGAGGAGCGACCGGACGACGTCGCGCACGAGGTCGCCGACGGCCGCGAGCGTCCGGAAGTCCTCCGAGCGCCGGCGGACGCGCAGTTCGGCGAGTTTCTGGTCGGTGACGTTGAGGTGGACGACGAGCGCGAAGCGCTCGCCCTCGTGGGCGAACGGCACCGCCCGCATGGTGAACCAGCGGTGCTCGTCGGGGCCGTGACACGGGTAGCCGAGCGAGAAGTCGTGTCGGTCGCCCGCGAGCGTGGCACGGAGGCCCGTCGCCGCCTCGGCCGCCCGGTCGTCGTCGCTGGCGTCACACACGGCGAGGTAGTTGACGCCGATGCAGTCGGCGTCGTCGAAGTCGTTAGCCTCGCCGAACGCCCGCCACGCGCGGTTGGTGTAGACGATAGTGCCCGAGGCGTCGACGATGGCGAGTTCGGTGGGCAGGAGGTCGAGGCCGCTGCGGGCGAGCGGTGCGAACTGGGGAGGCGCTCCGAGGTGGTCGACCGCGGCCGCCACCTCGTGGTCGTCTGTGCCCGTCATGGGTGTGTGATGGGTGTGATAGTTTCACTCGATTATCCGAACGTAAATACACTGTGTCAACACGCACCGGGTCCGAGGAACGGGGTCCTTTTCACGCCCCGACGGATAGCTCGGGTATGGCGAAGGTCAGCATCGGTCTCCGGGGGTGGCGCTTCGACGAGGAGGCCGTCCTCGACGACGACGGGGCGATACGACCGCTCGCGCAGATGCCGGAGGAGGCCCGCGAGCGCATCGCGCGACTGGCGACGCTCGTGAACAAACCCTGTGACGCCTGCTGGCTGATTCACGGCGAGGAGGAGAAGGAACGCTCGAAGCAGGCTCGCGTGGTCTACGGCGAACCCCTCGGCGAGGTCCTCCTCTGTAACGACCACGAGGCGGACTTCCTCTACTGGTTCCGTGAGGAGGACGGCAGCGACCTCGCGGGCAACCGCCTCATGCAGAACGCCTTCCACCAGTGGTTCGACGACGGCGGGCGCGCACCGGAGGACTACGGCGGGATGGACCACGTCGACACCGACCCCGACTCGGTGGTCCAGCCGGACCCCAGTCAGGACCTCCCGGACCTCGAACAGGAACTCGCCGACATGACCGACGAGGAGCGCGAGGCGCTGGACATCGACCTCTCGGACCTCGACATCTGACGCTCGACCGGGTCGCCGGGAACGACCCGGAGCGCGGCGAGACGCGCCGCTTTTCCCCCTCGGCCGGCAACCCGCACCGATGAGCATCTCGGTCGCCGTGGTGGACGCGGAGACGCCGGGCAACGTCGGCACCATCGCCCGCGCGATGAAGAACTTCGGGTTCGAGGACCTCCTCCTCGTGGACCCGCCGGAACTCGACCCGGACGGCGAGGCGTACGGCTTCGCCGGCCACGCCCGCGAGGACGTCCTCCCGAACGCCCGCAAGGTGAGCTTCGACTACCTCGTCGAGCACTACCACACCGTCGGAACGACGGCGACGACCAACGAGGACCACCGCCGACACATCCGCTATCCCTTCACGACGCCCGCCGACCTCGCCCAGTCGCTTCGGGGGGTGGAGACGGACACCTGCCTCGTCTTCGGGCGCGAACGCGTCGGCCTGCACAACGAGGAACTCGAACGCATCGACGAGGTGTGCGCCATCCCCGCGAGCGCCGAGTACCCCGTCCTCAACCTCGGACAGGCGGCCACCGTGGTCCTCTACGAACTCCGCGAGTTGACCGTCGAGGAGACCCAACTGCCCGACGCCATCGAACGCGCTCCGGAAGGCGACATCGAGGGCCTGCACGACCAGTTCGCCTCGTTCCTCGACGCCCTCCGACACGAGGACTCGCGCCGGCCGAAGACCGAACGCCTGTTCCGACGACTGCTCGGGCGCGCCCACCCGACGACGCGGGAGGTCAGCACGCTTCGAGGCGTCTTCCGGAAGGCGGAGGACGGCCTCAGGTACGGGTTGCCGGGCGACCGAGAGGAAGGGGAATAGTCGGATTCAGGCGCGCTTCTGTATCTCCTCGCGGAGGACGGAACTGACGACTTCTCCGTCCGCCTTCCCGCGGAGTGCGCCCATCGCCTCGCCCATCAGCGCCGAGAACGCCCCCATGCCCTGCTCCTCGACCTGTTCTTCGTTTCGCTCCACCACCTCGACGATGGTGGCACGGACCTCTTCGTCGTCCACGCCGCCCAGTCCGGCCTCCTCGGCGGCCTCCTCCGCCGACAGGTGGGGGTTCTCCGCGAGGACGCGAAGGACCTCCCCGACGCCCTCCTTCGCGAGGTCACCGGACTCGACGCGGTCGAGGACGGCGAGGAAGTGTTCCTCGCGCAGGTTCCCGACGGGCACGTCGTCGCGTCGGAGTTCCGTCACCGTCGATTCGACGGTGCCGGCGGCGAGGGTGGCGTCCACGCCGCGGTCGACGGCCGCCTCGAAGACGGGCATCCGGCGGCCGTAGGCCACCTGCTCGGCGAGGCCCTCGTCGAGGCCGTACTCGGCGGCGTAGCGCGCCACCTTCTCGGTGAGCAGCTCCGGCGTCTCCACCTCGGTCATGTCCAGTTCGACGGGCGGGACGTCCGTCTCGGGGTACATCCGGGCCGCGCCGGGGAGCGGTCGGAGGTACCGGGAGGTGCCGTCATCGTTCGCGCCACGCGTCTCCTCGGGGACGCCCGCGATGGCCGCCTCGGCACGTTCGACGACGGCGTCGATGGCGCTCTCGGCGACCGACGCGGAGGCGGCGACGAGGGCGACGGCGTCCTCCTCGCTCGCACCCACCGCGTCGCGCAGGGCGTCGACTTCCCCCTCGGTGACGCCGTAGGCGGGCAGTTCGTCGGTGTGGAAGATGCCGCCCGCGCCCGAGCGCTTGGCGTGGTCGGAGAGTTCGGTCCCCAGTCGGCGGTCGGGCTGAATCTCCCGACCGACGAGACCGTCGAACCCGTAGAGCGGGACGGCGAGGACGGCGTTCGCGGAGGCGATGATGCCACTTTCGGAATCAGTGAACACGTCGGTGACGTCCTTGGGGTCGCCGACGCTCGCCCCTCGCTCCGCGAGTTCGTCGCGGATGTCCACGAGGGCGACCTGTCGGGCGACCTCGTTGCGGACGATGTCGTCGATGTCGTCGAGGCTCTGGACGCCCTTCAGTTCGACGCGGGCGCCCTCCGCGATGGAGATGTTCACGTCCTGCCGGATGGTCCCCAGCCCGCGTTTGACCTGCCCGGTCGAACGCAGGAGCATCCCGATCTGCGCCGCCGCCTCGCGGGCCTGTTCGGGCGAGCGGATGTCCGGGTCCGTGCCGATTTCGATGAGCGGGATGCCCAGTCTGTCCAGCGAGTAGACGACCCCCTCGTCGGTCTCGTCGACGCGGCCCGCCGACTCCTCCTCCAAGAGCATGTCGGCGATGCCGACCGGCCCCTCGCTCGTCTCTATCTGGCCGTCGGTGGCGACCAGCGACGAGCGCTGGAACCCCGAGGTGTTCGAGCCGTCCACGACGATCTTCCGCATGACGTGGGCCGTGTCGACGGGCGTGGCGTCGAGCAACTGCGCGATTTCGAGGGCCACCTCCAGTGCCTCGTCGTCGAGTCGGTGGGGCGGTTCGTCGTCCTCCTCGACCAGACAGGTGGTGTCGAACGCGAGGTACTCGAACTCGCGGTCGACGCGGCTCTCCTCCAGTGCGGCGTCGTCTATCTCGCCGAGTTCCGAGCGGGTGGGGTGCAGGTAGCGGGTGAGCGTCCGGACCGCCTCCTCCGGTTCCCGGCGCTCGGTCGGGCACCCGCAGTAGAGCTTCGTGGCGGTGTCGAGTTGCTGGTGGATCTCCAGCCCCGCCACGAGGCCGAGTGCCTCGTAGTCGTGTTCGGAGTCGCTCATTGGGGGAGAGTGCGGGGTCGTCGGCTAAAAAGGATGCAGTCTCGGGACCACAGGGGAGGGGGTGCCAGCGCTTTAGCACCTGCCCGCCGTAGCGACCAGTATGCACCCGGCCGCCGTCGTCGCCCTCGTCGCGAGCCTCCTCCTCGCGGGGTGTAGCGGCCTCGGGCCGGTGAACCCCGACCCGACGGTGACGCCGGCGCCCGTCCCGGCGGACGACCCCGCGGTTCCGGGGTTCGAGGGGACGCTGCCGGCGGGGGTCGAACCGTCGGGTGTGACCGACACCCGCGCGCTCGGGCGCGCGCACGCCGAAGAACTGAGCGGTCGATCCTACACCCTCGAACTCGTCGAGGCGCGGGCGCGTGACTCACACGCCCTCCCCGTCGTGCGCCACGAGGAGTCCGTCCGGGTGCGCCGTCCCGGACTGTACCGCCACGACAGCGTCGTCAGGCGGGCGTGGCTGGGACACGGCCTCGACCGGGAGGAGCGCACCGCGGTCTACGCCGACGGGACGACGCGCTACGTCCGCACCGTCGAGAACGGGACCGCACGGTACGAGCGAGGCACCGTCGCCCGGTGGCGGAACTGGTCGGGGACCCACGCCCAGCAGGCGGGGCGGGCCGTCGGCCGCTACCTCGACGTGACGAACGCGACGCTCTCGACGGTCGACCGCGACGGGAAGCGCCTCCTGCGCGTCCGGGGGCGTGGCTCGCGGACCGTCGAGGGCGAGCGCTACCGGGTGGAGGCGCACCTCGACGGCGCGTTCGTCGTCTGGCTGGAGGCGCGCTGGGTCGAACCGCGCGAGGACGAGGACGTGTTCGTCCGCGTCACGATGACCTACGACCGCGTCGACGCGACGACGGTCGCCCCGCCCGGGTGGTACGGGGAGGCGCTTCGCGCGACGGAGGGAGGAGGGGACGAGGCGAACGCGAGTTCCTGACCCGCCTCAGACGACGCCGAGGCGGCGGAAGAACGAGACCTGACGGTAGAGCCGACAGCCGAGACAGACGTCGGTGGCGGCCGCGAGGCCCGCCAGCGCGGCGACGACCCCGGCAATCGCGTAGCCCACCAGCAGGAGTCCGGCGAGGAGGGCGACGCCCGCGAGGGCGGTCGTCACCGCTCCCACGAGTTTCGCGAAGCGGTGGGGCGCGGCGGGTTCACGCTCTGCGGGCCGACCGACGACGGGGACCACCGCGCGCTTCCAGAGCACGCCGTAGAGGTCGAGGCGCCACTCCGAGAGGACCGCGAGGTTCAGGACGAGAGCGACACCGTCGCTCGTCGGGCGGTCGGTGGACGTGAGCGTAGCCATCGTCGGGAGGAGGGCGGTAGCGGGAAAGGCGGTTTCGCGGTCGTTCGCGGTGCGGGCCGTCGCGTGGGCCGTGTCTGTCGTGTCGGTCCGGTCGGACCCGATACCTCCTCACTCCTCGTCGCCGAGGATGCCGGGCGTCGTCATCGCCATGGGGTCGAGGACCTCGTCGGCCTCGCTCTCGGTCAGATAGCCCTTCTCGATTGCCACCTCGCGGACGGTCTTGTCCTCCTTGAGCGCCGTCTTCGCCACCTCGCTGGCCTTGTCGTAGCCGATGGCGGGGTTGAGCGCCGTCGCGAGGGCCATCGAGCGCTCGACCTGTTCCTCGCAGGTCTCGCGGTCGGCCTCCAGTTTGGCGACGAATCGCTCGCCGAACACCTCGGCGGAGTTGGCCAGCAGGTTCGCCGACTCGAGGAAGTTGTGTGCGAGGACGGGCTTGTAGAGGTTGAGGTCGATCTGTCCCTCCGCGGCACCGGCGCTGACGGCGGCGTCGTTGCCGACGACCTGCTTGTGGACCTGGTTGACGGCCTCGGCGACGACGGGGTTGATCTTCCCGGGCATGATCGAGGACCCCGGCTGGTTCTCGGGCTGGTCGATCTCACAGAGACCGTTTCGCGGCCCCGAGGCGAGCAGACGGAGGTCGTTGGCGACCTTGTTCATCGACCCGGCGACGACGCGGAGGGCGCCGTGGGCCTCGCTCATGGCGTCGTGGGCGGCCTGCGCCTCGAAGTGGTTGTCCGCCTCGCGGAACGGGAGGCCGGTCTCCTCGGCGATGTACTCCGCGGCGAGGGCGGGGAACTCGGGGTCGGTGTTCAGACCCGTTCCGACGGCGGTGCCGCCGAGGGCGAGTTCCGCGAGGTGGTCCTCCGTGTTCTCGACGCGCTCGATACCCTTCTCGACCTGCGCGCGGTAGCCGCCGAACTCCTGTCCGAGGGTGACGGGCGTGGCGTCCTGCAGGTGCGTGCGGCCGGTCTTGACGATGTCGGCGAACTCCGCCTCCTTCGCTTCGAGGTCGTCGCGCAGGGATTCGAGGGCGGGGACGAGGTCCTTCGCGACGGCTTCGAGGGCGGAGACGTGCATCGCGGTGGGGATGACGTCGTTCGAGGACTGTCCGAAGTTGACGTGGTCGTTGGGGTGGACGACCCGGTCGCCGATTTCGGCACCCATAATCTCGGCGGCGCGGTTGGCGATGACCTCGTTGGCGTTCATGTTCGAGGAGGTGCCCGACCCGGTCTGGAACACGTCGACGGGGAACTGGTCGTCGTGGTCCCCCGCGATGACCTCGTCGGCCGCCTCGACGATGGCGTCGGCCTGTTCGGCGTCGAGGTGGCCGAGGTCGGCGTTCGCCCGTGCCGCGGACTTCTTCACGACGCCGAGCGCGCGGACGAACCGCCGCGAGAAGCCGATGCCCGAGATGGGGAAGTTCTCGACCGCGCGCTGAGTCTGTGCCCCCCAGTAGGCGTCCGCGGGCACCTGCATCTCGCCGAGGCTGTCGCGCTCCGTTCGGTACTCGCTGGTGTCGTCGCTCATATCTCGGGAGACAGGCCGGGCCAGCGTAAAACCCACCGACTCCCCCTCGCCCCACCCCGAGGAGATGTTCTTTCGATCTCGAGTAAACTTTTTCACCTCGTAGGCGTAGGAGTACCCATGAGCACGGGAACGACTCGCAGTGACACGGGCCCCGAGGTCGGAGAGCGCATCGGCGTTCGCGTCGAACTCGCGGGGACGCTGGTGGCACGCGCCGGTCTCCGACGGGCGCAACTCGCGCTCCCGACGGGGGCGACGGTCGCGGACGCGGTCGAGGAACTGGCGGCCGAACACGGCGCGCAGGTGCGCCCGGCGCTCCTCAAGGGGAGCCGACTGCGGCAGGGCACGGTCGCGACCCGACGGACCCAGGGGTCCGTCGAACGGGTCGGCGCGGACTCGACGCTCGCCCACGGCGACCGGGTCAGAATCGAGTTCATCTGCTGAACCGCGAACCGGCGGCGAGA
The DNA here is from genome assembly GCF_024227715.1 of Halomarina litorea. Taxonomy (NCBI): domain Archaea; kingdom Methanobacteriati; phylum Methanobacteriota; class Halobacteria; order Halobacteriales; family Natronomonadaceae; genus Halomarina; species Halomarina litorea. Next base: position 1,441,882 of record NZ_CP100448.1, on the reverse strand, counting down.
ACGGGTCGTTCCTATTCGAGGTCCACGAGTCGGTCCAGCGCGTAGACGATGCGGAGCATCGAGGCCGCGTCGTCCCGGTCGAAGACCAGTTCGTCGGTGCCGAGGACGTGTTCGAGGACCACCTCCGAGGCGTGGTCCGGGGCCGCCGCGACACCGCAGTCGTTCTCCTCGGCCCACTCCATGACCCGCAGGTCGCTCTTCGAGTCGCCCATGACGAGGGCGAACGGGTCGTCGACGCCGAGGACGTCGAGGGCACCCTCCACGCCCGCGACCTTGTCGAGTTCGAGGCTTCCCACCTCGGCAGCGTCGCCCTCGTAGTAGCCCACGTCGATGCGCTCGTAGGTCGCGACCACGTCGCTGGCCACGTCCTCGGTGTCGGTGTCGGGGACCTCGCCCGCGCGCTCCAGTACCTCGCGGAGTTCCGGGTCGGCGGCGGCGTAGAACGCGCGAGCGGTCTCGGGCGACCCGTCTGCGACGGCCTCACCCACGAGGTCGATGAGGTGGATCATCCCCTCGTCGATGACGTCGACGGCCTCCGCGCTCCCGGTCTGGAAGTTGGGCTTCAGGGTGACGTTGAACTCGTTGCCCTGCAGGTGACAGCCTCGCCGGACCGACTCGGGAGCGTCGCGCAGGGCGCGCGAGCGCACCTCGTCGAACACGTCGCGGACGTCCTCGCCCAGCGTCTCGTAGAGCAGGCGCTTCGTGTCGGTGCCGTGGCCGGGCGTGAACACGCCGTTGCCCGCCTCGTAGACGATGGAGAACGTCCCCGAGTGGACGAGTTCGTTGCCCAGTCCCTGCGTGATGAACCCCTTGACGTTCTCCAGCGTCTGGCCGGTGCAGATGACGATGGGCATCCCCTCCTCGTGGAGTTCCGTCAGGAGGTGGAGCGTCTCGCGGGGAATCTCGTTGTCGGTGCGCCCCGCCGACCGGAGCGTCTCGTCCACGTCGAGGACGAGGACGTTCACCGCTCGGCCGTACTTCGTACAGAGGTCGAGGGCGGTGAACGACTCCTCGCGGGTGGCGTGGGCGGCGATGGCCGCGAACGTCTCTCCCGCGGGGAACGCTTCCCGGATATCGTCCTTGCGCCGGTCGAGTTCGTCGCTCGCGCGCCGCCAGTGGTCGAGGGCGACACGCGACCCGAGGGCGGGAAAGAGGTCGACGAAGCTCTGGTACTCCCGCAGGGTGGTGGCGTCGAAGCCGTCGTACAGTTCGTACAGGCGGTCGTAGCGGTTCATCGGTCGGTCCTCGCGTCCACCACGATCTCGTGGGCCTCCACGTCCTCCAGTGCGGCCACCCGCCCGCCGACGGTGACCCGTCCCGTGTCGGTTTCGAGCGCCATCGTCGCTATTTCACTGGTATCGAGCATCTCCACGTCGACGATGCGCCCGGTGACCGTGCGTCGTTCGCCCGTCTCCACGTCGCGCCCCTCGATGGTGGCGTAGAGGTCCTCCTCGACCTCGCGGACGTCCTTCAGACACCGGCGGATGGAGGCGTACCGGCGGGGGAACGGGCGCGGGTCCCGGTTCGACACCAGCGGTTCGGCCGTCGTCCACAGCACCGTGTTGAAGAAGCCGCCGACGAGGAACCCGAGCGCAGACCGGTTGAAGATGACGCCGTATCGCTCGGCGGTGTCGGTGAGGGCGTCCTGCGTGGCGTACACCGAGCGCTCGCCGTCCGCGACGGCCATCACCGGCGTCGTGATGCCCCGGCGGACGCGGGACTCGGTGGCGACCCCCGCGTAGTCGAAGGCGTCGGTCGTGGGGGCGTCGCGCGCGGGCGTGACGATGAGTTCGACGGTCACGTCCGCCTCGACGGCCTCGCGGAGGTGGTCCTCGAAGCGGTCGAGCAGTTCGGGCGTGAGCGAGCAGACGAGTTCGTACTCCGCGCTCTCGATGACCGCATCGAGGTAGCGGACGACGCTCGGGCGCGACTTGACGAGCGAGACGGCCTCCGTCTCCCGCGTCGGGGCGGTGTAGCGGGCGGCCAGTTCCTCGACCATCTCCTCCAGCGAGCGCTGGACCGAGGGGAACACCTCGGCGGGGTCGAGGGCGACGACGCGCATCGGACGCGACTCGCGGACCTCCACGACCCCGCGGTCGCTCAGTTTGCGGACCGTATCGTACACCCGGGGCTGAGGGATGTCCGTGTGGTCCGCGATGTCGCTCGCGGTGAGTTCGCCGTGTTCGAGCACCGCCAGGTACGCCTCGATCTCGTACTCGCCGAAGTCGAAGCGGTCGCCCATCGCCTCCAGAGAGTCTCGCAGGTCGTCCGCGGTCATTGCCAGCGCTTGTCATCGCCACCCGAAATATTTACTGGTAAGCGAGTTGCACACTCTTCGGAATCGCGTACCATGACTGACGTACTCACTGTCGGCGAGACGATGGTGCTGATGAACCCCACCGAGACGGGTCCGCTGCGGTACGCGGACCGGTTCTCGAAGCGCATCGGCGGGGCGGAGAGCAACGTCGCCATCGGCCTCGCGCGACTCGGCCACGACGCGACGTGGGTCAGCAGGGTGGGCGAGGACCCACACGGCCGGTACGTCCGCGACACCGTCCGCGGGGAGGGCGTCACGACCGAGGTGGCCTTCGACCCCGACGCGCCGACGGGGCTGATGTTCAAGGAGCGCCGCGAGGTGGGCGAGAGCCGCGTGTTCTACTACCGCGACGGGTCGGCGGCGAGTCGCCTCGACCCCGAGGACGTCCCCGCGAGCGTGGTGGGTGAGAGCGAGTTCCTCCACCTGACGGGCATCACGCCCGCTCTCTCTGCGTCCTGTCGCGACCTCTGTTTCGAGGCGGCCGCCCTCGCCCGCGAGCAGGGCACCCGGGTGTCGTTCGACCCGAATCTCCGGTTCAAACTGTGGGACGAGGACGCGATGCGCGAGACGCTCCTCCCCCTCGCCGAACGCGCTGACGTCGTCTTCCCCGGCGTCGAAGAGGGGAAAGTGTTGCTGGGGACGACCGACCCCGCGGAGATCGCGGCGGGCTTTCGCGACCGGGAGGCGAGCGAGGTGGTCGTCACCCTCGGCGGGGAGGGCGCGTACGTCGCGACGGCGGACGTCGCCGAACGGGTCCCCGCCGTGCCCGTCGAACGCGTCGTCGACACCGTCGGCGCGGGCGACGGCTTCGTCGCGGGCTACCTCTCGGGACGACTGGACGGCCTCGAACCCCTCGACGCGGCAAAGCGGGCGGCCGCCTGCGGTGCGCTCGCCACCACCGTCGCGGGCGACATCGAGGGGCTCCCGACCCGCGCGGACCTGGAGCGGTTCGCGGCCGACACGGAGCGGGTAGCGCGCTGAACCGGCGGAATCAGCGACCGAAGGCCGCGCCGACGATCCCGACGAGGCCGGAGACGCCCCCGAGGAGTCGCTCGGACGCGGTCGGGGCGACGAGGTCCTCCTCCACGAGGTACGGTTCGAACGCCCGCAGGAGGGGGAGGGGTTCGACGGTGCCGCGCGACTGGTCGTAGTCGACGATGCCGTGTTCGTCGAGTTTCGGCAGGTGCGCCTGGTACAGCGAGATGTAGACGCGCTTCCGTTGCTGGGCGGTCAGTTCGTCCACGTCGACGTCGTTCTCGATGGCGGCGATGTGCTCGGCGACGACCCCTACGTTCACCAGCCAGTCGCGCTCGGCGAGGAACGCGAGCGCCCGACGACGGCGCTCGTTCTGCAGGATGTGGTACGCGTCGTCGCGAGTGACCCGGGCGGGTGCCTCGCCGTCCGCCACGTCCGGTGCGGTTCCCGTCGACCCATCCGTCTGCTCTCGCTCGGAACTCATTCGAGTGCACCGACGGGGATCGGGAGGGTAAATGGGTGGTACCGTTTACACCGACTCCAGACCGTTCACGACTGTTCTAGAATAAAGATGTTGTTGCCAGTGTGAAACGAAGGGTACAGCGGTTTCCGCCCATCGTTGCGCCGACGAAACTGTCTCGCCAGGTGGGCCGGGGTGCGAATCGACGGTTCGCTGACGCGATTCAACTACGTCGAATCGAACGGGGCGGAGCAGAGCTCCGTTAGCTCGACGAAGCTTACGCTTCGTCAAACAACTCCTCACCGTCGACGAGGTGGTCCGCGACGACGTCCATGTCGAGGGTGATCCCGAGGCCGGGGCGCTCGGGAACCTCGATGCGCCCGTCCTCGATGACCGCCTCCTCGACGAGGTCCGACCACCAGCCGAGTTCGTAGGAGTGGTACTCGACGGCGAGGGCGTTGGGGATCGCCGCGCCGACGTGGGCGCTCGCCATCGTCGCTACGGGCGAGGAGACGTTGTGCATGGCGACGGGGACGTAGTAGGTGTCCGCGAGGTCCGCAATCTTGCGCGTCTCGCGCATCCCGCCGACCTTCGGCATGTCGGGGGCGACGATGTCGACCGCCTGCTCTTCGAGGAGGCGACGGTGGCCGTGCTTGCGGTAGACGTTCTCCCCGGCGGTAATGGGCGTCGTCGTCCCCTTCGTGACCGTCCGCTGGACGTCGTGGTTCTCGGGGGGGACGGGGTCTTCCAGCCACCAGACGTCGAACTCCTCGATGGCCTTCGCCAAGCGGTCGGCGCTGTTGGGCGAGTAGGTCCAGTGGCAGTCGAAGGCGACGTCGGCGCGGTCCTTGACCCGCTCTGTGACGGCCTCGACGATGCGGGCCTTGTGCCGGACCTCGCCGCCGCGCAGGTGGCGGTTCGCGCGGTCTTTCTCGTGGCCCGAGGGCACGTCGAGGTCGAACTTCAGCGCGTCGTAGCCCAGTTCCTCGACGACGCGTTCGGCCTCGTCCGCGCAGGCCTCCGGGTCGGCCTCGTCCGCGGTGTGACAGTCGCAGTACACCCGGACCTCGTCGCGGTACTTGCCCCCGAGCAACTGGTAGGCAGGGACGTCGAGCAGTTTCCCTGCGAGGTCGTGGAGCGCGATTTCGATGCCCGAGATGGCGGTGACGGTGACGCCGCCGACGGCCCCCTCGCCGGACATCTTCTGGACGAGGTGTTCGAACAGGCGGTCGATATCGAGGGGGTTCTCCCCGACGACGAACGGCTTCATCCGTTCGACGAGTTCCGGGACGCCCGCCCCCCAGTAGGCCTCGCCGGTGCCGACGACGCCCGCGTCGGTGTAGACGCGCACGAGCGTCCACGGGAAGTTGCCGTCGACCATGCAGGTCTGGACGTCGGTGATCTCGACGTCGCGGGAGCCCCGCGAGTTCGAGAGCCCCATCGTCTCCGAGGAGAGGTCCCGCATGGTGTACTCCGCGTTCGGGTCGTGTAGCGAGGCGTAGTCCCGGGCCATGTGGCAACTCTTACTCGAACGGGAGTAAAACTTTCTGGGGCTACCGGACGCAGGAGACGGTGACCTGACGAGTCGCCGTGACGGAGACGCCGTCACCGCCGTCGGTACCGACAGCAGTGATGGAGAGCGTGAGGACCTCGGAGGGGCGATCCGCCGGACAGGTGACCGACACATCCACCGGGGCCCGTTCCCCGACCGCGAGGCCGACCGTCTGCGTATCGGGGCCGACTCGCGGCATCCCGGGCCCGGCGTCGAGTTCGACGGTCACGTCCACGGGCGTCCGGAACCGGTTGGTTACGTGGAGCAAGACGACGGTCCGCTCTCGCTGGCCCGGTGGCTCGGCGACCCCAGCGGCCGTCCCGGTCGTCCGCGCGGCGGTCCCCGCACCCGGGTCCTCCCCCTCGTTCGGCGTGTCCGCATCGGTCCCGAAGGGCGGTCCGGCACTAGATTCGCCGCCCTGTCCGGGACGCGCGCTCGCCACCTGCAGTTCGTCGGGAATCTCCAGTCCGAGGTAGGCGTCCTCGTCCTCGACGACGCTGACCGAGACGCCCCGGTCGACGGACGCCGCGGAGAAGGCGCCGGTGCCGACGACGAGACAGACCGCCGCGCAGACGAGCAGGAGGTGTCGGAGGCGAAAGCTCATCGCTCCACCCGCCCCGGCGGGTCGTCGGCCGACCCGAGGCGCATCCTGCGCGTGAGGTAGGTGTGCGCCGCCGCCGAGACGACGAGCGAGGCCACGAGGAAGACGAGCCACGACGTCGGCGGCAGGAGGGAGAAGGGTGCCACGTCCACGAGGACGCCCGCGAGGACGACGGCGTTCACCCCCGCGAGCCCGATGTAGTACCGGCTCCACGGCACGTCCGGGCCGGGGACCACGTCGAGGTACACCTCCAGTTCCGTCGCGGGGTCGGACAGTTCGACGTGCCCCCGTTGCTGGTCGTACTCCACGAACCCGCAGTCGTCCATCTTCGGCAGGTGGAACTGGTGGAGCGCCGTCGAGACGCGGTTGCGCTCGGCGGACGTGAGTTCGCGCACCTCCTTCTCGCACTCCCAGGCCGCGACGTGGTCGACCACCTGCCGCAGGTCCACCACCGGCGAGTCCGCCTGCTTCAGGTAGTGGTAGGTGAAGCGCCTGCGCTGGTTACTCAACACGTCGAAGACCTCTGCTTCGGTCAGTTCTGCCTCCTGTGTCTCCTCGTCGGGTTCGAGTCGTGCCGTCGCGTTGCTCATCCTGAATACCCCCGTAACTCGTGTGTTTGAGGTGAATGGTCAGACTTAAGTATGGGTCTCTATCACGGGAAATCAGGTGATACAGAGCATCTGACGCGAAATTATCTGTCGAAAATGCAATTGTTAAGGAAGGTAAACCGTCGGTGCCCGGAATAAATCTCCGATTACGGGCGTTCGAGGGTGTCTATACGACCCCACAGGGTGCGTTTGCGAGAACTGGTGGATTTCTATTGAGTTACCGAGGCTCTATATTCCTAATCGGGTATGTGTCCTCGGGTTGGGTAAGCGCGCCACGGACGGTGCGTGTGAGACCAACGATGCAACGGCGAAAATTCCTACTCGGTGCAGGATCGCTCGCTGCCGCGGGGGCAGCTGCAACAGGGACTGGTGCGGTCAACTACTTCCGAGCAGAGCGGTCGATGAATGTTTCGACAGCGAACGACAGTAACGCGTTCATTCAGCTGGTTTCGACGAGCCCCTATGCTAGTGAATCTGCGAATGGGACGCTCCAGTTGAACTTCAATCAGGATTCTAACGTTGGTGGAGAGGGCCTCAACAAAAACGCGGATTCGCGGATTGACGGAGTCTTCGAGATTCGGAACAGAGGTGGCACGGGGATGGGATTCTGGATCGACGATGGAGGCAGCTCCGCGGTGGAATTCTTTGAGGAACAAAATAGCTCCTACCCGACGATGGAGTCGTCAGGTGATGCGGTTCCGGTTGGTCCCGGCGAAAGCGTGGGTGTGACTATTGCGTTCCTTCTTCAAGAGAATTCGTACTCGGACGTCCCCAACGAGATAACGATTGCAGCGGACGAATCACAGTACCCGTAGTCGTATCCCACTCAAGAACAACTTGTTTATCATTCGATGAGCGATCGGATACTACCTCATTTCTTGTCCAAGTCTGTCGGAGGAGTGGCAATACTCCTCGTAGTCTTACTTCTCGTGCAGGCGTCAGGACAACTGTTCCTGATCGGATTTGTCGAGTCGGGTAGTATGGAACCCACGTTGAATCAAGGTGATGGATTCATTGCCGCACCGATAGCTCTCGCGGGAAGCCCCGAGGCAGGTGACGTAATTACATACGACGCTGAAGAGTTGCACGACGGCGGTTTGGTGACCCACAGAATCGTGAGAGATACACCCAGGGGGTATATCACTCAGGGCGACGCCAACCCGTTTACTGACCAAGACGGGGAAAGCGAACCACCAGTCAAGGACGCCCAAATCGTCGCCAAAGCTCTCCAGATAAACGGACAGGTCGTCGTCATCCCGCACCTCGGCACCGCAGTTGAGGGCATCCGGGGCGTCCTCACCACGGTCCAGACCTCCCTCGCCTCCCTGTTCGGCACCCGTTCGCTCCTCGGGGCGCAGGGACTGGGCTACCTCCTCTTCGCGTTCGCGGGGCTGTTCTACGTCGTCGACTGGTACCGCGAAGGCTCCGTGAGACGGCGCACACGCTCTACGAAACGCGACACGGGCGTCCCGATGCGCCTCGTCCTCGTCGGGTTCGCCCTCCTCATCGTCGTCGGGGCGACCACCGCGATGGTCGCTCCCGGCGGGACGCAGGAGTACGGCGTCGTGAGCGCGGAGTTCGAGTCCGAGCGCCCGGACGTCATCCCCGTTGGTGAGTCGAAGACCCACGAGTACGTCGTCGGCAACGGCGGCCTCCTCCCGGCGCAGGTGTACGTCGAACCGGCCAGCGAGGGCGTCGCCGTCTCCGACCAGCGACTCCACCTCGCGGGCGGCGAGGAGACGACGACGGACGTGACGCTCTCCGCGCCCGACGAGACGGGCTACTACCGTCGGTACGTGGTCGAACACCGCTACCTCGCCGTCCTGCCGGGCGGCGTCATCGACGCCCTCTACGAATTTCACCCGTGGGCACCGATCGTCGTCATCGACGCGCTACTCGCGGGCGCGTTCCTCGCGCTGACGCTCCCGTTTGCCCCGTCGGGTCGCGTGCGCGAGCGCTCGCGCGAGACGGGGTCCACGCTGTCGAAGTTCTCGCGCCGCCTCGACAGGTTGCTCGGCTGAGAAATCGGCCATTAACTAACCTCGCTATGACGAACAGTCGAACAGACATGTCGGACTGGACACTGCGGGCGCAGCGGTACGTCGAGGCGTACCTGCCGGTGGTCGTCGTGGCGCTCGTCGTCCTCGGGTTACTGGGGGGGTGGCTGACGTACACCGGGTACGCGACCCCCGGCACGCACGAGGAGACGCTGGTGGAGAGCACGTGGACCGAGCGGACGGCCTTCGACCACCACGCGACGGTTACCGAGCCGAACCGATTGTACGAGGTGGGGACGACGCTCCACAACCAGTCGGCGTACTTCACGGCCATCGCGCCGGTGCTGAACGGGAGTTTCGCGTACACCTACGGGGCCAGCGACTCCGGGAGCCTCTCGGCGGACGTGCGGACGGTCCTCGTCCTCCAGTCCGTCGACCGCGAACGCGGCGGGAACACGACGGTGTACTGGCGGCGCACGGAGCCACTGGGCGGGACGCAGGTCGCGGGCCTCTCGCCGGGCGAGCGCGTCGCCGTCCCGTTCTCCGTGAACGTCAGCGCCGCGCAGAACCGGACCGAACTCATCACCGAGGACCTCGGTGGGACCGTCGGGCAGGTGGAGGCCGTCGTCCGCGCGCGCATCGACGTGGAGGGGACGGTCAACGGCGAGCAGGTCGATCGGACCGTCGTCCGGGACCTCCCGCTGGAACTGGGAACGGCCTACCGTATCGCGGGGAACGGGTCGGCGAGCGAGCGCTTCGCCGACGAGCGCACCGTCGTCGTCCCGAACGAACCGGGTCCCGTGGAGCGCTTCGGTGGCCCCGCATTCCTCCTCGCCTCGCTGCTCCTGCTCGGTACCGTCGCGGTCACGGCGCGCGACGACGAGTTCGGGCTGTCCGCGGAGGAGCGGGAGCGACTGGGCTACGCGGGCGACCGGGCGGAGTTCGACGAGTGGATCACTCGCATCCGCCTGCCCGAGACGGTGCTCGACCGGCCGCGGGCGGAGGCCGACTCGCTCGCCGACCTCGTGGACTTCGCCATCGACACCGACAGCGGCGTCGTGGAGGACCCCGACGGCGACGCCTACTACGTCGTCCACGACGACCTGCTGTACGTCTACGAACCACCGACGACCGGCGCGGAGAAACGAGCGGGCGAGCGAGGCGAGGACTGAGCCGCCTCGGGGTCAGAGCAGGTCGCGGTCCCGCAGGTCCGATTCGAGGTCGTTCCTGTCCGCGTCGTCCATCCCGCGGAGGGGGCTCCTGAGGGGGCCGGCGTCGAACCCGCGAAGCGAGAGGGCGGCCTTGACGCCGGCCATGTACGGGCCGCGCTTGAGCGCGCGACGGACGGCGTACACCTCGCGCTGGAGGGCGCGGGCGCGGTGCTCGTCGCCCGCGTCGTACGCCTCGTAGAGGTCGACGACGAGTTCCGGGAAGGCGTTGGCGACGGCGCTGATCACCCCCGAACAGCCGAGGTCGAGTCCGGGGACGAGCAACGAGTCCGACCCCGAGAGGAAGGTCAGGCCCTCGCAGTCGGCGACCGCCTGTCCCAGCCACGGGACGTCCTTGCTGGAGTCCTTCAACCCCGCCACGCCGTCGATGGCGGCGATGTCGCGCATCGCGTCCAGCGAGAGGTGGTTGCCCGTCTTGGACGGGATGTGGTAGACGTACACCGGGAGGTCCACGCTCCCCGCGACCCGGCGGTAGTGTTCGACCGCGCCCGCGTCGTCCAGCGGGTAGTAGAACGGCGTGACGACGACGAGGCCGTCCGTGCCAGCGTCCGCGGCGCGTCGGGCGTGTTCGACCGTCTCGTGGGTGCTCGGCGCGCCGACGCCCGCGATGACGGGCACCTCTGACACCTCGTCCGCGACGGCCCCGACGACCCGCGCGCGTTCCTCGGCCGTGAGGAGGGCGAACTCGCCGTTGGTCCCCAGGGGGAACACCCCGTGGGCGCCGCGGTCCACGACGAACCGGGCGTGAGCGGCGGTCGTCTCGGCGTCGAGCGATTCGTCCGCGTGGAAGGCCGTTACCGTCGGCGGGACGACGCCGTGCAGGTCGAGAGGGTCGTCCGCTCCCGGTGGTGGCGCGTTCGATGGCATGGTGGATGACAGGAGCGCGGGCGTGAAAGTCCGTCGCCCGCTACGGAAGTTTTAACTCGGTATAGAATAAGTATTTCCATCAAGGGAGACACAGTCATGCAAGCACTCGTCGCGCGGGGGGACGGAACGCCGCCGGAACTCGTCGAGCGACCGCGCCCGGAACCGGCGGCGGGCGAGGCCCTCGTCCGGGTTCTCCGGGTGGGTATCGACGGGACGGACCACGAGGTCGTCGCCGGGAACCACGGGTCGCTCCCCGAAGGGGCGGACGCCATCGTCCTCGGCCACGAGGCGGTGGGCGTCGTCGAGGACCCGAACGGGACCGATCTGCGGGAAGGGCAGGTGGTCGCGCCGACGGTCAGGCGGCCCCCGGCGGGGGGCACGAACGAGTTCTTCGAGCGGGGCGAACCCGACATGGCACCGGAGGGGATGTACGTCGAACGCGGCATCGACGGCGCCGACGGCTTCATGGCCGACTACGTCACCAGCCCCGCCGAGTACCTCGTGCCGGTGCCCCGCCACCTCGCCGAGTGGGGGTTGCTCGTCGAACCGCTCAGCGTGAGTGAGAAGGCACTCGAACACGCCTTCGCCTCGCGGTCGGCCTTCGAGTGGACTCCCGAACGGACGCTCGTCCTCGGCAACGGATCGCTCGGCCTGCTCACCCTCGCGATGCTCGTCGGACGCGACGACGTCGAACGGGCCTACTGTCTGGGGCGGCGCGACCGGCCCGACCCGACCATCGACTTCATCGAGCGACTGGGCGCGACGTACGTCGACTCGCGGACGACGCCGGTCCCCGACATCCCCGACCGGTACGAACCGATGGACCTCGTCTACGAGGCGACGGGCTACGCCCGGCACGCCGTCGAGACGGTGTCGGCCCTCGCGCCGGGCGGGGTCGGCGCGCTGGTCGGCGTCCCCGAACCGTGGACCTTCGAGGTCGACGGCGGGCAGTTCCACCGCGACCTCGTCCTCGGGAACCGGGCGCTGGTCGGGACGGTCAACTCCGGGCGCGGGCACTTCGAGACGGCCGTCGAGACCCTGCAGGGCCTCCCGGAGTGGGTCCCGGAGGCCGTCCTGACGGACGTGGTCGCCCCCGAGGAGGCGGGGGGGGCCTTCGCGGACGGCGACGAACGTACTATCAAGACGGCGGTCGAATTCAGCACTATATGAAGAACGTCGACGACCTCATCGAGAACGCATCGGCACTGGCAGAGCGCGGCCTGTCGAAGGGCGAGATAGCCGACGAACTGAACGTCTCCCGGGAGACGGCCCGCTGGCTCGTCGAGCGCGGGAACACGACGACCACCCGGACGGCGAGCGAACCGGACGACATCCACGTCGACTGGTCGGCCGTCGGGAGCGGCGGCGACCGCCTCGAACACGTCGGCAAGGCGATGGCCGACCTCCTGCGCGATGCCAACGGCGAGGTGGACGTCACCGTCGGCATCGAGAAGGCCGGCGTCCCCCTCGCGACGACGGTGGGGCGCGAACTGGCGACGGACCTCGCGACGTACACGCCCGCGAAACACCAGTGGGAGGAGGGCGAACTCGACGACCGGGGCGGGAGCTTCTCGCGGAACTTCGCGCCCATCGAGGGACGCGACTGCTACGTCGTGGACGACACCGTCACCAGCGGAACCACCCTCGCGGAGACGGTCCGGGCCGTCCGCGAACACGGCGGCAACCCCGTCGCTTGCGTCGTCCTCGTGGACAAGCGCGGCGTCGACGAGGTGGAGGGCGTCCCGGTCCACTCGCTCATCCAGGTCATCCGCGTCGGCACGAGCGAGTAGACCACTAACCAGTCCCAGCTGAATACTGTCTTCGACCCGAGGGCGTGAAAACGCTTAACAGTTCCCTCATGGTTGTTCAGACGTTCCACGGCGGCGGCCCAGTGACCGCCACCGGACGGAGCGAGGTGCACATATGTCAGAAGACACGTACGTCGGAGCGGTCGACCAGGGAACGACCGGGACGCGGTTCATGGTGTTCGACCACGGCGGTCGCGTGGTCGCCAACGCCTACGAGACCCACGAACAGATCTACCCCGAACCCGGCTGGGTCGAACACGACCCGGCCGAAATCTGGGAGAACACCACCGAGGTCATCCAGCGGGGCCTCTCGAAGGCCGATATCGGCCCCTCCCAGCTCGCGGCCATCGGCATCACCAACCAGCGCGAGACCACCCTGCTCTGGGACGCCGACACGGGTCGTCCGGTCCACAACGCCATCGTCTGGCAGGACCGACGGACGACCGACCGCATCGAGCGGCTGCAGGCGGAGGGGAAAGACGAGGAGGTGCGCGCGAAGACGGGCCTCCAGCCGGACGCCTACTTCTCGGCGACGAAGGCCGAGTGGCTGCTGGACAACGCCGACCCCATCAAACTCCAGCGGGCGCGCCCGGCGGACGTCCGGGAGCGCGCCGAGGAGGGCGAGGTGCTCTTCGGCACCATCGACTCGTGGCTGACCTACAACCTGACGGGCAACCACATCACCGACGTCACGAACGCCTCGCGGACGATGCTGTTCGACATCCACGACATGTCGTGGGACGACGACCTCCTCGAGGAGTTCGACGTGCCCCGCGCCTGTCTCCCCGAGGTCCGCCCGTCGAGCGACGCGGACTACTACGGCTACACCGACCCCGAGGGGTTCCTCGGGGAGAGGGTTCCCGTCGCGGGAGCGCTCGGCGACCAGCAGGCCGCGCTGTTCGGCCAGACGTGTTTCGACGCCGGCGACGCGAAGAACACCTACGGGACGGGCTCGTTCTTCCTGCTCAACACGGGTAACGAGGCCGTCGAGAGCGACCACGGGCTGTTGACGACGGTCGGCTTCCAGCGCTCGGGCGAACCCGTCCAGTACGCGCTGGAGGGGTCCATCTTCATCACCGGGGCCGCGATCGAGTGGCTGGAGGACATCGACCTCATCGGGAACGCCGCCGAGACGGAGAACCTCGCACGCGGGGTGGACTCCACCGACGGCGTCTACTTCGTCCCGGCGTTCACCGGTCTCGGCGCGCCCCACTGGGACCAGCGCGCACGCGGGACCGTCGTCGGCCTGACCCGGGGGACGCGCAAGGGCCACCTCGTCCGGGCCACCCTGGAAGCCATCGCCTTCCAGACGCGTGACGTGGCCGAGGCGATGCGCGACGACAGCGGCATCGAACTCACCAGCCTCCGGGTCGACGGCGGCGCGGTCAAGAACAACTTCCTCTGTCAGTTGCAGGCGGACATCGTCGGCACCGACATCGTCCGGCCCGTCGTCGACGAGACGACGGCGCTCGGTGCCGCGTACGCCGCCGGCCTCGCCGTCGGCTACTGGGAGACGGTCGACGAACTCCGCGACAACTGGCAGGTCGACCGCGAGTTCACGCCCGACGCCGACGCCGACCTCGAACGGCGCTACGGACGCTGGAGCGAGGCCGTCGAGCGCTCGAAGGACTGGGCGCGGGAGGAGGAGTGAGATGGCGCTGGAGGACCTCTGGGCGCTCGAGATGCTCATCGCGGCGTTCGCCGGCGGGGCGTTCGGCGCGGCACTCGGTGCGCTCCCGGCGTTCATCTTCACCGGGTTCGCCGTCATCGCGGGCGAGGCCGCGAACGTCGCCACCCGGGCGGTCGGGGAGGCGGGCGGCGTGGACCCGGAGGCGGTCGGCACGACGGGCATCACCAGCGCCGTCGCGTTCGGGCCGGTGTTCTCGCCGGCCATCAGTTTCGCCGGGGGCGTGGCCGCCGCGGCCTACGCCTCCCGACGGGGGTACATGGACACCGGTTTCGACTACCACGAGGCGAAGAACATCGCCTTCGCCCTCGGGACGAAACCCGACGTGCTGGCGGTCGGCGGCGTCTTCGGCGTCCTCGGCTACTGGCTGACCGTCCTCTCGGGGACGTTCGCCCTGCCGTACGACTCCATCGCGATGGGCGTCGTGCTGTCGGCGGGCATCGCCCGCGTCGCCTTCGGCTACCCGCTCATCGGGAAGGTCCGCGGAGCGAGTATCCTCGACATGAGTCCCTTCGCGCGCGAACAGCGACGCGTCATCGGCGACGCGGCCACCCGCCGAGACGACCCGACGGCCGACGGCGGCGAGGCGCGGGGCCGGTTCATGGTCGAACCGTGGCTCCCCCACCAGTACGAGTGGGCGAACGTCGCGACCATCGGCGTCGTCGTCGGCATCCTCGGGGCGTTCATCGCCATCCAGACGGGGAGTACGTTCCTCGCGTTCGGCATCAGCGCGGCGAGCCTCGTCTTCCTGAACTGCGGCGTCGAGCAGATACCCGTCACCCACCACATCTCGCTGGTGAGCAGTGCGGCCGCCGTCGCGGTGACCGCAGAGGGGACGGGCCTCGTCTCGGGCGGACTGCTCCTCGCCGTCCTCGTCGGCGGCCTGTTCGGGTGTCTCGCCGCCCTGTTCGGCGAACTGTTCCAGCGTATCTTCTACGCGCACGGCGACACCCACTGGGACCCGCCCGCCGCGGCCATCGTCTTCGGGTCGTTCCTCATCGCCGTCTGCTATCTCGTCGGGATATTCCCGGGACACTCCTACGTCCCGGTCCTCGGCGCCTGATCCAGGTCGGGAACGGCCCCGGCGCGGCCGTCGGACTTCCGCCCCGTTCGTCTTCTCGCCTCGCGCGACCCACGTTCGCGATGCGACCGGACAGCCGTGGTCGCGTGTCGGGCGTCCGCGAATAGTGGCCCGACGAGGTGGCCCGTCGAACGGCTACTCCGCGCGCTCGGCGTACTCCTCCGGCGTGAACGTCTTCAGTTCCAGCGCGTGGATGTCGCGGGTCATGTGGTCGCCGAGGGCGTCGTAGACGAGTTGGTGTTGCTGGACGAGCGACTGCCCCTCGAAGGCGGGTGAGACGACGACGGCCGCGAGGTGCGTGTCGTCGTCGGGGTTCCGCGGGCGGAAGACGTCCGCCTCGCAGTCTGCGATACCGTCCTCGATGAGCCGCTCGACTTCCTCGGGTGTCATGGTCGGGCATCGGTGAGCGACGGGAATAAGCGACGGGTTTCGGAGAGCCGCGGACGCGGAAAACGAGACAGTCGGTCGACGTTCAGCGGCGAACTTTCGACGCGCTCTTCTTGACGCGGGAGGCGATGCCCTCGCGCATCGGCTCGGCGTGTTCGTGGACCGGGAACGCGATGCGGCAGGTGGTCTTGTACTGGACGATGTCGCCGTCGACCACGTCGGCGGTCATGTCCGTCACCTCGATGCCGTGGATGTCCTCGATGGTGTAGGCGGCGTCGCCGAGGGCGTTCTTCGCGGCGTCTTCCCAGGACTTCTCCGAGGTACCGAGCAGTTCGATGATTTTTACGGCGGTCATAGCCGAGTGTCATACGACGCGAGTGTTTATCTCGTTAGCAGTCACCATCTGATACCGGACCACGCGGTCCTGGCCCTGGCAAGTTTTACACGAACGTTCCACACGTAGCAAGGTTTAACCCCGTCAGCCCTTACCACTGTTACGTCATGGCATATCAACGGAAGTTCACGCTGGAGGCCGACGGACCCGAGCGAGCGGGCGGAGAACTCACCGTCGAGGACATCGAGGCGTTCCTCGAGGAGTGGGAGGGTCACTCGCCGCGCCTCCTGAGCGCGACGTTCGAGGTCGAAGACGAGGTGTGTGACCCCTCGTAGTCAGAGCCAGTCGTCGAGACCCGTCTGCGTGACGGACTCCTCGATGCGCTCGAAGCCGCGGTCGACCTCTCCTTCGGGAACACCCCACTCCTCGCAGACGTAGGTGCGCGCGGCGTCGACGTCCGGGTCGAGGTCCGGGTCGAAGTCGTAGTCGTCGGTCGTCGCCGGGTGGAGAAACAGCTCGCGGATGCGGTCGGCGTTCTCCACGTAGACGTCGCGCGCCTCGAGGACGCCCCACAGGTCGCCGTGTTCGCGGACCAGTTTCACGGCCGTCTTGGGGCCGATGCCCGACACCCCCTCGTTGAAGTCCGTCCCACAGAGGATGCCCACGTCCACCAGTTGCTCCCACGTCAGGTCGTGTTCGTCGAGGGTGGCCTCGAAGTCCATCAGTTCCGGGTCGCCCTTGCTCGTCAGTTGCCGGAGAGTGAGCGGCGCACCGAGGAGGAGCGTGTCGTAGTCCTCGCTGCCGACGTAGTCGACCGCCCCCTTCCGGGCCATGTACGACGCCTGCGCCTCCCCCTCGGCCGGTGCCTCGATGACGGGCACGTCGAGCAACGAGAGGAGTTCACGCGTGGTCTCCAGAATCGTGGGCGTGAGCCGCTGGGTCCGGGACTCGAGCGTCGCTATCTCGGCGGCGTCACCCCCCTCGCGGGCCTCCTCCAGTTGTTCCTCGTAGCGTTCGCGCTGGGCCTGCCGGTCGCTCACCTCCGCGTCCTTCAGTTCGGTGACGCCGCCGTCGAAGACGAACACCGGCGAGAGGTCGTGCTCGAAGAACTTGGGGAGCCCCTGGACGACGCCGATGAGGTTCGCCACCTCCTCGCCGTCGTGGGTGTACTTGTGACTCGACGTGAACCGGACGGTGGTCGTGAGGTAGCGGTAGAGCCAGTTGTGCGCGTCGACGGCGACGGTCCCGGAGAGGTCGTCGAAGGACACCTCGCGGAGGACCGCCAACTGCCGGAGGTCTGCGTTTCCCATTGACGGTGGTAGTCGGCGCCGTCGCTTGAACCTCCCGACCCTCGCTGCCCCCGCGACTCAGGCGGTCAGTTTCAGCCCCGCGATGCCCGCGACGACGAGGAGGATGCAACCGACCCGGAGGACGGAGCGGGGTTCGCCGAACAGGACGATACCACCGACGGCGGTCCCCACCGCCCCGATACCCGTCCAGACGGCGTAGGCGGTGCCGACGGGGAGCGTCCGCGTCGCCTTCGCCAGCAGGGCCATGCTCACGGCGAGGGCCGCGACGGTGCCGACGCTCGGCCAGAACTTCGAGAAGCCCTCGGAGTAGCCGAGGCCGAGCGCCCACCCCACCTCGAACAGTCCCGCGACGACGAGCGTGCCCCACGCGTGGTTCATAGGCGGGGTCCGTACGGGAGGGCCGAAAGCCCGCCGGTCCGGGGCGACCGCTCAGAACTCGGTGACGACCTCGACCCCCCGCGTGTCGTAATCGGACATCGCGGCGAGGCGGTCGGAGACGTCCTCGAGTCCCACCTCCCGGGTGACGAGTGCGGCGGGGTCGAGGGTGCCGGCAGCCATCATGCGCAGGAGTTCGTCGTAGCGCGAGGGCGGCATCCCGCGCGACCCGAGGAAGGAGACGTCCCACCGGGTCATCGAGTCGGTGGGGAGCGACACTTCGCCGCGTTCGGCGTCCGTCGTCAGGCCGACCTGCAGGTGGGTCCCGCGCGTCCGGAGACACTCGACGCTGTTGCGACACGTCTCCGCGCGCCCGAGGGCGTCCATCGAGACGTGCGCGCCGCCGTCGGTAATCGAGCGCACCTCGCCGGGCACGTCGGTGCCCTCCTCGGCGAGAACGGTCGCCTTCGCCCCGAGGTCCGCGGCCATCCCCAGAGGACCCTCGCGGATGTCGACGGCGACGACGCTCGCGCCGAGGGCGCTCGCAATCTGGACGGCGGAGAGGCCGAGGCCGCCGCAACTGTGGACGGCGACCCAGTCGCCGCCCGCCACGCGCGCCCGGTGGGAGAGGGCGTGGAACGCCGTGACGTACCGACAGCCGAGGGCGGCGGCCTCGGTGGTCGAGACGCCGTCCGGCAGGCGCGTGGCGTTGAACTCGGCGTTCGGGACGTGGACCCGTTCGGCGAACGCGCCGGGGACGCTCGCCTCGAAGCCGAGTGCGTTCCCGTCCGAACAGACGTTGCCGTGGCCGTTCTGACACTGGTGGCAGGTGCCGTCGCCGAGGTTGAACGGGACGACCACCCGGTCGTCGGGCGCGAGTGTCTCGACGCGTTCGCCCACCTCGACGACCCGGCCGGCGGGTTCGTGTCCGAGGATCTGTCCCAGTGGCACCCGGTCGTCGGCCCACTCGCCGTGGCCCTGCCAGGCGTGCCAGTCGCTCCGGCAGATGCCACACGCCTCCACCTCGACGACGACGCCGTCCGGGTCGGGGGCGGGGGCGGGGACCGACTCGACCGAGAGCGGTTCGCCGTACTCCCGCAGGACTGCCGCGCGCATGTGGCGAGGTGACGCGGCGGGGGGTTAACTCCCCCGGCGGTCCCCGTCGGGGGGCGAGTCGTCCCCGGGGCGCGGCGGGGGACCGCGTTCGGTGCGTTCGGCGACGAACCGTTTCTCCTCGGGGGAGAGGTCCCGGTCGGCGAAGCGGGCGAGGCCCTCCCGGTACCTCGCCCCGTCGCTCGGGTGCTCCATGACGAGTTCTGCGATACCCGTCTCGCGGCCCGAAAAGCCGAAGCCCGCCTTCGAGAGTGCCTCGTAGGAGTAGGGGTTGTTGACGGCGATGCGGACCCGTTCGTAGCCCGCCTCGTGGGCGCGGCGGGTGACGAACGCGACGAATCGTGAGCCGATACCCTCGCCGCGCCGGTCGGCCCGGACGGTGACGTACCGGAGCCAGAGGGTGTCGGGGTCGGTCCGGTCCTCGTTGAACGCGACGGCCGCGAGGACCCCTTCGGCGTACCCCTCCCGGGCGTCCGGGAACGCGGAAACGGTGTCGCCTTCGACGGCGACGGCCTTCCCCGTTGAGGACATGACGAACTTCCCCGCGTAGGCGAACCGCTCGTGGTCCAGTCGGAGCGTCACCCCGTCGTCGGGCCAGCCGAGCAGTTCGAAGCGCACGGGGGGCGTTCGCCCCGCGGGGGGATGTAGGCTCGGGACGCGAACCGCGGGGGAACTCGTCGAGGACGGACCCCGGAACGGGCAACTGAAGTCCGCGCCGCCCGGACCCGGTGACATGAGCACCTCCACGGCCACGCTGGGGGGCCGCATCGACCCCTCCCCGACGACGCTGAAAGTCGCGCTGGGCGACGTGCTGTTGATAGCCGTCTTCATCGTCGTGGGGGAGTTCTCTCACGGCGTCTCCGTGCTCGAACGGCCGCTGTGGGTCCTCGGCACCGCGATTCCCTTCTACGTCGGGTGGGCGCTGGTCGCGCCGCTGGTGGGGGTGTACGGGCGGCGCGCCCGCGAACAACCGTGGCTCGCGGCCCTGTTGACGGCGGGCGCGTGGACGGGCGCGGCGCTCGTCGGGCAGTTGCTCCGGGGGACGGACCTGTTCCACGGGAACCTCGCGCTCCCGTTCGTCGTCGTCTCCATCGCGGTGGGACTCGCCCTGCTGGTGCCGTGGCGCGTCGCGGTCAGCGTGCGCGCGTGAGCAACAGGAGTCCCAGACCGCCCGCGACGAACCCGAACACCGAGAGGACGGCGAACAGCGTCGGCGGGGAGAACTCGGTGAGGGCGACGCCCGCCACCGTCGCGCCGAGTGCGCCGACGCCGAAGACACCGAGGTAGGTGAACCCGTAGGAGAGCCCCCGCGCCGAGGGGGGCGTGTACTCGGCGACGGTGGCCTGGTAGAACGGCTGGACGACGAACAGGAAGAACCCGAGGACGGCGCTCAGGACGAGCAGGGGGAGGAGGCCGGCGTTCGCGGCGGGGAGGTAGACCAGCGCGATGACCCCGAGGCCGCCGTAGCCGAGCGCGAGGCCGAGTTCGACGGGGATGTGGTCGGTGAGCTTCCCGCCCGCGTACTGGCCGAGGACGCCCGTCGCCAGCAGACCCGTGTAGATGTAGTTGCCCGGCTCGAAGGTGCGCCCGAACGCCTCCACCGGCTGGATGGCCTCGAAGCCCTCGAACAGCGCCGGGAGGAAGGTGAGCGTCCCCCTGTAGTACAGCCCCGAGAGCATCACGGCGGCGAAGACGGCGAGGAACGCGCCCGTGAACAGCGTCCGGGAGACGGAGAGGAACTCGCCCAGCGAGTCCACGCCGGGGTTGGCCTTGCTCCCGCCGTCTTCGCCGCCGTCGGCCGCGACGGCGGCCGTCTCGTTGACGTCGATACGCACCGCCAGCAGGACGCCGGCCAGCGCGGGGAGCGCGAGCAGGGCGGCGACGAGTCGCCAGTCGTCCGTCAGCGCGAACAGGAGAATCGTCGTGAGGAGCGGGCCCATCGCGGTGCCGATGTTGCCCGCGGTGCCGTGGTAGGCGAAGGCGCTCCCGCGTTCCTCGACGCCGCGCGTGAGGAGCGAGAGGCCCGCGGGGTGGTAGACGCTCGCCGAGACGCCCCACACCACGAGCGCGAGCGTCACCACGGCGAGGTTCCAGGGCGACGCCGCGGGTGCGAGACTCAACAGGAGGAACGAACCGCCCATCCCGACGAGGCAGGCGACGATGAGGGCCTTCGACCCGCGGCGGTCGGCGAGAATACCGGCCGGGAGCGACCCGAGGCCGAACAGCGAGAACCCCACCGTCAGCGCGAGGCCGATGGCGGCCTCCGTCGCGCCGAACTGCGAGAGCCAGATGGGGACGAACACCGGGAAGGCGAACTCGTAGGTGTGGACCAGCGAGTGCGCCAGCATGACCAGTCCGGTTATCGCCCGGTCGTTGTCGTTCACGTCCGACCCTCGGATACGACGCGTTTGAAGCCGTCGGTTGAACCGATACTTCCGTTGTGACGAACGACAGCTATATCAATGTCTCAGCAACCCGCCGCAGTCGGGTGATTTCGCTTAGAATAGCACTCATAACTTATGCGAAACCACCACAGGTGGTATCCCTCCAGTATATGTCGGGTACTGTCGAACCTATGGGTCGATTATTCGATAGATTTATATGTGTGTTCACCATCTGTAATGATATACTATGACTGGGTACTACGACATCGTTCTCGGCCTCATCCCGCTCGCACTCCTCGGCATCTCCGGAACGCTCGTCCTCGCCGGCCTCAACGTGACGACGGCCGTCCCGCTGGCCGCGAGCGTCGCCGTCGCACTCGTCGGCCACGCGCTGTTCGTTCGCTCGCCGACCGACGCGACGCCCAACCCCCGACGCGTCAACGCCGACTGAACGCACCACCCGATTGCAGTTCTCCTCACCTCTCCGCTCTTCACTTCTCTCGGCTCTCACGGCTCCGATCCGGTCCGAGCATCTGCGCCCTTCCCAAACCCTAAGCCGGGGCCGTCCGACTCGCAGTCGATGACCGACACACTGTTTCTCACCAGCGAGGAACTCGCCGGGCTGGCAGACCCGGCCGAGTACGTCGACGCCGTCCGCGAGGGGTACCGCCAGCAGGGACCCGCCGAACCCCGGACGAAACTCGTCAACGACGAGCCGATGGGGATGCTCACGAGCTACATCGCCATCCTCCCCGAGACGGGCGCGATGGGGGGGTACACGTACGCCGCGGGCTTCGGCGACGCGGACGTCCACTTCATGACGCCGCTGTTCGACGCCAACTCGGGCGAACCGCTGGCGATGCTCGACGGCGCGAGCATGAACCCGTTCAAGACCGGGGCGACGGGCGCGGTGGGCGTCGACGCCCTCGCCCGGGAGGACGCGACGACCCTCTCTATCATCGGGAGCGGCGCACAGGCCCGTGGGCAGCTCCGGGCGACGATGACGGTGCGCGACTTCGAGACGGTGAACGTCTACTCGCCGACGAAGGAACACCGCGAGTCGTTCGCCAGCGAGATGAACAAGCAGTTCGACGCCAGCGTCGGTGCTGTCGCCTCCAGCGCGGCGGCCGTCGAGGGCGCGGACGTGGTCATCACCGCGACGAACGCCTCGGACCCGGTGTTCGACGGCGACCTGCTCGACCCCGGTACGCACGTCACCGCGATGGGCCAGTACGACCCCGGCAAGCGCGAACTCGACACGACGACCATCGAGCGGTCGGTGTACGTCCCCGACCTCCGCGCCCGTGCGACCAGCGACGCGGGTGCGTTCCTGCAGGCGGTAGAGGAGGGCGCGGTGACGGAAGACCACATCCACGGTGACCTCGGCGAGGTCCTCGCGGGCGACGTGCCGGGGCGACAGTCCGACGAGGAGATAACCGTGTTCGACAGCGGCGGGACGGGCATCGAGACGGTGGCCGCCGCTCACATGCTCTACCACAAGGCGAAGGCACAGAACCTCGGCGAGACCATCGACGTCGCGCCGGGCAGCGAGGCACTGACTGGTCGGTGATCAGAGGTACGGCCCGAGACCGAGCACCGTCGTCAGCGGAATCCCACTCGCCAGCGCGCCGACGAGGTAGCCGCCGATGGCCCCGCCGTTGAGCAGGGGCAGACCGGCGTGCGCCCGCCCCTTCATCACCATCCTGACGAGGACGACGAGTCCCGCGAGCGTCCCGAGGATGGCGGTCAGTGCGGGGAGCGTGAGCGCGAGACCGGGGACGCCGAGCGACGGCGCGTCGAGGAAGAACGCGGCGCTGGCGACGATGATGGTCGGCATGACGGCGTCGCCCAGTCCGATGAAGAACACGTCGCGTTCGTCGGGCGCGGGACGCTCGCGGGCGTCCTCCCCGTTTTTACCCGACCCGTCCCGGCCGCTCCCGTCCGTGGCGGCGCCCTCGGGGGTCCCGCCCTGCTCGTTTCCATCACCCTCGTCCCCCTCACCTTCGTCGAGGAACGAGTAGCCGAGCGTGAGCGGGATGACGAGGACGACGGGAATCTTGAGGGCCATCACGCCGTCGGCGAGCGTGAGCATGTGTTCGGTGCCGTAGACGCTGACCGCGTCGTAGACTGCGAGCGCCGTCAGCAGGACGATGGCGGGCAGGAGGCCGAAGCTGATGCCGAACAGCGCCGCCGCGCCCATCCCCATCACGACGCCGACGCCGTCGATGACGTACCACTCCGGGTGGACGAGGAGGGCGACGGCGACGACCAGCGCACCCCCCACGGCCAGCGCGTTCGCCCCTCCGACGCGGACGGCGGGCGGGAGGAGCACCGAGAACACGTAGTACGAGAGCAGGGAACTGGAGAAGACGATGAGTCCCCGGACGAGGCCGTCGACGCCGAACTTGAACGCCGCGAGCATCACGCCCGTCGCGACGAGGATGGCGACGAGGTAGAGGAGGCTGTTCGTCGGGTCCGAGGGGTCCTCGACGGTCTGGTAGCCCGCGCTCTCGAAGGGCTGGACCAGCGCGAGCGTCCCCAACTGGACGATCAGGAACACCGTCAGCGCGGCGACGGTGGCGACGGAGGACCGCTTCATACTGGAGGGTGGCGGAGGGGGCGTTTGTGCGTTGTGCTTAGGGACTACCGCGCGTAGATGGCCTTCCCGAGCAGGAGCGGTAGTTGCACGTCGTCGTCGGGCGTGACGGCGGCGTAGGGGCGGGACTCCGGTCCGAAGACGTCCACCACCCGACCGACGCTCTTCAGGTCCTCGTCGATGACCATCGTGCCGATGTCGGGGTAGTCGTCGTCGGGACACCGGAGGACGGCGAGTCCCTGTGCGGTCCGGACGACTTCGCCGACGCGCTTCATTCGCGAAGCGCCACGACGTACGCCGCGACGGCCTGCAGGAGGTCGGACTTGCCGGCGTCGTCGGCGTTCTGGACCAGCACTCGCCCGCGCGTCTCGTACTCGCGGGGGTAGCGTTTCTCGCGTTCGACCACGGCGTCGTACCCTACTTGCTGGACCGCGCGGGCGATTTCGTCGACCGTCGGGGCCGGCACCGCGAGGTCACGGGCGACCCGACGACCCTCGCTGCGCGAACGCTCCGCGTCGAGCGCGGCGGGCCAGATGACGTTCTCGACCATGTGCCCACTACCCGGCGGCCCGGTGAACTACCTTTCGGACGGGATATCAGGGGCCTGTATGTTCAAGCCCCGATCGGATACGGGAGCCGGGAGTCATCTCGGACGATGCTACCACTACAGACCGTTCAGCTCGGATTGAGTGACGCGCTCGTCGGATTCATCGCCAGTCTCCTCGTCGGGACGGTTGCGACCTACCTCGCGACGGAGGTCCTCCTCGGCGAGGGGAGCCTCGGCCACTCGTTCGTCACCGCGCTCATCGCCAGCGCCGTCTGGGTCGGCGCGACGTACCTCATCTCGGGGTACGTCGGCGTCTCGGGGTACGTCGTCGCCCTGGGCCCGCTGCTGGGACTGCTCGCGTACATCGTCGTCATCGACCTCCGGTACTCGGGCTCTATCGTCACCGCGACGGGCGTCTCGATACTGACGTGGGTCATCGACTTCGCGTTGCTGTACGCGCTGGCGGCGCTCGGCTTCCAGGCGTTCGAGATCGTCGGCGTCCCGCCGGGAATCTGAGACCGGGAGACGAGACGCGACAGAACGGACGGACGGCGCTCGCAGGAACTCTTTTCGAAGTCGGAGTCGGGACCGGGCGGGAGGACGCGTCGTCCCGCCGGGTTCTGGGCCGAAGTCGCGCCAGGGCCACCTGCGGAGGGGGCCGGGGCTATCCACCGAGGCGGGCGCTGTCGCGTTCGGTGAACGCTCGGAGATACGGCGGCAACTCGCCGATATCCGAACCACGCACACTCAGGGGACGTAAGAAGGGCCGGGTATCGAGAGAGACGGCCGGACGGACCGGCGGTTACGACCGGCGGACGAGGAGCATCGTCGCGAGCAGTGCGACGAGTGTCGCGACGACCCCGAAGCCGGGACCGTCGCCGCTGGAGGTGGGCGTCTCGCCCGGCGGGTCACCGGGGTCGGCGGCGGTGGCGTTGTCTGTCGCGTTCGTCGTCGGTTCGTCGGTCGCCGTCTCGTTGGCGGTCGTACCGTTCGCCCCTCCCTCGAACGCCTCGGGGTGGAGCGCCTGCGCGATCTCCAGCATGGGGATGACCACGCGGGGTGCGGGCTGGTTCATGTAGTTCGCGTTCACCGAGAGCGTCTGGTTCTGCGCGTAGGCGGTCGTGCTCGCGAACGGTTCGCGCTGTGGGAGCGGCGCGTCGGAGGGGTGGAGTATCCAGTCCGGGTTTCGCTCGGCGACGACCTCGTCGCTGATCTGGCCGAACCCGGAGATGCCCGCGTTCGCGGCCACGTTGTCCCCGCCCGCGGTGGTGATGACCTCGTGGATGAACGTCCCGTTACCGGCGGTGAAGTTGTAGAAGTAGTAGAGCGCGTCCGGCCGTTCACGGCCCTCGACCGCCCGTTCGATACGCTCGACCGACGAGCGCATCTCCTCGACGGTGGCGTTCGCCTCCTCGCAGTTCCCGACGAGGCGACCGAGGAGCGTCGTCTTCTCGTAGATGCCCTCGATGGAGCGGTCGAAAGAGAACTTGTAGACGGTGACGCCCGCGTCCCGAAGCTGTGAGACGGTTGCGTTGGGGATGCTGCTCGGCGCGACGACGACGTCCGGTTCGAGCGCGACGACCTGCTCGACGTTCACGCTCGTTCCGTCGCCCGTGAGCACGTCGGTCCTGCTCTCGGAGCCGTTCAGGTACGCCGTGTACGACCGGACGGGCATCCCGACGACGCGCTCCTGGGCGTTGACTTCCCAGAGAATCTGGGCCGTGCTGGCCTGCAACGCGACGATTCGCTCGGGCCGGTCCTCGACGGTCACCTCGGTGCCCGTCGCGTCGGTGCCGCTGAACGGGAACGAACAGTTCTCCTGCTGTACTCCGGGTGCGGCCGCAACTCCCGTGACCGCCGCCGGGACGACGGCGAGGACGAGTGCGAGAGCGGCCAGTATCGCTGTGTATCGCATCGCCGGACCTGCGACCGTATGCAATAAGTATTTACCTAATCCAACCACGGTTGCGTACATGCAGTGGGCGCGCACCGTCACGTGGTCGCTGGGGCTCCTCGCCCTGCTGGTGGTCGCCTCCGTCGTGAGCATCGCGCACGGCACGGTTGAGGTCGGTCCGGTGACCGTGGCGAAGGCGCTGCTCAACGCCCTCGCGGTGCCCGCGTCCCTCTCGTTCGAGTGGAGCGCTGCCCGCCTGTCGAGCGTCGGGCAGGTGCCGTGGGTCCGCCTCCACGTCGGGACCGTCCACCCCTTCTCGTTCCCGGTCGAGCGCTCCGACCAGGTCATCGTGACGACGCTCCGCGCCCCTCGCGTCGTCCTCGCGGGCGTCGTCGGTGTCGCCCTCGCCTCGGCGGGCACCGTCATGCAGGGGTTCTTCCGGAACCCGATGGCCGACCCCTCCATCATCGGCGTCTCCTCGGGCGCGGCGACGGGCGCGGTTGCGACCATCGCCTTCCCGGCGCTCCTCCCGTTCGGCCTGCGGACGGCCGCCTTCGGGGGGGCGCTCGTCGTCGCGTTCGCGGTCTACCTCATCGCGACGGAGGACGGCCGCACGCCCGTCGCGACGCTGTTGCTGGCGGGCGTGGCCGTCCAGACGTTCCTCGGTGCGGTCGTCTCGTACATGCTGCTCCACTCGGGTGACAGCCTCGAACGGGCGCTCTACTGGCTGATGGGTCACCTCTCGGCGGCCTCGTGGGACGCCGTCGCCCTCACGATACCGCCGACCGTGCTGGGGTTCGCGGTGCTGGCGGCGTACGCCCGCGACCTGAACGTCCTGCTCGTCGGCGAGGAGGACGCCCACACCCTCGGTATCGACGTGGAGCGCACGAAGCGCGTCCTGCTGGCGGTGTCGAGTCTCGTCACCGCCACGGCCGTCGCCGTCGTCGGCGTCATCGGGTTCGTGGGGCTGGTCGTCCCGCACGTCATGCGACTGCTCGTCGGCCCGGACCACCGCATCCTCCTCCCGACCAGTGCGCTCGCCGGCGGGACCTTCCTCGTCGTCACGGACGCCGTCGCGCGCTCCGGCCCCGCCGAACTCCCGGTGGGCATCGTCACCGCTGCCGTCGGCGCGCCCTTCTTCCTCTACCTCCTGCGGGAGCGCGAGGTGCACGCGCTGTGATCCGCGTCGAGGACGTCTCGCTCTCGCTCGGCGGGACCCGAATCCTCCGGGACGTCTCCTTCGACGCCGAGCGAGGGACGTTCGTCGCGCTGGTGGGGCCGAACGGGGCGGGCAAGACCAGCCTCCTCCGGACGGTCAACGGCGTCCTCACGCCGGACGATGGACGGGTCCTCGTCGACGGCGAGGCGGTGGAGGGACTCTCGGCGCGCGCCGTCGCCCGGCGGGTGGCGACGGTCCCGCAGGACACCTCGCTCGCCTTCGACTTCCCGGTGCGCGAGGTGGTGGCGATGGGCCGGAGCGCCCACCGGGGGCGCTTCGAGCGGACGACCGAGGAGGACCGCGCGGCCGTCGACCGGGCCCTCGACCGGGCGGAGGTGGCGGACCTCGCGGACCGTTCCGTGGGGACCGTCAGCGGCGGGGAGCGCCAGCGCGTCCTCCTGGCGCGCGCGCTGGCACAGGAGACGCCCGCCCTCCTGCTCGACGA
Source organism: Halomarina litorea (assembly GCF_024227715.1). NCBI lineage: Archaea > Methanobacteriati > Methanobacteriota > Halobacteria > Halobacteriales > Natronomonadaceae > Halomarina > Halomarina litorea. The sequence goes on along the minus strand of NZ_CP100448.1, from coordinate 1,414,096 downwards.
ACCGACGGCCAGCCTCGACATCAACCACCAGGTGCGGACGCTCTCGCTCGTCCGCTCGCTGGTCGGAGAGGGTCGGACCGCGCTGGCGGCCATCCACGACCTCGACCTCGCGGCGCGGTTCTGCGACGCCCTCGTCGTCGTCGCCGACGGGCGGGTGCTCGCGGCCGGGCCGCCCGGGACGGTGCTGACAGAGGGCGTCGTCGAACGGGCCTTCGGCGCTCGCGCGGCCATCGGGGAGAACCCCGCCACCGGGACGCCGACCGTGACCGCACTGGAGGACTCAGCGGGAGCGTCGGGTGTAGCGGGCGTCGGCGAGGCCGACGGCGACCAGTAGCGGGACGACGAACGAGAGGACGACGACGGCGACCAGCGTGAACCAGCGGGTCCCGCCGGGCGGCCGGACGAGTGGGGCGAGCGAGAGCAGCGACTCGCGGAAGGAGACGACCAGCAGTGCGACGACCGCCGTGCCGACGTGGGCGGCGAATCGCCGCCCGTCGCGTCCCCGGGAGAGCCAGTCCATACCCGTGGGAGAGGCGCGAGCGACCCTGCATTTTCTCAAGTTTCTATGTATGTATCCAAAAGTTAGATGTACCGGATTGCCGATACGCACGCATGGTGAACCGAGTCCTTCTCGTGGTAGTCAGCGCCGTCGTCTTCACGTCGATGGCCGTCGGCGGGTTCATCGGCACCCAGTTCGCCGACGACGCCTCGAACAACCTGGGGTCGACGACGAACCAGTCGACGCTCACGCAGACGCCCGAACCAACGCCGGCACCGACGGCGACACCGACGCCCGAACCGACGCCGTCGACACCCACGCCTACCCCCGAGGCGACACCGACGCCCACGCCCGAACCGTTCGAGAAATCCTCGGTCAACGAGGCGGCCGTCGAGGGGCACGTCCTCTCCATCGTCAACGACCACGTCCGGGCGCGGGCGGGTCGTGAGCCCCTGCGCCGCGAGTCGACCCTCGACGAGATGGCGCGCTTCCACAGCGTGAACATGGCCGAACAGGGCTACCCCTCCCACGCCGCCGCTGGCTACTCGACGACGGAGCGGTACAAGGAGTTCGACCGGTACAACCACTGTCGCATCGCCGGGAGCGCCGGCGTCCGCGACGGTGAGGAGATCGAACTCGTCGGACGCCTCACCCTCGAATCGGGCGAGGTCCCGAGCGAACGCGAGATCGCCGACCAGGTCGTCGCCAAGTGGCAGGGCGAGGCCGACGAGAAGACGAAGTTGCTCTACCGGAACGCCGACCGCGCCGGCATCGGCGTGAACGTCACCGCGGACGCCCGGGTCTACGTCACGATCGACCTCTGCTGATCGCGACGGCGGCGACGGCTCGTCCGGCGAACCGCACGACTGCGGACTCGTGTCACTCGTTCCCACGAAGGGTTTAGGCGTGCCAAAAACCTAGCGAGATCACAATGCGAAAGCGTGAGCTGGTCCACATGCACGCGCTGCTCGACCGGGTCGGACGGTTCATGCGAGGGCGCGACGACCTCGAAGACGCGGAACTGGAGACGTACAGCCGACTCGACGTCGCACCCGCCGCCGTGTTCCGGTCGAAGGGGGCGCACGAGGCCGCAGTCACCACGCTGTCGGAGGCGCTGGCGGAGGCCGTCGGGGAGACGGTCGACCGCGAGGACGAAGACGGTGGGAGGCGGGACGGAGCGCGGTCCGACGACCGGCCGTCCGCGGTAGCCGAGGGTGGCGAGCGGACGGAGTCGACGGCGGCCGAGCGGAACCAGGTGGACGCCCGGAGCGACTGACGCGAGCGTAGGACGTTACGTGTCCGCTCGTTCTTCACGCAGCCATGAGCTTCGCCGACCGGTTCTTCTCATCGTCTCGACGCTCATCTTCGTCCTCATCGTGGTCGGGGTCGCATTGAGTGTCGTACTGTAGAAGCGGAACCGCGAGAACACACGCAGGTGGCCGCGCCGGAGTTCGAGTCAGCGCGGCCGGACGAACAGTAACTACTGTGAGTGACGGGAACGGGGTCGCCTACCTCACGACCACCTCGGCGGGGGGACGGTTCGACACGACGGGCCGGCCGGGCGAGGCCGACACACGCCACGACTGTCGGACGGACATTGCATCCCAACGAACTACGCCAGCCGTTATCAATCTTGGTACTAGGGAACTAATATCATCACCAGCGCATGGGATGGGTAGTTCCCGCGCGAGTTTCGGTAGTTCGGAGAACTAGCTGCCCGTACACTCCTCGTTTCGTTGGTTTTCTCCCTCGCCATGGCTGGCCGGCGCTGGTATCGTCCAGAACCGCAGCGTGTTCGCCGAAGGTCGCTGCTCGCGTCCGCCCGTAGCGAGTCCCCTGACCCATGCGGGCGAGGCGTGGGACACGCCAGACCGGGACACGGCGGACCGACTCCGGAATCCTTATGCCCACGTTGCCACCATGTCCTGATAGCGCCGGTGTAGCTCAGCTGGCAGAGCGAATCCTTCGTAAGGATTAGGTCGAGGGTTCAAATCCCCCCACCGGCTCTTTCTGACGCGAACTGCGCCCGGAGCGGCCGCCCTCTCCGTCTGCGCCCGGTTCCGAGCGGACGAGTCGCGGACCTGTCCGTCAGTTCTCCTATCGAGGATGTCGTGCCAGGAGTCGGTCGTGCTTCGCCAGTCGTCGGGCGTGGGTCTACTCGGCCTCAGCGCCCCGCTTCCGGAACACGCGCAGGGTGTCCCGGTCGAGACGTTCCGTCCGTTCCTCCTCGAACCCGCGTTCCCCGAACACGCGCCCCCAGTCACGATAGAAGAGGGGGAACTCGTCGTTGACGTAGTTCACGCCCGGGTCGTCGGGCGACCCCTCGCCGGGCCCCTCGTTCTCGACGGTGACGAGCGTGTCCGCCGTGACCCGTGCCACGTCGTCGAACGTCGTCTGGGCGTCCGGGTGGACGTGCTGGAGCGTCTCGACGGAGAAGACGGCGTCGTAGCGCCCGTCCGGGGTGTCCGCGAGGAGGTCCTCGATGGCCCCGAGGTGGAAGGTGCCCGCCTCGGCGAGGGCCGGGTACGTCTCCCGGAGAACGTCGAACGCGTCCTCGTTGATATCGATGCCGTGGAGGTCCGCGTACCCGCTCTCGTGGAGGTGGGCGAGGTGTCGCCCGGCACTGCAGCCGAGTTCGAGGACGCTCGCTCCGCGTCCGACCGTCGCCTCGAGCACCTCGCGGATGCGCTCGCTCGTCTCGTTGGGCCCGTAGTAGGCGTAGTACTCCGGGGAGAACTCCCCCGACCGTTCCGCCCACACTCGTCGGACCTCGTCTTCGTTCACCCCAGTGACCACCCGTCCCGCACGTAAAGCTACGGTGGGTCGGACGCCGGCGACGGCGCGCGACAGGCTATAGTCACGGAGCGCATAGCTTCTCGAGAGAGCCCATGTACCACGACATCCTCGTGCCCACCGACGGAAGCGACGGCGCGCGCGTCGCCGTCGACCACGCACTCGACCTCGCGACGACGTTCGACGCGCGACTCCACGCCCTCTACGTCGTCAACCCGATGTACGCGAGCGACCTCGCGGTCGAACGGGTCATCGACGCCCTCACCGACGTGGGTGAGCGCGCGACCGACGACATCGCGGACCGCGCCCGCGCCGCGGGCGTCGAGTGCGTCACCCGCGTCGAACGGGGGCCCGCCTACCGCCGCATCGTCGAGTACGTCGAGAACAACGACGTCGACCTCGTCGTGATGGGGACCCACGGTCGGACCGGCCTCGACCGCTACCTCCTCGGGAGCGTCACGGAGAAGGTCGTCCGCCTCTCGCCGGTGCCGGTCCTCACCGTCCGGATGACCGACGAGGACGAGGAGTGAGTCGTCCCCGCGCGACAGTCCCACACGGAGGCGGGTGTAGATACTTACAGCGCCGCGACGTATTCCCGGGCACCGAACGATGAGACGGACACGTCGACGCGACCGGCCGAGCACTGTGGCGCCGAGAACTCGCGGCCCGTGGGAGCCGACCGTCTCGGAGGTGCGGCGCTCGTGAGCCTCGCCCCGGTGGTCCTCCAGAGCGAGGTCCCCGCCTCGACGAACGCCGTCGTCGTGTTCCTCATCAGCCTGCTCGTGGGTGCGTTCGGCATCCACGTCGGCGCGCGCCTGCTGGTGGACAAGGACGTCGGCTACGGGCGGGCGGTGGTCGCGGCCCTCGCCGGCGCACTCGTCTGGGGGCTGGTCAACTTCTTCCTCGGGGGGCTCCCGGTCGTCGGCCCGGTGCTGGCGCTCGTCGCCTGGGTCGGCGTCATCAACTGGTCGTACCCCGGCGGGTGGGGGAGCGCGGCCGGTATCGGCCTCGTCGCGTGGCTGGCCGTGGAGGTCGTCCTCTACGTCCTCCACCTCGTCGGCCTCATCTCCATCACGGCGCTCGGCGTGCCGGGAGCCTGAGGGGCACGGGAGGAGGAGAGAGCGCTGCCGCCGCCCGCACGCTTATCGGGCGAGCGGTTCATCGTCCCATATGGCAGATAAGACGTCACACGGCGAGAAGCTCGCGCGCGAGGAGGCCGCGGACCGCCTCGAGGCGCTCGCACAGGAGATTCGCGACGGGTCGGGGAACGTCCGCGTGGGGAACAAGACGGTCGAACTCTCGCCCGCCGACAGCATCGCCTTCGAAATCGGCGTCCGCGAGCGCTCCTCCCTCCTCCGCGGGAACTACGAGACGGTCACGGTGAAGATGGACTGGAAGCCGTAACCGACCGACGCTCTTTCTCGCGTCCTCAGCGTTACCTCGTCAACCGCACGTCCAGACAGACGTTCTCCTCGTGTGGGGCGTAGGAACGCACCACGTGTCGGTTCTCGACGGTCACGTCGTACTCGGGTTCCGCGGCGGCGCGGATGGCCGCTTCACCGGGGCCGAAGGGGTCATCGTCAGACTGGATGTCGTAGTAGTGGAGCGTGCAGTCGTCGCCCGCGAGTCGCACCGCCGTCTCGAGGAACGCGTCGGCGCTGTGCGGGAGGTTCATCACGAGGCGGTCGGCCCAGTCGTCGTACCCCGAGAGTTCGCGCACGTCGCCCTCGATTGCGGTGACGCGCTCCGCGACGCCGTTTCGCTCGGCGTTCTCGCGCATGAAGGTGACGGCGGCCGGATTGAGGTCGACGCCGACCGCCTCGGCACCGCGGGCGGCGAACGGAATCACGAACGGCCCGACGCCCGCGAACAGGTCGAGGGCGTTCTCGCCCGCCTCGGTCTGTTCGGTCACCCGGTGGCGTTCGGTGGCGAGACGGGGAGAGAAGTAGACGGTGGCGAGGTCGAGTGCGTACTCGAAGCCGTACTCGCGGTGGATCGTCTCGGTGCCACCGGCGAGCACCTCCCAGTCGCGCACCCGCAACTCACCTTTCACCTTCGAGGCGCGGTTGACGACGCTGTCGAGGGGCAGGTCGCTCTCGACGATGGCGTCCGCGATGGCTCGCGCCCGGTCCTCGTCGTCCTCGTCGACGATGGCGATGGTCCCGATGCGCTCGTAGGAGGGTTCGAACCCGAGGAGGTCGGCGGGGAGCGTCTGGCCCTCGCGGACGGGCAGGTCGTGGGTCGTCACGTCGTACTCCGCGCCGACCCCCTCCGCGTCCGAGACGGGGACGTAGAGCCAGCCGCCCTCGACGGTTATCTCGTAGCCGTCGTGAACGAGACCGCGGTCGGCGAGGGCCGCTCGGGTCCGCTCGCCGTCCTGCGGGCGGACGCGGACGCACGGGACTTCCATACCTCCTCTGGACGACGGGCCGGGCTAAACGTGACGCTTCGCGGTGGGTGGCCCACGAGATCGACTCCGCGCGGGTTAAGCCCCCGCGTCTGTCAGGGGAACTATGCTCACCTTCGTCGGCCTCGGTCTCTACGACGAACGCTCCATCACCATCGAGGGCCGCGACGCCCTGCGCGCGTGCGACCGCGCCTTCGCGGAGTTCTACACCTCGCGGCTGATGGGCACCACCGTCGAGGACCTCGAAGCGTACCACGACGTCGACGTCGAGGTCAGAGACCGTGCGGGGGTCGAACGCGACCCCGAACCGATACTCGCGGCCGCGGAATCCGAGGACGTGGTCTTTCTCACCGCCGGGGACACGATGATTTCCACCACCCACGTCGACCTGCGGATGCGCGCCGAGGAGCGGGGCATCGAGACGCGCGTCGTCCACGGGACGACCGCCGGGGCCGCCGCCGCCGCCATCACCGGCCTCCAGAACTACCGCTTCGGGAAGGCCACCACCCTGCCGTTCCCCTACGCCCACGGCGGCGACGGCGTCCCGAAGAGCGTCGTCGACACCGTCGAGGCCAACCGGGAGCGCGGCCTCCACACGCTCGTCTACCTCGACATCAAGGTCGACCACAACCCGGGGAAAGAACGGGCGACCGGCGACGACGAGCGCGAACGGGAGGCGTTCATGCGCGCAGACTACGCCGCCGACCTCCTCGCGACCCACTGGGACGCCGACGCACTCGCCGTCGCCGTCTGTCGGGCCGGGTCGCCGGACCCCCTCGTCGTCGCCGATCGACTCGGCGCGCTCGCGGACCGGGAGTTCGGCGACCCCCTCCACCTGCTCGTGGTCCCGGGCGACCTGCACCTGCTGGAAGCCGACGCGATGCGCGCGCTGGGCGGCGCTCCCGAGGACGTGGTCGAGGAACGGACCGTCTGAGAACGAGCCGAACGAACTACTCTTCTGTCGACCCCGACCCCGACCCGGCGATGGCCGCCTGCAGGTCGTACTCGGTGCCCGTGAGCATGAACAGGGCGTCTTCGAGGATGGTCGTAATCTCGGGGAGTTCGCGGACCACGAGCCACGTGATACCGACGAGGGCGACGACCGAGAGCACCTGTGCGAGGATGCGGTCCGCGATGAAGTACGACACCATGTAGGGGTCGTTCGAGGCGAACATCGTCATCACCTGCCCGGGGAACAACTGGAGGCGTTGCTGGCCGAACGAGAGGCCGATGAAGGTGTTCCGGACGATGTTCAGCACGTAGATGACGGGGACGGAGACGGCGAGCGCTCGCACCTTGCGGTGGACCGGCGCGCGCACGGCCGCGATGGCACCCGCGAAGATGGCGATGCTCCCCAGTCCCGTACAGGCGATGCGGATGGTGTAGGTGATGCGGTGGTCCCCCTCCATGAACAGGAACGTGCTCCGGAGGTCGGGGCGGTCGACGACGGACCCGCTGACCACCCGGAAGTCCTCGGGGGCGGTCTGGCCGACCAGCCCCATCGCGAACTCCGTCTGGCGGGTGACCTCCTCGATAAGGAAGTTCCTGACCGGCGTGATGGACTCGAAGGTGAGGAAGACGAGCGCCATCCCGCCCACCGCACGCGAGAGGACGAGCAACGAGTCGCGGCCGCGCGCGAGGAGGTAGCCCGCATAGAGGCTCCCGGGGACGGCGACGAGACTGCCGATTCCCTCGACGATGCTCTTCGAGGTGATGGCGTAGTAGTGAATCAGCGAAAGCCAGAAGGCGGCGAACAGGACCCACCCGGCGACGGCCGTGTAGCGCGCCTCCGGGTCGCGGCCGGCCACGTCGAGGGCCGCCGCGAGGAGGAACGCCGCGACGACGAGCCACGCGAGGGGGTCCGAGAACTGGTGTGCCCACTCCAGCACGCCCAGTACGGTCCCGAGCATGTTTTCGAGGTGGTCTGTCGCGGGTATATGTCTTGCCGTTACGCCCGTTCGCCCCGCTCGCGCGTCGGACGATGGCCGTCGCTCGGGGCGTGGCGTCCGAAGAAATGAAACCGCAAGTGACCGGACGAGGTCCGGTGGTTAGCGTCGCTTAGTTGTTGCGGCGCACCGCGAGGAGCGCAGCGCCAACGAGCGCGACGAGCGCGACGAGGACACCGAAGCCAGGCCCGTCGCCGGACGTGGTGGTGGGCTCGTCAGTCGGACTGCTGGTAGCGGTCTCGGTCGTGTTGGAGTCGGGCGTGGCGGTCGCCGTAGCCGTGCCGTTGTCCGTGCCGTTGTCCGTACCGTTGTCCGTACCGTTCGTGCCGTTGCCCTGGCCGACCGTCAGCGTGGCCGAGGCAGTGACGATGTTACCGTCGGCGTCAGTGTACGGGCCGTCCTCCGAGCCGTCGGAGGAGACGAAGTCGTACTGCTGGTTGCCGTTGGTGTCCATGTGCGGCATCGCGATGACCGTGTGCTCGCCCTGCTCGAAGGCGGAGTCCAGGGACACGTTGATGTCGCTGTTCTCACCGGCCTCGAGGTAGTCGGACGTGCCACGGACGGACTCGATGGTCGCACCGTCCTGCAGCGTGCTGTCGTGAATCGTCACGAAGCCACCCTCGGGGAGGTTGGCGGACGCGACGGTCACGGTCTCGCCGTTCGTCGTCTGGTCCTCGACGGTGACGGAGGCGGAGCCGTTCTCCGACTCGTTACCCTCTTCGAGGGTCAGTTCCGCGGAGTCGGTCGACGGCTCACCGTTCTCGGTGTAGGGGCCGTCGTCCTCACCCTCGGAGGTGACGAAGTCGTACTGCTGGTTGTCGTTCGTGTCGAGGTGCGGCATCGCGATGGCGGTGCCGGACTCGTTGTACGGGTTGTCGAGCGTGATCTCGACGTTGCGGACTGCATCCTCGCCCGTGGGCTCGATGTAGTCCGAGGTACCGCGAACCGAGCTGAACAGCTCGCCGTCGAGCAGCGTGCTGTCGTGGATGGTGATGAAGCCACCGTCCGTGAGGACCGCGGCCGTGATGGTCACCGTCTGGTCGCTACCGTTGGCGACCGTCTGGTCCTGGATGTTCACCGAGCCGCGCTGTGCGGGCTCGACGACACCAGGGACGTCAGTCGGGGGTTCAGCGAACGTGCCGCCCGTGATGGACGCTTCGAACGTCGTGTTCGAGCTGACGCCCGAGAAGTTGAAGTTCGCCTCGAAGGTGCCGTCCTCCTGAACCTCGACCTCGTCGGTCATGAGGAACGGGCTGTCGCCCGCGGAGCGGACGCGCACGTTGAACTCCGAACCGGGTGCGACCGAGGTCGTACCCGTGATGGAGGCGTTGTTCTCGGCGCGGACAACGATGGTGTCCTCGCCGTCCATTTCCTCAGTGTCGAACTCGGCCGTACGGTCGACGATCTCGAACGTCTGGTTGAGTTCGGTGTCTTCGCTGACGAGCTTGGAGTCGGCGTCAAGCGTGAGCGAGACTTCGAGCTCCTGATCCGTGTCGATGCTGCTGGGGAGGTCGTCCGAGTCGATGACGACGTAGACGACGCCCTCACCGTCCGTGACGACGTTGTAATTGCCAGAGCCGATCTCCTCGGTGACAGGGTCGTCGTTCGGACCGGCCGTGGTCTCAGAGACATTGATGGTCGCGAAGTCGCTGAGCTGACCGCCCTGAAGTGCACCGAAGATGCCAGTGGCCTCGAGACGGTGGACGATTTCGTCGCCCTGCGCGATGGTGTTACGCTCCGTCGAGGCGTTCTCGATTTCGCTAACGGAGTCCAGATCGCTGTTTTCGGGTGCCGTCAGAAGGCTGAAGGAGCCGATGGAACCGTCGTTGACCGCGAGGGTCGCGACGTCGGTCTCCTGACCGCCGTGGCGCGCGCTCAGGTCGTAGGCGGCCTCGGACGAGATGATCTCGTCGAGAGTCGGCTCGGAGCCGACGACGCTGACGGAGTCGTCTTCGTCGGCGGCGCTGAAGGCGTCGCCAGCGTTGGTCGTGTTGTACGTGTTGAACAGGATGGTGACGTTACCGTCGGCGTCACCGTTCGCGCCGTCCTTCACGTTCAGCGTGACGTTGTAGTTGACGTCGTCGGAACCGATCTGAACCTCACCCGAGGTCGCACTGCCCTCAAAGTTCACTCCGATCTGGCCGACGTCACCGCCGATGACCTCGTAGACGGACTGCTCGAACTCGAGGCTGTCACCGGAGACAGCGCCGACGTTGACAGTCGCGTTCGCGCTCGCGGACGTGTCGACGACGTCGATGCTGAGCTCGTAGGAGCCCTCGAGGCCGGACGTGTCCAGCGCGATGTCCTTGGAGTTGCCGGAGACCTGAACGTTGCTCGGGTCCGCCTCGTTGGTGAGGAGGGTGTTGAGCTCCGTGTCACTCAGGTCGTCGGACGTGATTTCGACCGTGTAACCTGCGCGGTTGGAGTCAACGGTGAGCGTGTTGCCGTCGACTTCCGTGTTGAGGCTCTGCTCGGCGAGCGTGAACGAGCTGTCCACGGAATCGCCACTGAGCGTGTACGAGCCGGTCTCGAGGTTCTCGGTGTCGATAGTGACGCCGTTCGAATCCGCCGTGTACTGGCGGACGAAGTTGTCGTCACCGTCGACGAGCGAGTACGATTCACCGTTTACTGCGCTGCTCTCGATGAGGGTCTGTCCGACGAAGTATACGCCTCCGTCGTCCAGCTCCTCGTTGCCCGTAGACTGCGCGCCAGCGAGGCCGATAGATCCTACGAAGACCGAGAGGACCATCAGCGTAACCAGCAGAAGGCTACGAATCTTGTTGTGTGTACCTGTCATGGTTGGAATCTGGTTCTACCAGTGTGGCGACGGCACGGGTTCCGAAGATGCGACCACGTCGGTCGCGAAAGGTCGGGAACGTTGTACTGTCACCATGGGTAGGGGTACAGCCAAACGGTATGGCCGTCATTATAAATGCTTTCTGGTGAACTCAATAGTGTGTTAGGCTCTCTCAAGCCCGAAATCATCGGATATAGGCTTTGTGTCCCAATCGGCCGTTCGCACGACGAGTGTCTGACGCAAGTCGGACATAAGACTGACATATGGTCAGTAACCCGCCAATATATACTATCGTTCCCGATAACGTCCGCGTTGGTTCCGGTGGTCGACGAGCGTGAATCATCGCCGCTCGACCCCTGTATCGTGCGCACGGACTGTCGCCGATTGCGAACACTCTCGACCGGTTCGTTCGTGCTGGCTGGAAGAAACAGTTCGGGGCCGACGAGAAGGGTGCGATTATTCGACGCCGAACGTGTCGGAGAATACAGACTTTGGCGGACGTGCAGTGTGACTACCGCGTGACGACTTCTATCTCGTGGCCGTCGTTCGTCTTCCTGAACGCCCACCGTTTGCTGCGCTCGCTCGCCGGCCACCGGCCGACTCACTCACTGGCAAACCCTGGACGAAAACCTCGACTCGCTCCCGGTGGTCGCTCGCCGGGACGCGACCTCGCGACGCTCGGTCGCGGAGTGCTCGTGCGACTACCGCGTGACGACTTCTATCTCGTGGCCGTCGTTCGTCTTCGTGAAGGCGTAGTTGTGATCGCAGGACTCGGGGTCGCGGTAGTCCTCGGCGTGGCGGGTCATCAGCGTCTCCCACGCGTCGTCGAGGTCGTCCGTCCGGACGGCGACGTGACCCCACGAGTCGCCGATGTCGTACGTGCTGCCGTCGTAGTTGTACGTGAGTTCGACGCTCATCGCTTCGTCGGCGGCGTCCTCGGGTTTGAGGAAGTACAGCGCGAAGTCCTCGAACTCCTCGCGGCGGAAGAGGTCGTACTCCAGCTTGCGGGTGTACCAGCCGATGGCGGCGTCGGCGTCCTCGACGCGCATCATCGTGTGGTCGAGGCTCCACTCCACACCGTGGTCGCGCTGGACGATCTCGATCTCGTGGCCGTCGGGGTCCGTCACGAACGCGTAGCGCCCACCACAGGAGTCGGGGTCGCGGTAGTCCTCCACACCCTCGTCCATCAGTTCCTCGTAGGCGTCGTAGACGTCGTCGGTTCGGACGGCGATGTGGCCCCACGCGTCACCCTGCTCGTAGGTCCGGTCGTCGTGGTTGTACGTGAGTTCGAGGAGCGCCCCCTCGTCGTGCATCTCCTCGGGCCCGAGGAAGACGTTCGTGAAGGTGTCGGCCTCCCAGCGGCCCTTCTCCTCGTAGTCGAGGTGCGTGGTGTACCACTCGAGGCTGGCGTCCAGATCCTCCACGCGCATCATGACGTGGTCGAGAATCGCGTGCATACGTCCCCCTACACTCCCGGACGAGCGATAAGGGTGGCGGCACCGGCCCTCCGAACCGGGTTCGGGCTTCGTTCCTGTCGTCCTGTTCGCCGTTCTTTCGCTCACTCCACGCGCGCGCCCACCCACGCACGCACGTCTGACCAGTAGAGCCACCATGCCGCGGCGAGGAGGAAGAGGCTCCCGACGGGCAGGCCGACGTAGCCCGTCCGCCGGGAGAACCCCAGCGCGAGGGGGAACTGGCTCACCCCCGCGAACACGAGCAATCCGCCCGTGAGCCGTCGGTCCTCGACGCCGGCCACCCCGCCGAGCGCGCTCAGGAGGGCGACGGCGTACAGGCCTGCCCCGATGAGCCACGCGTCGATGAAGGCGAAGCGGCCGTACGACGAGAGCCGGAGGTAGTCGTCGACGCGGACGAGGAACCACGGGTTGTCGTTGACGAGGCCGAACGGGAAGACGAGCGTCAGGTCCGGTCCGAGGATGACCGTCCACGGGACGAACGCCAGGGCGACGAGCAAGAGGAGGCGTCGGGCGGCGCGCGGGTCGAAGCCGGGCGACCAGAACGGGGACTCCTCGTCCGATCCCGTACTCATCGAGTGACGGTCAGTCGGAGGACGTCCTCGTCGGCGAGTTCGTGTTCCATCCCGACCTGCTGTTCGTCGTGTTTCGCGCTGGGGCCGGAGACGCGCGCGAAGCGGAACCGCTCCTTGAAGTCCCCGCCGAGTTTCTCGCAGGCGCCCTCGATGGTGGACCCGCGTTCGAGGACGAGCGGTTCCTCGTAGTCCACCCCGCGTCCGGGCTTGTCCATGTAGATGCGCATGAGGCCGAGCGCCTCCCAGATGGACTCCTTGAGGCTCTCCAGCCCCTTCTGCTCTTCCGCACTGATGAAGACGGCCTCCTCGGGGTCGATGTCGCGCTCGCGCAACTGCTCGTAGACGGTCTGGAGGTAGTCCTCGTCGATGAGGTCGGCCTTGTTCACCGCGACGATGGAGGGGAGGTAGACGCGGTTGTCCATGAGGGCGTCCACGAGGCGGTCGATGTCGAGTTCCTCGCGGACGGTGACGTCCGCGTTGATGTAGTCGTACTCGCGCAGGACGCTCTTGATGGTGTCGTCGTCGAGGCCCACGTCGCCGCTGGTGGTGAGTTTGATGCCTCCTTTGTGTTTCTTCGAGACGCTGACGCTGGCGGGGGAGGTGTCCAGTCGAATCTTGTTGTAGTACAGTTCCTTCTGCAACTGGTCGTAGTGGTCGATGTCGAACACCGAGAGGACGAACAGGACGAGGTCGGCGGTCCGCACCACGGAGAGCACCTCCCGCCCGCCCCCGCGCCCGACGGCCGCGCCCTCGATGAGGCCGGGGACGTCGAGTAGCTGGATGTTCGCCCCGTTGTACTGGAGCATTCCGGGGTTGACGTTCAGCGTCGTGAACTCGTACTCGCCCACCTCGCTCTCGGCGTTGGTGAGCGCGTTCAGGAGCGTCGACTTGCCCACGGAGGGGAACCCGACGAGGGCGACGGTGGCGTCGCCGGTCTTCTCGACGGCGTAGCCCTGTCCGCCGCCCGCCGAGGACTGGTTCTCCAGTTTCTCTTTCTTCTGGGCGAGTTTCGACTTCAGCCGACCGATGTGCGCCTCGGTGGACTTGTTGTAGGGAGTGTTGGCTATCTCCTCCTCGATGGCCTCGATCTCCTCCTCAAGTCCCATTACTCCACGGTCCGCCACCGTCGGGCAAAAGCGTGTCCTTCCGCCCTGTCGGGGCGGGGTGACCCGTCTCCGCCGTGTGGCTCGCCGCGACGGTCACCGCTTTACGCCGCTGTCCCCAATCCGGGATATGGACAAACGGCGACTCGGGTACAACCTCCTGCTCGTCGGCCTCGCGTTCGTCGCGCTCGCCCACACCGCGCTCAGTTTCGTCTTCGAGACGGGACTCGCGACGGTCGGCGGGGCGGTGGCCATCCTCGCGCTGGTCGGACTGGTCGTCGTCAACCTCTGAGCGTTCCGAATCATCGACGTTCGCCGCCCGAGCGCCGGGACTTCAACATGTTAATACGGGGTGCCCGTGGACGAACAGACGATGAGCGACGCCGGACGGTTCCGCGACAGCACGCAGATCGTCCTCCCACGCGGAAGCCTCGAGGGACTCAAGGCGGACCTCGATCGGGAGTTCGTCCTCTCGTTCGTCGAGCGTGCCGACACCACCCGGATCATCGGCAGTCCCGTCGAGATCAAGGGCGCGAGCGAGTGGCTCACCCGGCAGGGCGTCGCCGTCCCCTGACCGTCCCCCGGACCCCCCTCTCCCGACCGTGTCACGCAGTCCCGGTGGGGACGTAGACGACAACTCTTAAACCCGCAAGGGCGGAACACAGCGGACATGGGAGGTACCATCGAAGTGCTCGTCCCCGGTGGCGAGGCCAACCCCGGACCGCCGCTCGGTCCGGAACTCGGCCCGACGCCCGTGGACGTGCAGGCTGTCGTGAGCGAGATCAACGAGCAGACGGCGGCGTTCGACGGCACCGAGGTTCCCGTCACCGTCACCTACGAGGACGACGGGAGCTTCGAGATCGACGTCGGTGTGCCGCCGACGGCGGCACTCGTCAAGGACGAACTCGGCTTCGAGACCGGCAGCGGTCGGCCGCAGTCGGAGTTCGTCGCGGACATGTCCATCGAACAGCTGAAGACCGTCGCCGAGCAGAAGCTGCCCGACCTGCTCGCCTACGACACGCGCGGGGCCGCCCTCGAGGTGGCCGGCACGTGCGTCTCGCTGGGCGTGACCATCGAGGGCGAGGACGCGCGCACGTTCAAACAGCGCGTCGAGGACGGCGAGTTCGACGACGAACTCGGCGAGAAGACGGCCGCCGCGTAACCCGTCCGGTTCTCTCTGTTCTCCACGGCCCGCCAGCGATGCCTCCCGGAGCGAACGTGTCGATATCGCCGCTCAGCGACCGACTGCCGCGGCGAGCGCCGTCCGACGTCCGCCTCGTGCTGGCGCGCTCGCGCACCCAGTTCGACGTGTTTAAGTCCGGGACACTAGACGATACACACGAGACAGGTTTCACGCCTGTTTCACGCCGTAGCAGCCATGTGGCGTACTACGGAGGTGAACAATGGCAGATCAGGCAATAGAGGACGCAGTCTCTCGCGCGTTGGAGGAGGCACCGCCGCGGAACTTCCGCGAGACGGTCGACCTCGCTATCAATCTGCGCGACCTAGACCTAAACGACCCGTCGAACCGTGTCGACGAGGGCATCGTGCTCCCGAACGGAACGGGTCAAGACACACGTATCGTCGTGTTCGCCGAGGGCGAAACTGCCCTGCGAGCCGAGGATGTCGCCGACGACGTACTGGGCGGCGACGACCTCGAAGAACTCGGTGACGACACCGACGCCGCGAAGGACCTCGCGGACGACACCGACTTCTTCATCGCAGAGGCGAGCATGATGCAGGACATCGGCCGATTCCTCGGGACCGTACTCGGTCCCCGCGGGAAGATGCCGACCCCGCTCCAGCCCGACGACGACGTCGTCGAGACCGTCAACCGCATGAAGAACACGGTCCAGCTTCGCAGCCGGGACCGTCGGACGTTCCACACGCGCGTGGGCGCGGAAGACATGTCGGCCGAGGAGATCGCCGGCAACATCGACGTCATCGTCCGTCGGCTGGAGGCAAACCTCGAGAAGGGCCCGCTCAACATCGACCGCATCTTCGTCAAGACGACGATGGGCCCGGCGGTGGAGGTAGCCTAAATGTCCGCAGAGAGCGAACGCAAGACAGAGACCATCCCCCAGTGGAAACAGGAGGAGGTCGACGCGCTCACCGAGACGCTCTCGCGCTACGAGAGCGTCGGCGTGGTCAACCTCGCGGGCATCCCCAGCCGGCAGCTCCAGGCCATGCGCAAGGACCTGCACGGCACGGCGGAACTGCGCGTCTCGCGCAATACGCTGATGGTCCGCGCACTGGAGGAGGTCGACGACGGCCTCGAACAGCTCGTCGAACACATCGAGGGGCAGGTCGGTCTCATCGGGACCAACGACAACCCCTTCGGGCTGTACAAACAGCTCGAGGAGTCGAAGACGCCCGCCCCCATCAACGCCGGCGAAGTCGCACCCAACGACATCGTCATCCCCGAGGGCGACACGGGCATCGACCCCGGTCCCTTCGTGGGTGAACTCCAGCAGGTGGGTGCCGACGCCCGCATCCAGGACGGCTCCATCCAGGTGCTCTCCGACTCGACGGTCCTCGAGGCCGGCGAGGAGGTCGACGCACAGCTGTCGAACGTCCTGAGCGAACTCGGCATCGAACCGAAGGAGGTCGGGCTCGACCTCCGCGGCGTCTACTCCGACGGCGTGTTCTTCGACCCCGAGGAACTCGCCATCGACGTCGAGGAGTACCGCGCCGACATCGAGAGCGCGGTCGCCGCCGGGCGCAACCTCTCGGTCAACGCCGTCTACCCGACGGCCCGCACCGCGGACCTCCTGCTCGCCAAGGCGAGCAACGAGGCCCGCTCGCTCGGGCTCTTCGCGGCCATCGAGAGCCCCGACATCGCGGACGACCTCGTCGCCAAGGCCGACGCGCAGATGCGCGCGCTCGCGGCCCTCATCGACGACGAGGAGGCGCTCCCGGAGGAACTGCGCGGTGCTGACCTCGCCGCCCCCGACACGGCTGGCGAGGAGACCACCGACACCGACGAGGGCGAGGACGAACAGGCAGACGACCAGGAAGCCGACGCCGACGACACCGACGACGAGGACGACGACGAGGACGGTGGCGACGCGCTCGGCGCGATGTTCGGATAACAACGAGGAATTCAACCAATGGAGTACATCTACGCAGCACTCATCCTGAACGAGACCGGCGAAGAGATCAACGAAGACAACCTGACCAGCGTCCTCGAGGCCGCTGGTGTCGATGTCGAGGAGTCCCGCGTGAAGGCGCTCGTCGCCGCACTCGAGGACGTCGACATCGAGGAGGCCGTCGAGCAGGCCGCCGCCGTCCCCGCCGCCGGTGGGGCCGCGGGCGGTGCCAGCGCGGGCGGCGAGGCCGACGAGGCAGCCGACGAGGGTGCCGACGAGGCCGAGGAAGCCGACGCCGACGACGGCGACGACGAGGAAGAGGAGGACGACGCCTCCGGCGAAGGCCTCGGCGAGCTCTTCGGTTAAACGGGACCGCGCGGCTCCGGCCGCAGTCCCGACTGCGAACCTTCTCGTTCTTTCGCGCGCCGAGCGACGGCACCGTCCGGCGCTCGCGGACGACCCGTGAGTTCAAGTGCGGTGACGGGACCACTCCGGCGCGATGGACCCTCGCCTCGCCGTCGCCCCGGAGTTCGCACTCTCCCTGCTCGCGTTCACGCTCGGGGGCTGCGTGCTGGGGACCGCGAGCGGTCTCGTCCCGGGGCTCCACGCGAACAACATGGCGCTCCTGCTGGCGGCGGTCGCGCCGCACGCGCCCGGCCCCCCCGCGCTCGTCGGGTGTGCGATGCTCGCGGCGGGCGTCGTCCACACGTTCCTCGACGTGGTGCCCGCGCTCGCCCTCGGGGTGCCGGACCCGGCGATGGCCGCGGGGGCGCTCCCCGGCCACCGTCTCGTCCTCGAAGGGCGAGGGAGGGAGGCGCTCCGGCTCTCGGCGCTCGGGAGTGGCGTCGCCGTCGTCCTCACCGTCCCCCTCGCGATACCGGTGACGGAGGCGGTCACGGCAGTGTACCCGACAGTCCGCTCGAACCTCCCGGTCGTCCTCGGCGGGACCGCCCTCGCCCTGGTGCTCACCGAACGCGACTGGCCGGCCCGACTCGGCGGGGCCTGCGCGTTCGCCGCCAGCGCCGCCCTCGGGCTCCTGACGCTCGACCTGCCCGTCGGCGGCCCGCTGGCGGGGAGCGTCCTCACGCCGCTGTTCGCGGGGCTGTTCGGCGTCCCCGTCCTCCTCGACGCCGTCGGCGGTGCGGGCGTCCCGCCGCAGGAAGACGCGCCCGTGTTCGTCTCCCGCGGGGCAGTCGCCGGTCTGGGCGGGGTGGGCACGCTCGCGGGGGCGGTGGTGGGCTACCTCCCCGGCGTGTCGAGCGCCGTCGCGGCGACGCTGGCGCTCCTCGCCGTCCCCGGCAAGTACGGCGCGCGGGGGTTCGTCGTCGCCACCAGCGGCGTCAACACCGCGAACACCATCTTCGCGCTGTTCGCCCTCGTCGCCCTCGGCAGTCCCCGGACGGGCGTCCTCGTCGCGCTGTCGGAGACGGGGGTGCCCGCGGACGGGGGGACGCTCCCCCTCTTGCTCGGCGCGGTGGCGCTGGCGGCGGTCGCGGGGTTCGCCCTCGTCGTCGTCCTCGGGGACGCCTACCTCGAAACCGTGGGTCGGGCGGACTACACCCGCCTCTCGCTGGGCGTGCTGGCGATGCTCTGCGTGCTCTCGTACCTGTTCGCCGGGGCCCTCGGCGTCGGGATTCTGGCCGCCGCGGGCGTCGTCGGGCAGGTCCCGGTCCGCTTCGGCGTCCGCCGGGCACACCTGATGGGCGTGCTGATGGGGCCGCTGGCGCTGGGCGCGTAGGCGAAGCGCCGGGAGGCAGTCGGCGGTCGGAGTCGGGAGTCCCGTCCAGACTACGGGAACCGGATGGTCCGTTCACCGGGGTCGACCTCGGTGGTCGCACCGAGGGGGAGTGGCAACACCGGCGCGGTGTGGCCCACGTCGAGGTCGAAGACGACCGGGAGGTCCGGGGCGTAGGTATCGACCGTCCGCGTGACCGCCCGGCGCTGGGCCGTCCGGTAGCGCTCACGTTCGGCCGGGTCCCGCGAGGGCGTCTCGGGACGGCCGACGAGGAGTGCTGCGAGGCTTCCGAGGGCGCCCCGTTCGCCGAGGACGGTGAAGAACCGCTCGACGGCGGCCGGCGGCGGCGTCTCCCCGGACGTCTCGACGACGAGGACACAGCCCTCGGGGTCGGCGAGGGGGCCGGGGGCCCCGAGGGCGAGTTGCATCCGGAGCATCGACAGGCATCCCCCGACGAGGGGGCCGCGAACCGGAGTCTCGTCGGCACCCGGCAGGTGCCACGTCCAGCCGTCGCCGGGGTACCACGACCGGACCGTCCCCTCCTCGAAGTCCGCGTACTCGTCGGTCCACTCGTCGGCGGGGTCGACCTGCCCGTGCGAGGTCGACCGGAGCGCCCGCCGGACGTGCCGGCGGGTGTAGGGGTGCATCTCGTCGTCGGCGACGAGGTCCGGGAAGAGCTGGCCCCCGTAGTGCGAGACCTGCCCGCACCGCGTGAGCAGCGAGTGGAGGTGGGTGTTGTCGCTGCCCCCGAGAAAGCGGGTGGGGTTGCGTTCGAGGACGTCGAGGTCGAGTCGGGAGCGCACCTGCACGGCGACGTTCCCGCCCATCGTGGCGACGACGCCGCGAATCGACGGGTCGGCGAACGCCCGTTCGAGGTCGGCGGCGCGTTCCTCGGGGTGGTCCCGGAGCCACTCCGTCTCGCGGCGCGCGGTGGGGTAGACCACGGGGTCGACGTCGAACGAGCGGAGTCGGTCGAGTCCGCGGTCGAAGGCGGCGGGGGCGGCGTGCGACGGGGAGAGGACGGCGACACGGTCGCCCGCCTCGACGGGCGGGGGGTACTCACAGGGCGTCATTCGGACGATGGACCCGATACGCGGAGGGCGAAGAAGAACGACAGGCCTGCAGGGACACCGGCGACCCGCCGGGGCCGCTCTCGGACGTCATCAGATGTACTCCAGTCGGCGGAAGTACGCGAGCATGACGAGGGCGACGAGACCCATCCCGAGCATCGCGGCGGGGTAGGCGTACGGCCAGGCGAGTTCCGGCATGGCGTACGCCCCGTCGGCGAAGTTCATGCCGTAGACGCCCGCGATGAACGTCAACGGGAGGAAGACGGTGGCGACGACGGTGAGCGTCTTCATCACCTCGTTGGTCGACTGCGAGACCGTGTTGAGGTAGATGTCTCGCGCGCCGCGAACGAGGTCGCGGTACGTCTCCGTGAGGTCCACGACCTGCACGAGGTGGTCGTAGACGTCCCGGTAGTACTTCTCGTTCTCCCGGCGAATCTGGTCGGGGTCGCCGCGCGCGAGGACGCCGACGGCCTCGCGCGTGGGCCACGCCGTCTTGCGGAAGGCGAGCAGGTCGCGGCGGACGCCGTTGATGCGTTCGAGCGTCTCGATGCCCGTCGAGACGAGCACCTCGTCCTCGATGGTCTCTATCTGGGACTCGACGTGGTCGAGCAGTTCGAAGTACTCGTCGACGAGCCGGTCGACGACGCGGTAGGCGGTGAAGTCCGCCCCGCGTTCGAGCAGTCGCTCGTCGCCGCGTTCCACCGCGGTCCACACCCGGTCGACCGCGGAGACCGCCTCCGTCGAGAGCGTACACACCCAGTCGTCGCCCAGGAAGACCCCGACCGGTTCGTCGCGGACCTCCTCGTCGAAGGGTTGCTCGCCGCGGGCGAGTTCGGCCTCCTTGACGAGGACGAACGTGTAGGCGGCGAACTCCTCGGTCTTCGGACGGGCGTTGCGAACCACGTCCTCCACCCCCAGCGGGTGGATGCCGAACGCGTCGGCGACCCGGTCGAGTTCGTCGATGGTGGCTTCGGTCGCCCTGACCCACGTCGTCCCGTCGGCCTCGCGGGCGGCGACGAGGTCCTCGTCGCTGTCGACGGGGACCACCCGGACCCCGTCGTGGTTGTAGACGACGACCTGTATCATCCCCACCCTCCCGACATGGCGACGAGCGCCACCCCCACCATCAGCCCCGTCAGGGTGAGCGCGCGGCCCGGATAGGCCGCCTCGGCGCCGACGACGTACCCGACGAGGGCGAGCCCCGTGACGAGGAGCCCGACCGCACGGACGCGATTCATACCCCGCTCTGACGGCGCTCCGAGGAAAAGGTACGCCTCCGCGCCGAGGGCGACGGGGGACCCCGCCTCAGGGGAGGCGGAACGTCGGCCCCTCGTCGGTGTCCTCTACCTCGACCCCGAGGGCCTCTAGCCCGTCGCGCAGGCCGTCCGCCTTCTCGTAGTTGCCCGCCGCGCGCTCCCGTTCGCGCAGATCGAGGACCAGTTCGACGACTTCGCCCGCGACGGTGACGTCCCCCTCGCTCCCCTCGGTACCGAAGGCGAGTCCGAGGACGTCCCCACCGAGTTCCTCGAACGTCTCGACGGCCTCGCGCAACCCTCGATAGTCGAAGCACTCGGACTCGTCGGCGTGGCGATTCACGGCCCGCCCGAGGTCGAGGAGGGCCGCAATCGCCTCCCGGGTGTTGAAGTTCTCGTTCATCGCCTCGGTGAACGCCTCGCGGGTCGATTCGACGGTCCCGCGGAGGGCCTCGTCGGTGACGGTGGCGTAGGCGTCGGGGCCGTCTACTGCCTCCGTCGCCCGCTCGTAGGCGCGGTCGAGTCGTTCCCAGCGCTCCTCGGCCTCCGAGATGGTGGCCTCGGAGTAGGTCTGCCGGGAGTCGTAGGCCGTCGAGAGGAGGAACGTCCGGACCACGTCCGCGCCGAGTTCGGCGATGGCGTCCCCGACGGTCCAGAAGTTGCCGAGGCTCGAACTCATCTTCTCGCCGTCCATCTCCAGCAGGCGGACGTGGAGCCAGTATCGGGCGAACGGTTCACCCGTGGCCGCCTCGCTCTGGGCCACCTCGTTCTCGTGGTGCGGGAAGACGAGGTCCTGCCCGCCCATGTGGATGTCCAGCGTCTCCCCGAGGTGCGTCATGCTCATCGCGGAGCACTCGATGTGCCACCCGGGGCGGCCCTCGCCCCACGGCGAGTCCCACGTCTGGGCACCCTCGGAGGCCTCCTCGGCCGGGGCCGCCCCCTCGTGACGGTGTTCCGCGACGTCGCTCGCGGGGACGCCGCCGGCCTTCCAGAGGGCGAAGTCGGTCGGGTTGCGCTTCTCCGAGCGTTCGTCGTCCGGCCCCTGCGATTCGAGGTCCTCGATGGACTGGTTCGAGAGTTTGCCGTACTCCTCGAACGTCGTGGTGTCGAAGTACACCGACCCGTTGGACTCGTAGGCGTGGCCGCCCTCCACGAGCGTCTCGATGAGGTCGACGATTTCGGGAACGTGTTCGGTCACGCGGGGGTACACCTCCGCGCGCTTCAGGTTCAGCGCGCGCATGTTCTCCAGTATCTCGGCGGTGTAGGTCCGCGCGACGTCGGCCTCGTCGTCGCCGGCCTCGCCGATGCGGGCGACGATCTTCTCGTTTACGTCCGTGATGTTCTCGACGTGTCGCACGTCGTAGCCCACGTGCGAGAGCCAGCGGTGGACCACGTCGGCGTGCGTCCAGAGGCGTGCGTGGCCGAGGTGGGCGGGGTCGGAGACGGTGAGGCCACAGACGTAGAGGAGCACGGTGTCGTCCTGTGGCTCGAAGGCCTCCCGTTCGCCCGAGAGCGTGTTGGTCACGCGTAGGGTCATCGGTGGGAGTTCCACGGAGGCGCGTTTCAATCCGTCGGAACCGTGAGAGCGCCTCGCGCCCCAGGCGTGCCACCTAACAGCGAGGCACCCCGACGCCCCGTGTGACCAGCACCGCCCCTCCCGTCGAACGGGCGCACCGCGAATGTGCCGAGCGGTTCGACCCGCCCGCTTGCACCACGAGCGCACCCGGCCGTGTCAACCTCGTCGGCGGCCACACCGACTACAACGACGGCTGGGTCCTCCCCGCCGCCATCGACCGCCGAACCGCCGTCGCCGCACGAGAGAGGGACGACGACCGACTGCGCGTCTCCTCGGAGGCGACGGACGAGGAACGCGTCGTCCCCCTCGACGGCGACTCCACTGGGACGTGGACGGACTACGTCGCGGGCGTGACGTGGGCGCTCCGCGAGGAGGGCGTCTCGACGCCCGGGGCGGACCTCGCTATCGCCAGCGACGTCCCACCCGGCGCGGGTCTCGCCTCGTCGGCGGCGCTGGAAGTCGCCGTCGCGGGCGCGCTGTGTGAGTTGGCTGAAGTCGTCCCCGACCCGACGGACCTCGCGCGGACCTGCCGACGTGCCGAGAACGAGTTCGTCGGCGTCTCCTGTGGTGTCCTCGACCAGTTCGCCACCGTCTTCGGACGGGCGGACCACGCCCTCGAACTCGACTGTCGGAGCCTCGACGCCGAGTACGTCCCCCTCGACGCCGACCGGGCGCGACTGGTGGCCGTCGATACGAACGTCCACCACGAACTCGCCGACTCTGCCTACGGCGAGCGACGGGCGACCTGTGAGCGCGGGGTCGAACTGCTGGCCGCCGAACTCGACAGGGACTTCGACGCCCTCCGCGACGTCACCCCGGAGGCGTTCGCGCGCGTGGCTCCCTCGCTCCCCGAGACCGTCGAACTGCGGTGTCGCCACGTCGTCCGGGAGAACGAGCGAGTGCGCGAGGCGGCCGACGCACTTCGACGGGAGGACTACGAGACTGCGGGCGACCGGATGTGGGCCTCCCACGCGAGCCTGCGCGACGACTACGAAGTGAGCTGTGCGGAACTGGACGCGGTCGTAGAAATTGCCGGCGGGATCGAGGGCGTCTACGGGGCACGGATGACCGGCGGCGGGTTCGGCGGGAGCGTCGTCGCCCTCGTCCGCCCGGACACGGTCGACGCCTTCCGGGAGGCCGTCGACCGCGAGTACCCCGAGCGAACGGGGAGGGAAGCGGACGTCTACGCCTGTGCGCCCGACGACGGCCTCCGCGTGGAGTCAGTCTGAGTCTGACTGGCTCAGAGCACGTCCTCGACGATTCGGAGCGCCGTCGGCCCGTCGCGGCGTTCGACCACGACGAGGAGAGAGTCCCCCGCGACGCCCGCCGCCGTCGCCGGTACGTCGGCGGCCTCCAGTCGGCCGACGACGTTCGCCAGTAGCGGGGCGTCGACGGTACCCGACGCGAGGATGCCCGTGAGCGACCCGCCGTCGGCGAGAGTCGTCCCGCCGACCCGGAGGAGAGAGTCGTCACTCTCGTCGGCCCCGTTGCTCTCGACGGGGCCGAGGCCGCTCTTCATCGAGACGCGGGCGTCTCCACGGGGCGGTTCGTACTCGTCCAGTTCCCCCGCGAACCGTCGGAGCGCGGCGGTGACCGTCTCCTCGTCGGCGTCGGCGAGCGCGTCTGACTCCTCGGCGAGCAGCCGGGCGGCGGCGGCGTAGTTGACGACGCCCGCGCGGAGGGCGTCGTGGAGGAACGGTCGGGCCCGGACGGCGTCGCGGGCCGCGGCGGCGAGTGACATGTGCCCTCCCGCGGGGCGTCGGGACATAAGCGCCGCGGGTCGCCGGGGACGAAGGCCCTAAGCCGCCGCTCCCCCTAGCCGTGGCAATGTCACAGGCGCTCGTCATCGTCGCCCACGGGTCGCACCTGAACCCCGATTCGAGCACGCCGACGTACGACCACGCCGACACCATCCGCGCCTCCGGCGCGTTCGACGAGGTGCGCGAGGCGTTCTGGAAGGAGGAGCCGTCCTTCCGGGAGGTACTCCGAACCGTCGAAGCCGACGAGGTGTTCGTCGTGCCCCTGTTCATCTCGGAGGGGTACTTCACGGAGGACGTCATCCCGCGCGAACTCCGCCTCGACGACTGGGACGTCTCGGAGTGGGACTCCGACGGCACCAGCGCGAGTCACGCCACCCTGCGGGCGGGAGACGTGGACAAGACGGTCCACTACTGCGGGCCGGTCGGCACGCACGGCTCGATGGCCGACGTCATCGTCCAGCGTGCGGAGACGGTCACCGGCGACCCGGACGTGGGGCCCGGGTTCGGCCTCGCCGTCGTCGGCCACGGCACCGAACGCAACGAGAACAGCGCGAAGGCCATCCACTACCACGCCGACCGCATCCGCGAGACGGGCCGCTTCGACGAGGTGGAGGCTCTGTTCATGGACGAGGACCCCGAGGTGGACGACGTCGCCGAGTTCTTCGAGAGCGACGACGTGGTCGTCGTCCCCCTGTTCGTCGCCGACGGGTTCCACACGCAGGAGGACATCCCCGAGGACATGGGCATCACCGACGACTACCGGACGGGGTACGACGTACCAGCAGAGGTAGACGGGACGAACATCTGGTACGCCGGTGCGGTGGGGACCGAACCGCTGATGGCCGACGTCATCCTCGAACGCGCCGCCGAGGCGGGGGCGGATGTCGGGGACGCCATCGACAGGGTGCGGGCGGAGACGGGCGGCGTCGCCGGCGACTGAGTGCCGAGTTCCCGCAAACCCGCCGCACGCCACCGCTATCGCTATTCTCACCCGGCCCGTACCGGGCCTGATGTCCACGCCACGCAGACACCGGTTCTCGGAGGGTGCAGGGTTCGACGACCCGTACGAGGGGTTCGACCTCGACCGCGAATCCACACCGACCGACCCAGTGCTCGTGGACCCGGCCGACGACCACGCTCTCACCGACATCCTCGACCCCGAGCAGGTCGTCCCGGCGGACGTGGACCTCGACGCACTGCTGGCGGTGGGCGTCGAGTACTTCGCCATCGAGCAGTACGAGCAGGCGCTGGACGCCTTCGCGCGGGTGGTCCGGTTCGCCCCCGAGGACTCCGACGTCGCACAGGAGGCGTGGGTGAACGCGGGCGTCGCCCACGGCCAGCTAGAGGAGTACGACGAGGCCGTCGGCGCGTATCTCGAAGCCATCCGCCTCGGCGACGACACCGAACACGCCGCCACCGCCGAGACGAACCTCGCGTACGCGCTGTGGGCGATGGGCGACAGTTCCCGGCCCCTCGAACACGCCGAACGCGCCGTCGAACTCGACTCGCGGTCGGCCCACGCGTGGTACAACCTCGGCTTCCTCTACAACGAACGCGGCCTCTGGGAGTTCGCGCTGGAGGCACTCGACACTGCACTCTCCCTCGGCCTGCGCCCGAACTGGGTGAAGGAGGAACGTCAGCGCGCGCTGGACGGCGTCGAGGAACTCCGGGAGCGCCGCGAGACGGACCGCGAGGACGGGACCGAGTCGCCCGCCGAACGCGAACGGACCCGCGGGGACCGAGTCGCAGGCGACTGACCCCGGACCGCTCCGAAATCAGGCGGCTCAGAGTTCGTACGCCCGTATCCGGCCCCCACCGGTGACGACGACGGCCGTCCCGGCACGTGCCGTCGCTCGGCGGTCGGTCCGCCACTCCACTACCGCACACCTCGTTCGGGGACCATGGACGACGGTTACGAACTCGGACTAATAACCTCGTCGTCAACTCGTGTCGATTCGCCCGAAGCGACCGACTTTACCCCCGTCCGCCCCACGAGTGGACTATGAGCGCGACCCACATCGAGGCGCTGCGCGAGGCGGCCGCCGACGGCGTGGCACTCGACGGCCTGCACGTCTCGTTCGACGGCGACGCCTACGTCTTCGAGACGCCCGAGGAGCGCCACGAGGACCTCTCGGCCGAGGCGTTCCGCGAGGCCGCCGCCGCGAACCACGAGTACGTCTCCAACTGGTACGTCTGGTCGGTCCCCGAACGGACCGCCGACCGCCGGGCGTTCCTCCGGTGGGCCGAGATGGCCGACGAGCACCCCGTGCCCGAGCGATACGAGGCGCTCCACGAGGGTATCGAGCGGACGTGGGGCGAACTGCTCGTCACCGTCTCGCTGGACGAGGACGACGGCCGCACCTACGACCTGCGCCACGAGGACGACGCGGACCACGACCCGACGGCCCTCGACGCGCACCGCGACCCTCTCGACGCCCGCCACCTCGCCACGGAGGACGAGGACGGGCGCTACCGCCCGCTGAAGACCGCCCCTTCGCTCCGGTCGGGATGGGTGTTCCCGGACCTCTCCGGGGCCGAACTCGTCCGAGCGGTGGACTTCTTCTACCCTGCGACGGTCGCCAACTGGCACCGCGAGCGCGAGGGTGAACTGGACGTGACCCACTGGCAGGAGACCGCAGAGCGCCAGACGGGCATCTACGACATCATCGACGAACTCCACCCCGAGGCCGTCGAGTGGGTCGCCCAGACCTGCTGTGTCGACTCGCAGTGTCTCAAGCGCCGCCAGTGGGACCTGAACGAGGACCACGAACTCGACGCGCCCCGAGGGGACAGCGAGTTCCCCTGCCGCGAACCGTGTTCGCTGGTCGTCGCCGCCGCGCGCAAGTGGACCACGCTCGAACGCGAGGAGGCCCGCGAGTACTCCTTCGAACTCACGCCGAGCGAGAAAGAGCAGGTAGAGGACATCATCGACGCCGTCGCGGACGGCCGGACCGACGAGATTCGGGAGGCGGACGTCTACGAGGGGGCGAACCGCTACCGGACGCGCTTCCTGCGTGCGAAGCGCTTCGACGAGGACGGGAACCTGTGTGGGGTGAAGACCGAGGACTAGCGCGGTTCGGAGGACCCGAAGGGTCCGAGAACCGCGGACAACCGAGCGGGGAGCGTACGCGACCCGCGAGGACTAGCGCGGTTCGGAGCGAACGGCGGAGTCGTGAGTGAGAACCTCCGAAATCCGAGGGCACACCCGTCAACAGGCTGATATCCTCACGCGTCGTATCTCGTCGGTGATGAACCACTCCGAGGACGGCCGCGTCGTCGTCCTCACCGGCGCGAACGAGGGTATCGGCTACCACATGCTGCGAACGCTGCTCGAGGACGGCTACCGGGTGGCCGCCCTCGACGTGGACGGGGCGAACCTCCAGTCCCTCCGGGACCGGTTCCCGGAGCGGGTCCGGTTCTTCGAGTGCGACGTGACCGTCGACGGGGACGTGACGACTGCAATCGAGGGCGTCCTCGACGAGTGGGGACACGTCGACGTCCTCGTCAACAACGCGGCGGTGTTCACCTTCGCGCCGTTCGCCACGCAGACCATCGAGGACACGCGCCGCGAGTTCGAGGTGAACTACTTCGGCTACGTCCGGACCATCCGTGCGGTCCTGCCGCACATGCGCGAGCGCGGGGAGGGCATCGTCCACAACGTGAGTTCCGGAGCGGGACTGGTGGGGCACCCCGGACTCTCCGGGTACGCCTCCACGAAGGGGGCGGTCGAGGCGCTCGTGCGTACCCTTCGGCTGGAACTCCAGCACGAGGACGTCCACTGTACGGTGATGCACCCGGCGCTGTCGAACACCCGGTCTACGGCCCGACTCGGCTACCCCGAGTCGCTGCTGAGCGACCCCGCCGACGTGGGCCGGAACCTCGCGAAGCAGATCGAGTCGACCGACGGGTTCATCGCGGCCGACCTGAAGACGAGACTGGGACTGGCGCTCTCCCGGCGGTTCCCGTCGCTCGTGCGGCGCGGGACCGCGCGGTTCGTGGAGGTGAGCGGGACGACCGCCGAGTCGCTGGAACAGCGGGAGTAGGCGGCGACCCCCTCGGTTCGACCGACCCGGAACCGTGACGACCGGGCGACAGTTCATCCCCGCCGACCGCGTCCCTCTGCGCACGGTGCGTTCCGACACTGGCCGGATGGTCGCCGACATCGACGGGAGCCTCGGGTGTACGTCGACGGGATGCGACTCAACAGACTCCGGGCCGTCCGCGAGTGGGTCGCCGCGGGGCGGAAACTCGCCGCGATGTTCGAGCGACTGGAGGCGGACCCGGACAGCGGCTTCCTGGGCTACCAGCCGGCGTTCATGGGCCTGCGAACCGGCGCGGCCATCCAGTACTGGCGGTCGCTGGCGGACCTGAAGCGCTTCGCGAACGACCCGGACGGCCTCCACGTCCCGGCGTGGACGTGGTACGAGGACGAGGGAGACGAGGGCGGCGGCGTCGGCTTCTGGACCGAACTGTACGTCGTCGAGGCCGGAAGCTACGAGACGTTCTTTCGCAACATCTCCGACGTGGGACTGGGGGTGCCGTGGGCGTCGTCCCCCGCACCGACCGGGAGCGGCGTCTCAGCCTGTCCGAGGACGGCACGCCCCACCCGGTCGATGGCGGGACAGGTCGTCGGCGGGACGGGTAGCGAGGGGTCGCTACTCCCGACTGAGCGCCACGTAGGCGGCGGCGACGACGGCCGTCAGCACCGCGAGCGCACCGAGGACCATCGCGGCGGTGCCGTCGACGGCGAGCGTCGAGAGCGCGAGGACGACGGCGACCCCGCCGAGGGCGAGGACGGGAAGCCGCTCCGTCCCGCCGAACGACTCCAGCGGGTCGGGTTCCTCGCGGGGCGCGGGGTTCGACAGCGACTCGTCGACCTCCACGCTGGGCTTTTCGCGTTCCTGCGGACCCACGTCGACGGTGACTCGTTCGGTCGTCCCGCCGTGGGCCGTCGTCACCTCCAGCGTCCCGGAGGCGCGCGCGCCGTCCGCGACGGCGACGTGGACGACCTGGATGTCGTCTCTCGTGATGTAGTGGTGACTCCCCTCGAGGGCGGCCACCGCCGAGAGGTCGTCGTCGAGGTGGAGGTAGACGTGGGCGGCCTCGCCGTGGTTCTTCAGACGCACGTCGAAGCTCTCGCTGGTCTCGAACGTAGCGGGGACGGACAGCGTGTGCAGTCCGTCCTGGTTCAGGTCGACGACGAGGCTTCCGGTCACGGGCAGTAGGGTGGGGGGTGGTGGTGAAAAAGCTCTAGGCCCTCAGGCCGGCGCGCCGTCACGCATGTCCGGCGGGAGGAGGTTGGGGATGCCGTCCTCGATGGGGTACTCCTCACCGCACTCGGTACAGACGAGTCGACCCTCCAGCACCTCGTTCTCGTCGCGCCGGACGACTTCGAGTTCGAGGTCCTGCTTGTCCAGCGGACAGCAGAGGATATCCATCAGGGATTCCTTCATACCCCGAAATCGGGGCATCCCGTCAAAAGCGTGCCGGGTCGGTCGCTCGGCCGGAGCGGGTCAGAAGGGGTTCTCGACGACGACGGTTTCGTCGCGGCCGGGACCGACGCCGACGGCATAGATGGGCGTGTCGAGTTCGTCGCTGATGTACTCGAGGAAGGTGCGCGCGTTCTCGGGGAGGGCGTCGTAGCCCTCCTCGGCGACGGCGGCCCAGTCGACGGCCTCCCAGCCGTCGAACTCGCGGTAGGTGGCCGTACAGCGACCCCACTGCTCGGTGGTCGCGGGCATCGAGCGTCGTTCCTCGCCGTCCATCTCGTAGGCGTGGCCGACCTTCACGGGGTCCAGTCCGGCGAGCACGTCGAGGTGGTTGACGGCGAGGCCCGTAAAGCCGTTCGCGCGGGCCGCGTGGCGGAGCATGGGCATGTCCAGCCACCCGACGCGGCGCGGGCGACCCGTGACGGTGCCGTACTCGCCGCCCTCGTCGCGGATGTAGGTGGCGATCTCCTCGGCCTCGTCGCTCGTGTCGCCGCCGTCCTCGGGCGTCTGTCCCTCGACGTGACCCATCTCGGTCGGGAGGGGACCGGTGCCGACTCGCGAGAGGTACGCCTTCACGATGCCGACGACCTCGCCCTGCCCGACGACGGTGGGACCGAGACCGGTGCCCGTCGAGGCCCCGCCCGCGGTGGGGTTCGAGGAGGTGACGTAGGGGTAGATGCCGTGGTCGATGTCGATGGAGGTGCCCTGTGCGCCCTCCATCATCACGTCGTCCCCGGCCTCGAGTCGGTCGTCGAGGAAGGCCCCGCAGTCGACGGCCATGCCCTCCTCGGCGATTCGCTCGCCGTAGGTACGGTACCGCTCGAAGAGGGTCTCGACGTCGAACGCGCCGTCGAGTTCGGGGTCGTCGGGGTCGCCGCCGAACACCTCGGAGTAGAGCGCGCGCTTCTGCGGGACGACGTACTCCAGTCGCTGGCGCAGGACATCGGCGTCCAGCAGGTCGCCGACGCGGATGCCGCGGCGACCGGCCTTGTCCTCGTAGGTGGGGCCGATGCCGCGCCCGGTGGTGCCCGCCGCGAGGTCCTCCTTCTCGGCCTCCTCGATGCCGTCGAGGACGCGGTGGTACGGGAGGATGACGTGGGCGCGTTCGGCGACGCGCACGTCGGGGTCCAGTCCGCGCTCTGCGAGTGCGTCGACCTCCTCGAACAGCGTCTCGGGGTTGACGACACAGCCGTTGCCCAGCACGCCCGTCTTGCCCCGGACCGCGCCGCTCGGAACCAGCGAGAGCTTGTACGTCTCGTCGCCGTGGACGACGGTGTGGCCGGCGTTGTCGCCGCCCTGATAGCGGACGACCACGTC
Source organism: Halomarina litorea (assembly GCF_024227715.1). Classification (NCBI taxonomy): domain Archaea; kingdom Methanobacteriati; phylum Methanobacteriota; class Halobacteria; order Halobacteriales; family Natronomonadaceae; genus Halomarina; species Halomarina litorea. Next base: position 1,383,215 of record NZ_CP100448.1, on the reverse strand, counting down.
GGCGCTGTCGCCGTAGAGGTCGACGATACCGCCTTTCCCCTCGTCGCCGAGTTGCGACCCGACGATAGTGACAGTCATCGCGCGCACCTTCCGAGTCGCGGGCCATACCCGTTACGATACGGAACCTTGTGGACTCCTGCCACAACTGTTATATCCTCTCCGCGGGAACGCATTGCCACGCTCCTTCCGGCGAAACGGACAGCAACTCTTAAATGCTGCAAACACAAGTTAACAATTGCCATGATAGACCGACTTGAGAAGGAAGTCGACATGCTCGAGCGCCATCTTCAGGTTCTGAAGATGGTCATCGAGAACGAGCCCATCGGCATCGTCAAGATGTCCAACGAGACGGGCTACCCGCATCACAAGGTTCGCTACTCGCTGCGCGTCCTCGAAGAGGAGAACCTCATCGAACCCTCCAGCCAGGGTGCCATCACGACGGAGACCACCTCGGAGTTCGTCTCCGACCTCGACGGCAAGGTCGACGAGATCATCGACAAGCTGGAGGGAATGAAGATAGACGAGATGGCGGAAATCGAATCCTGAACGGCTGATACTGCAGTTCGAACGACTCCTACAGCTCCGGTACGGTGACGTGGAAGCGGCGTTCTCTCGCCTCCACGAGACAGAGGTGGTAGCCCCGCTTGCGGGTCACGCGCACGTAGCTCGCGCGCTTGCCGCCACCGAGGAACCCGCCGCTTGCGGTCACCTCGTCGGCCAGTTCGAGCGCGCCCGGGTCGAAGAAACTCGACGCGACGAGGAACGCCCCCGCGAACCCGTCGTGGACCGACGCCACCTCGTTCGCACTCGTCAGCAGCGCCTCCATCTCCTCGGCGGTCGCCGGGTTCCGGGAGTCGTGGAGGTCGACGCAGACCAGCGGGTTCCCGAGGCGGTCGCGACAGACCACGTCGAAGTCGACGGAGCCGTCCTCCACGTCGACCGACCCGTGGAGTTCCGCGCGGTCGACGTCCGGGACCACGTCGTAGAGCGCCCGGAGCGCGTCGGCGTGGCCCGTCTCGCGCACCTCGAACAGCAGGTCGCGGACGAACCAGTCGACGAACTCGTGTTCGAGCGTCGTCGGCAGGAACGCCTCGAAGGGCGACCCGTCGACGGCCACCGCCTCGCCGTCGAACCGGGTGTGGTGTTCGAGGTCGAGGTTCGCCCGCACCGCGTCCCGGTTGTCCGCACCCGCGTGGGCGTCCGAGAGAGTGGCGTCGCCGCGCGACCCGTAGCGCACGAACAGGTCCGTGTCCGCCAGCGCGGCCGCCGGTGTCAGGTGCTGGAGGGCAGCCTCGGATGTCCCCTCGGGGGCCGTCGCGCCCTCTGCCTCCAGTTCCTCGATGCGGGCCTCGAACCGGGCGACGCGCTCTCTGAGTTCGTCGCGCTCGGCCGTGACCGCGTCACGTTCGTCGGCGACGCGGCGCATCTCGTCTTCGGTGTCTGCGAGGCGGCGCTCCAGCACCGTCGCGCGGTCGCGGGCCGCCTCCAGTTCGGCGGCGCGCGCGGTACTCCCCCCAGCCGCCGTCGCACCCGCGGCCTCGGCGTCCACCTCGTCCGCATCGGACGCCCGGAAGATGTCGTCGAGTTCCGTCGACCCGTCGGTGGGGGCCTCGGGGACCGACCCGTCCGGCGGTCCGGAGACGCCGTCGCCGTCCGCCCCGTCGAGCGACGGGGCGTCTGGAACGTCGGGCACGTCGGGTGCGGGCGTCCCGCGCACGTCGCGCACCGCGGGCGTCAGCCCTTCGGGGTGCGTGGGCGGGGCCGGCGTGTCGTCGTCCGCCTCGGCCTCCCCGGCGGGGTCGCTCGCCCCCGGCGCGTCGGGCCACTCGGGCCAGTCGGCCTCCGGGCCGGGCGTCGGGTCGCTCACCTCGGTCTCCGAGCGTCCCGCGTCCGGGGAGTCCGTCGTGGCCTCGCGCTCCCGATCGCCCAGCGCGTCCGCCGGGCGGGGCGAGTCACGCCCCGGCGACTCGGCCGTTCCGGCGTCCGTGGCACCGTCGACGGCCCCCGCCGCGTCGGCGTTCGACCGCTCGACGGGGAGCGGTTCGTCGGCCCCCTCCGCGTCCGGGGCGTCTCCCGACGGACCGCCGTCCGACGGGCCGGTGTCCGGCGACCTCGCGTCCGACGAGTCCGCGACGGACTGGTCGGCGTCTGCCGTCGTGCCGGCCGCGGCGGCAGACGCGCCGGCGGCCGGGGCGGTCGACTGCGTCGCGGCGGCGCGACCGGGCACGTCCCGGACGTCCAGCGTCGTCGCGGTGACGGTGTAGATGCCCACCTCGTCGCAGGCGCGGTCGAACGCCTCCTCGCCCGTCAGCAGGCGGTCGCTCTGTCCGACGAAGGCGGCGAACGCGGGGTCCCCGCCGTAGTAGGCGACGTAGTAGTCCCCACTGATGACGTTCTCCGAGAGTTCGACGTAGCCGGTGAAGCCGCCGTCGCGCAGCGTCTCGTGGACCGTCGAGAGCGGGGTCCGCCCGGTGTAGTACTGGCCGCGCTCCTCGCCCTCGGCGACGAACATCGAGAACAGGAGCGGTAGCGCGGCGTCGGGGGCGGTGTGGACGGTGCCGCTGGCCTCGGCGAAGTCCTCCAGTCGCCCCTCAGTGCCCACGCAGCGCCCGTTGAGCATGAACAGCCACGACCCGGCGGTGGAGACGGCCCCGGTGAACGACTCGCCCGCGAGTCGGTGGAGGCCCTCGTACCCCCCGGTGAGGGGCTGTGTCGGCCACGCGTCTATCTGGTCGGCGGTACGCGGTTGCATACCGGCCGCACGGACCCACCCATAAAATAGCTTGTATCTCTGTGTATAGTGAGTGTTCGGCGGAGTGCGGCCCGGCCGTCGGATTGAGGGGCTGAAGGGTGGAGAGGCGGAGAGGGCACTCGGCGGGCCGGCTCGCGCTGGCGAGGAGTCCGGTTCAGAGCTTCTGTTCGGCGTCGTCGGCGAGTTCCTGCATCCGCTTGGAGATGCGCCCCGCGTCCGAGAACTCGTCGTCACTCATCGCCGAGGCGAGGGCGTTACCGAGGACGAACACGGCGTGTTTGTGCTCGCTCTTGGACTTGTGGACGTCGTCGGGCGAGACGTCGAGTTCGTCGTAGGGGTCGAACAGGCTGGAGTCGACGCCGTCGACGCCGCGGAAGTACTCCATGATGGTCACCATCTGCTCGTGCAACTCCAGAAGCTCGTCTTTGTGCATACGCACGTTTACTCCGATGACTGTTTAAACGTAACGCGAATCCCGATACCGAGTGGCGCACCGGTGGGACCGACGCGCCGACGGCTGGTCGGTCCGAGGACGGCGAGAGAGAACGTGAGAACCGCGAGAGCGCGAGAACGGGGACCGCAGTAGCTCAGAAGACGTACTCGTCTTCGTGGCCCATCATGCCGTCGTCCTCGAACGTCCCCGGCTCCTCGTCGTCCATCGGGCCGCTGGTCTTGTACGCGCGAATCCCCGCAGCCAGGAGGTCCTCCATCGCTTCCTCCCGGTTCACGAACTCACCCTGCTCGATGAGCTGGGTGATCTGCATCTCCAGGTGCTCCGGGATAGTTATCTCTACTTTGGGCATTGATACACGTCGCTTTGACAGTCCAGTATTTAACTCTACCGGCCAAAGTTTGCCCAACGGAAAACACACTATCTCGGCTGGAAAACTTTTCTTCTGTGAGACGACACGGAGGTTCTCGGAAGACAAATCCGGCCGCGCGTTGGAGTCGGTACGCCTACGGTCGCCGCGGTCCACCGTCCCCCATGAGCGTCCGCGACGTGACGAACCTGTACGAGGAGTTCGGCGAGGAGCGACTGCCGCCGGGCCAGCGCGAGACGTCCCGGTTCCCCGTGCTCTCGAAGAGCGGCACGCCCTCGTGGTCCCCCGAGACGTGGGAGTTCGAGGTGTGGGGCGCAGTCGAGGAGCCGCGGTCGTTCTCGCTCGACGAGTTCCGCGACCTGCCGAGCGAGACGCAGAGACAGGACTTCCACTGCGTGACCGGGTGGAGCCGGTTCGACAACCTGTTTACGGGCGTCACCTTCCCGACGCTCGCCGAGCACGTCGGCGTCCGCGACGACGCCACGCACGTCATGTTCCACGGGTTCGACGACTACACGACGGACCTCTCGCTCGACACCTGCATGCGCGAGGAGGTCGTGTTCACGTGGGAACTCGACGGCGAACCACTGCCAGACGACCACGGCGGCCCCGTGCGCGTCGTCACGCCCCACCGCTACGCCTACAAGGGCGCGAAGTGGGTCGACGGCGTCGAGTTCCTCACCGAGAAGGAACTGGGCTACTGGGAGAAGCGGGGCTACTCGGACACGGCGAACCCGTGGAACGAGGAGCGCTACAGCTGACCGGGAAGGATAGTCTCAAGGGCGGTCGGACCCGATTGGACGACAATGGAATCCGCGCGTAGCGGGGGCGTGACCGCCGGGGTACGGGCGGACACCACGCTGGTGAGTCGCACCTGTGAGGTCCCCGACGTCTCCTACCGAGCCTTTCTCGCCGCACAGCCGGTCCCGCGCATCCACTGGAGCGCCCCCGACGGCCTCGAAATCGCCGGCGGCGGAGCCGCCGCGCGGCTGGTCGCGGAGGGCCCCGGCCGGTTCGAGGCGCTCCGCGAGGACGCGGCCGCACTGTTCTCGGACCTCGACGTCGACGGCCCCCACGCGGCCCGGCCGCGCCTCGTCGGCGGCGCGGCGTTCAACGAGCGACACGCCGACGCGCCGCCGTGGGCCGGGTTTCCGGCGGCGCTGTTCGTCCTCCCGCGTGTCCAGTTGGTCCGCACCGACGAGACCACCTACCTGACCGTCTCCGCGTTCGACCCCGAGGAGGGCCCCGGGGAGGTGGCGGCCTCGCTCGAGGCCATCCGCGAGCGAATCGCCGACCTCCCGGCGATGGCCCCGCGCGGCGTCGCGCCGGGGGTGCGAGCGACCCACCACCGCACGCCGGAGGCCGAGTGGAAGGCGCAGGTCCGGGCGGCCGCCGACCGCATCGCCGACGGCGAACTGGAGAAGGTGGTCCTCGCGCTGGCGCTCGCCGTCGATCTGGAAGAACCCGTCGACGCGCCGAGCGTCCTCGAACGGCTCCGACGCACGTACCCCGAGTGTTACCGCTTCCTCGTCCAGCCGACCGAGGCGGCGGCCTTCTTCGGCGCGCCCCCCGAGCGACTGGTCGCCCTCGACGGCCGCGAGGTCAGGACCGAGGCGCTCGCGGGGTCGGTCGCCCGCGGGGACACTCCCGAGGAGGACGCCGACCTCGCCGCCTCCCTGCTGGAGAGCGAGAAACTCCAGCACGAACAGCGCCTCGTCGTCGACGCCATCTGCGAGCAACTCGACCCGCTCGGCGAGGTGCGGGAGGGCGACCAGGGCGTCCACCGACTGGCGACCATCCAGCACCTCCGGACGCCCATCGAGGCGACGCTCTCCGGGGAGGGCCACGTCCTCGACATCGTGGAGGCGCTCCACCCCACGCCCGCCGTCGGCGGCCTCCCGCCCGACACCGCGTGGGACGTCATCCGCGAGACGGAGACGTTCGAGCGGGGCTGGTACGCCGCCCCGCTCGGCTGGTTCGACGCGGACGGGAACGGCGAGTTCGCCGTCGCCATCCGCTCGGGCGTCGCGGGCGACCGCTCGGCCACGCTGTTCGCGGGCAACGGCATCGTCGGGGACTCCGACCCCGACGCGGAGTGGGAGGAGGTCCAGCTCAAGTACCGGCCCGTCCTCGACGAGTTGCGCCGCCGATGAGCGGCCCCGACCCGTTCCCCAACCGCAACACGCTGTGGGGCCACGTCGTCGCCGACGAACTGGCGAAGGCGGGCGTCGACGCCGCCTGTCTCGCGCCGGGAAGTCGGTCGACGCCGCTGACGATGGCGCTCACCGCCCACGAGGCCGTCGAGACCTACTCGCACCTCGATGAGCGCTCGGCGGCGTTCTTCGCGCTGGGTCGGGCGAAGCGAACCGGGAGGCCGACGCCGCTGGTCTGTACGTCGGGGACGGCCGCCGTCAACTTCCACCCCGCCGTCGTGGAGGCTCACCAGTCGCGCGTGCCGATGCTCCTGCTCACCGCCGACAGGCCGCCCGTCCTCCGGGACTCGGGGGCGAACCAGACCATCGACCAGGAGAAGCTGTACGGCGACTCGGTGCGGGCCTACCGCACGCTCCCGGAACCCGCGGCCGACGACCGGAAGCTCCGGTCGCTCCGGGTCGCCCTCGCGCGCGCCGTGGCGACGTCGACGGGGACGGAACCGGGACCCGTCCACCTGAACGTCCCCTTCGAGAAGCCCCTCGAACCCACGCCTGTCCCGGGAGACGTGCCCGAGGGGTTCGCCGAGGACCACCCCCTCGCCGTCGAGGGGCGTGACGGGCCGTTCGTCCGCGTCGCGCGGGGGAGGCCGGCGCTGGACCCCACCGACCGCGCGTCGCTGGTGTCGGCCGTCGAGGGCGCCGACCGGGGCCTCGTCGTCGCCGGGCCGGAGAGTCGGCTGTCGAGCGAGGCGCTCGGGTCGCTGGCGTCGGCGACGGGCTTTCCCGTCCTCGCGGACCCGCTCTCCGGCGCGCGGTTCGGCCCGCACGTCGCGGGCGCGACGGTCTGTGGCGGTTACGACTCGTACCTCGCGGGCGTGGAGGCGGCCCCCGACCTCGTCGTCCGGTTCGGCGCTTCCCCCACCTCGAAGACGGCCCGGCACTACCTGCGCGACTCGGGGGCGCGCCAGTTCGTCGTGGACCCCGCGGGCCGGTGGCGGGAGGCGACGTTCACCGCGACGGACCTCGTCGTCGCCGACGAGAACCGGGTCGCGCGGGCGCTGGCGGGAGCGGTCGACCACCCCGGCGGGGACGCGTGGCGCGAGCGGTTCGCGGGCTACGAGCGGCGATACTGGGACACGGTCGACGAGGACGGGACGCTCTTCGAGGGGTCGGTTCTGGGGACGGTGGCGGGCCTCGCGCCCGACCCGTCGACGCTGTTCGTCTCGAACTCCATGCCCGTCCGCGACCTCGACCGGTTCTCCGAACCTCGGACGGCCGACGTGACCGCGCTGGCCAACCGGGGGGCGTCGGGCATCGACGGCATCACCTCGACGGCCCTCGGCGCGGGAAGCGCCACCGACGACCCCCTGATTCTCGTCACGGGCGACCTCGCGTACTACCACGACACGAACGGGTTGCTCGCCGTCGCGCGCTGTGGCGTGGACGCGACTATCGTCCTCGTGAACAACGACGGCGGCGGCATCTTCCACCTCCTCCCGGTGGAGGCGTTCGACCCGCCCTTCACCGACTACTTCCGGACGCCGCACGGTCTCGACTTCTCGCCGACGGCGGAACTCTACGGGCTGGAGTTCGCCCGCGTCGACTCGCTGTCGGCGTTCCGCGAGGCGTACACCACCTCCCTCGAGAGCGAGGGGACGCAGGTGGTGGAGGTGGTCGTCGACGGCGAGACGTCACACCGACACCGCGAGGGGTTCCACGACCGGGCGGTGCGACGGACGACTGGCGAGGACTGAGAGAGCGAGGGAGCGACGGCGAGAGCGTCCTGACGGACGAGGTGCGCGAGGTCGACTGTCCGGGCGTGACGCTCAGTCGGTCGTGCTCGCCCCGCAGATGTCCGACCCGCCGAGGAGCGTCGGGGGGAGGTCGGCGAGGGGAACCGGCGGCGACTCGGTGAGGGTGACTTCGGTCGTCTCGCGGTCCCACTCGACGAACCCGGCGTCTTCGAGTTTCGGGAGGTGGACGTGGTGGAGCGATATCTCGATGGCCTGTCGGTCGCGGGCGGCGCCCGCTCGGCCCTCCGCCGGTTCGTTCCGGGCGATGGTCTCGACGATGTCGGCGAGGTACGCCTGGACCTCCCGGTCGAGGAACGCGAGTACCAGCCGACGGCGGTGACTCGCCAGGGTGTCGTAGACCGCGTCCCACTCGTCTGGCGTACGCCGGTCGGTCGACTCGGGAGTCTCGGTCACGCATCCACCGTTCGACTCTCCGAGCAACGCTGTTCGGCTTGTCAAATCATGCTACTTAAAACAACCCCCCGAAATATTGGGTGTGATATATTTTCACAGGGCGACCGACGAGAGGACCTTTCCCACCCCGCGGCGGATGCGTTCGGAGACGGCCTGCCGGGAGATGCCGAGGCCCGCGGCGAGGTCGTCGAGGGTCACGCCGCGCGGGACGTCGAAGTACCCGCCTTCGACCGCCCGGACCACTGCCTCGCGCTGTTCGTCGGTGAGGTCGAACTGGAAGCCGGCGCTGTCGCGGGCTTCGAGGGTGTACACCCGTTCGAGGGTGAACGAGATGTCGTGTCTCTGGCAGTAGTTGTGGAAGGCCGCCAGCCCCGAGTGGTCGTCGAATCGGATGCGGAAGAACCAGTCTCCGTCACCCTGCGCTTCGAGGATGGTTGCTCCGACCTCCGCGATACCGTAGATGAGGCTCTCTACCTCCTCGCTCCACTCGATCTTGTAGAGCGTCTGTCTCGTGAGTTCGTCGAGGGGGACGAGCGACCGGACGTACTCGCTGTTCCTGACCTCCCGTTCGAACGTCTTCCGGCCCTCGCCGACCGCCCAGAAGAACGGCATCACCCGCCGGGAGGCCGGCACCACTCGTTCGAGTTCGATACGTACCTCCGGGTCCGTCGCCAGCACCTCGCCCAGAACGAACTCCGCGCTGTCGATGCTGAACTCGGCGATGACGCTCATTCGGGAGAATCCGCGAGGGTAGGAGAAATACGTGCCGGTACTTCGGATGGTGGTCGGGCGACAGAATCGACCCTCGTGGGCCGACCCCGCCGACCGCTCACCCCGCGGCCGGGACGCCGTCCGCGCTCCCCGTCCCCCCGAGATGGCGTTCGACGAGCGCGAGACCCGTATCGAGGGCGACGGCGAGCAACGCGCCGGGAATCGCCCCCGCGAGCAGTTGAGCGGTGTTGAACAGTTTGATGCCGCCGATGACCCAGACGCCGAGGCCGCCCCCGCCGATGAAGAAGGCGAGGTAGGCCGTCCCGACGGTCAGGACGACGCTGGTCCGGATGCCGGCGAACACGACGGGCAGGGCGAGGGGAAAGCGGACGTCGCGGAGCACCTCCCACCGGGTCATCCCCATCCCGCGGGCGGCGTCGACCGTCTCCTCGTCGACGCTCTCCAGACCGGCGACGGTGTTCGTCAGCACGGGCAGCAGGGCGTACACCGTCAGCCCGACGAGCGACGGCAGGAAGCCGAGACCCAGCAGCGGGAAGACGAGCGCGATGACCGCCAGCGTCGGAATCGTCTGGGCGACGTTCCCGAGGTTCGAGACGACGCGGGAGACGCGCTCGTCCCACATCGCGGCGACGCCGAGGGGGACGGCGACGGCGACGGCCACCGTCTCCGAGACGAACACCAGCAGCAGGTGTTCGCGGAGCAGTTCGACGAACCGGTCGGGGTGGGAGACGAGAAAGGCCCACGTCGCCGCGAGCAGGTCGGCCAGTCCCATCAGACACCGCCCCGCTGCCACTCCCGGATGGCGGACTCGGTGACGACGCCGACCACCGACGCCTCCTCGACGACGGGCAGGGCGTCGACGTTCGCCTGGATGCACCGAGAGAGGGCGACCTGTGCGCTGTCGTCGGGCGTGACCGGAATCACCTCGCCCCCGTCGGCGACGACCCCTCGGTCGGCACGGAACGCCTCGACGACGTCCTCGTGTTCGTCGGGCACCTGCTCGGTCATCACCTCGCCGACGCGGAGGACGCGCAGGCGTTTGAGCGTCCGGTCGGGACCGACGAAGTCCTCGACGAACTTCGTCGCGGGGTCGTCCAGCAGGGCGCGCGGGGTGTCGTACTGGACGAGTTCGCCGCCGTTCATCACGGCGATGCGGTCGCCCATCTTCAGCGCCTCGTCGATGCTGTGGGTGACGAAGAGGATGGTCGTCTCGATGTCACGCTGGATGGCGAGGAACTCGTCTTGCAGTTCCTCGCGCGTGATGGGGTCGAGCGCGCCGAACGGTTCGTCCATCAGGAGGACGTCCGGGTCGGCCGCGAGTGCGCGGGCCACGCCGACTCGCTGGCGTTGCCCGCCGGAGAGTTCCGTCGGGTGGCTGTCGCGGTACTTTCCGGGGGGCAGGTCGACCAGTTCGAGCAGTTCGTCCACCCTGTCGTCGATGCGCTCGCGGTCCCAGCCCTTCAGGTCCGGGACGGTGGCGACGTTCTCCGCGACGGTCATGTGGTCGAACAGGCCGATGTCCTGGATGACGTACCCGATGTCCCGGCGGAGCGTCGTCGCGTCGAGGTCACGCACGTCCGTGCCGTCGTAGTGGACGGTCCCCTCGGTGGGTTCCTCGAGGCGGTTGACGAGTCGCATCGTCGTCGTCTTGCCGCACCCGGAGGGGCCGACCAGCACCGTCGTCGTCCCCTCCTCGACCGTGAAGTCGAGGCCCTTCACCGCGTGCGTGCCGTCGCTGTACCGTTTGTGGACGTCGTCGAATCGAATCATGGGAGTTTAGCGTGGAGTCCGCGGAGCGTTCGCGTCGCGAGGGTCGGGTCGACGGCCTCCCCGTTGCGGAGACGCAACCCCTCCTCGACGACGGCGAGCAGGTAGTCGAAGGCCAGTGCCAGCACGGAGAGGATTATCGTCGTGACGACGATCATCGCGGTGTCGCCGTCGGCGATGCCGTAGAAGATGAAGTCCCCGAGGCCGCCCCCACCGATGAACGCCCCGATGGCGGCGAGGCCGACGAGGATGACGACGGCGTTGCGGATGCCTGCCATCACGACGGGGAGCGCAACGGGCAGGCGGACCCGGCGGAGTCGCTGCCAGCGGGTCATCCCGAGACCCGTCCCGGCGTCGATGGCGGCACCGTCGGCCGACGTGAGACCCACGTACGTGTTCCGGACGACTGGCAACTGGGCGTAGGCCACGAGGGCGACGATGACCGGCGGGTTCCCGATGCCGAGGACGGGGATGAGCACGCCGAAGAGGGCGATGGCGGGTATCGTCATCAGGACGCCCGCTCCCCAGAGGACGACCGTCGCCAGTCGCTCGTCGTAGGTGCTGAGGACGCCCAGTCCCACGGCCAGCGGGAGGGCGACGACCAGCGTCTGGACGATCAGCAGGACGTGCTCGGCGAGCATCCGGAGCAGGCGAGCGTCGTTCTCCACCGTGAACTGGACGAGGTCGGCGAGGAAGCCGAGGACGCTCACACCAACCCCTCCGACTGCAGGTAGTCGCGGGCCACGGTCTGTGCGTCCTCGCCCTGTAGCGACACCCGGTGGTTGAGGCGCATGATCTTCTCCGTGTTCAGCGTCGGCCCGATGGCGTTCAGCGGGTCGCGCATCGAGGGGTACTCCTCGATTGCGGTGCTGACCGTCGGGGCCGGGTTGTAGATGGGGAAGAAGCCCTCGTCGTCCTCCAGCGTGACGAGGTCGTACTTCGCTATCTTCGGGTTCGTGCTGAAGCCCATCCCGAACTGTGCCTCGCCCTCGCCGACGATTTGGTAGGTGAGCGACGGCCCGACGTTGCGGATGTCGAGTTCGCTCCGGATGTCGTCGAAACCGTAGGTCTTGGCTAGCCCCGGCCACCCGTCGGCGCGTTGCTGGAACTCCGGCCCCATCACGCCCGTCAGGTCCGTGTTGCCGCTGTCGACGTACTCGGCGAACCCGCTCAGCGTCTCCACGCCCGTCTCCTCGACCCACGCCGGGTCGGCGATGATGGCGTAGGTGTTGTTGAACGGCGCGCGATTCAGGTAGGCGAGACCGTAGTGCTCGCGGAACTTCTCGCGGACCGCCTCGTACAGTCGCTCGGCGTCAGAGATGACCCGTTCTTTCTTCGGCGGGATGGTCGCCCACGCGCCGCCGGTGTAGAACCAAAACAGGTCTACCTCGCCGTTGTCGACGGCGCGGAAGTTCATCGCGCTCCCGCCGAGACCCGTCTCGTCCAGGACCGTGAGGTCGGTGTTCGCGCGGAGCGACTCCAGCGCCATGTAGCCGAGGACGATGTCCTCGGTGAAGCGCATCGAACTGACCTTCACGCCGCCGGTGGCCCCGAGACTCACGCATCCGGCGGTCGCACCGGTCGCGAGTGTCGCCACGGCTCCCCCACCGGTACGGAGGAGGTCACGTCTGGAGCAGTCCACCGGCTACCTCGCTCCGTCGGACTCTGACGGGTCAAGCCGATGCGATGCGAACGCAGGCCGTACGCGGTGACGCGGTCCTGACATCGTGCGTACTCTTCGGTACGGTGAAAGACCGTTACGAACTGTGCTTGCGAGACCAGGCACCGGGGGCGAGCACCCGACGAGAGCGGTCCCCTCGTGGTCCTCGCAGGGGCCACCGGATACACTGGCAAGCTTTTTGCGACGCCCACGCGCACCCGGACCATGGTTTCCGAGCTGTTCGACGCAGAGAGGTGGGACCCCGTCGAGGGGTTCGACTTCCGGGACGTCACCTATCACCGCGCCCGCGAGCAAGGGACCGTCCGCATCGCCTTCGACCGCCCCGAGGTCAGGAACGCCTTCCGCCCGAACACGGTCGACGAACTCTACCGGGCGCTCGAACACGCCAAGCGACAGACGGACGTCGGCTGTGTCCTCCTAACGGGCAACGGTCCCTCCCCGAAGGACGGCGGATGGGCGTTCTCCTCCGGCGGCGACCAGGCCATCCGAGGTGCGGACGGCTACCAGTACGAGGGTGACGAAGCGGACGCGAGTGAGACCGGACGACTGCACATCCTCGAAGTCCAGCGGGCCATCCGGTTCATCCCCAAACCGGTCGTCGCCGTCGTCCCCGGGTGGGCCGTCGGCGGCGGCCACTCCCTGCACGTCGTCTGTGACATGACGCTCGCCTCGGAGGAGCACGCGAAGTTCCTCCAGACGGACCCCGACGTAGCCTCCTTCGACGCCGGGTTCGGGTCGGCGTACCTCGCCAAGCAGGTGGGTCAAAAGAAGGCCCGCGAGGTGTTCTTCCTCGGGAAGACCTACTCCGCGGAGGAGGCCGAGGAGATGGGGATGGTCAACGAGGCCGTGCCCCACGAGGAACTGGAGGAGACGGCGCTGGAGTGGGGTGAGGCCATCAACGCCAAGTCGCCCACCGCGATGCGGATGCTGAAGTACGCCTTCAACATGACCGACGACGGCATGGTCGGCCAGCAGGTGTTCGCGGGCGAGGCGACGAGGCTCGGATACATGACCGACGAGGCGGCAGAGGGACGGGACGCGTTCGTGGAGGGGCGGCGGCCGGACTTCTCGGACGTCCCGTGGCATTATTGAATCGCTCGTCCCGTAGCTGATTCCGGCGAGAATGGTCGTTTTTTATAACTTTGCGACGAACTAGTCGCATGCGTAGTGCCCTCCCTCGTATCGTTCTCGCTGCTCTCGGAACCGCAGTCGTGCTGTTCGGCGTCGCGTACCTCGAATTCGCCACCGAGTGGACGCTCGGACTGTCGTCGCTCGTACTGTTGGCTAGTATCGTCCTGGTCGGCTCTCTCACCGCTTCGGTTCGGGCGAGTCGCCGAAGGCGAGCGTCCTTGGCGGTATTGACCGTCGGTACCCTCCTGTTCGTCAGTGCCCTCCTCCACGACCCGGCGACGTGCCTCCTGGTCGAAACCGCGGGGGCACGGACCGGGTTCGCATACGACTGGTCGACCGGCGTGCTCCACTTCGGCGACCGCTACGGCGACGGCTACCGCTGTCACAAGCAGGTCAGTGCGAGTGTGGTCGGCGGCGGCTACGCCGTGGCGAGTCTCGGCGTGTTCGCAGCAGTCTCGGAACAGCCCAGTCGAGCGTAGGTTCAAGTACCGGAACGCGACCACCCACCTCATGCCCTGACCAGTCGCCGCGTACCGACCGAGGCGGGAGTGCGAGTCGTCGGCGCGCGTCGGATGTGAGTCTCGCCTGTTCGCCACCGGACCCGTAGCGCCGCCAGTCGCCCGGAACGGGGAGATTCATACGGCGGCCGCCCGAAAATCGGCCAATGGCCGAGACGGAGACATCGAAGGCGAAGGCGTGGGTGATGGCCGCGCGCCCGCAGACGCTCCCGGCGGGTGCGTCGCCGGTCCTCGTCGGGACTGCCCTCGCGTTCCACGCGGGGGTGTTCCGAGCGCTCCCCGCCCTCGCGGCACTCGTCGGCGCGCTCCTCCTCCAGGTTGGGACGAACTTCGCCAACGACTACTACGACGCCGTCCGCGGCGCTGACACCGAGGAGCGCGAGGGGTTCACTCGCGTCACCGCGGGCGGCCTCATCGACCCGCCCGAGGTCAAGCGGGCGATGTACCTCACGTTCGCCACCGCCATCCTCCTCGGCACCTATCTGGTGTACGTCGGCGGCCTGCCCATCGTCGTCGTCGGCCTCACCTCGGTCGCGGCGGGCATCCTCTACACCGGCGGCCCGTACCCCTACGGCTACCGCGGACTGGGTGACCTCTTCGTGTTCGTCTACTTCGGCCTCGTCGCCGTCACGGGGACGTACTACGTGCAGGCAGCGGCGGCGCTCGCCGAACCGTTCCCGTTGTGGCTCCCGTCGGAGACACTCCCCCTCGCCGCAGTCGTGGCCAGTCTCCCCGCCGCGGGCCTCTCGACGTGCATCCTCGTCGTGAACAACATCCGCGACCGGGAGACGGACATGAAGGCCGACAAGCGGACGTTGGCGGTCGCACTCGGCTACCGCGCGAGTCGCGTCGAGTTCCTCCTGATGCTCGGGATGGCCTACGTCGTCCCCGTCGTGTTCGCGCTGACGGGCTACTCGCCGCTGACCCTCCTGCCACTGCTCACCCTGCCGCTCGCCGCCTCACTGGCGGGGACCGTCCTCACCGAGACGAGTGGAGCGGCGCTCAACCCCGCACTGGAGACGACCGGAAAACTGCTGGCGGCCCACTCGGTGCTGTTCGCCGCCGGGTTCGTCGTGCCCGCAATGCTATGACTGCCGAGTGCGACCGCGTCGACCTCGAACCCTTCTCGCTCCGCCTCGCCCGACCCCTCGACACCGCGAGGGGGACCATCGATCACCGTGAGGGGTTCCTCGTCCGCGTCGCGTGCGACGGCGAGTCGGGCGTCGGGGAGGCCACTCCTCTGCCGGGGTGGACCGAGTCGCTCGACGACTGCGAGGCGGCCCTCGAACGGGCGACAGAGCGTGCCGGGAGCGACGGGTACGAGGCGGCCCTCGACGCCCTCGACGCCCGCGAGACGCCCGCCGCGCGACACGGACTCTCGCTCGCTCTCGCGGACGCACGGGCGCGAGCGACCGACGAACCACTTTACAGGTATCTCGGTGGCGAGGCCGAAGTCGACGCCGTCCCGGTCAACGCGACGGTGGGCGACGGCGACGTCGAGACGAGCGTCGCGGACGCCGAGTCGGCCGTCGACGAGGGGTTCGACTGCCTGAAGGTGAAAGTCGGCGCACGCTCGCTGACCGCCGACTTCGACCGCGTCGAGGCAGTCCGCGAGGCCTGTCCCGACGCGACCCTCCGCGCCGACGCCAACGGGTCGTGGGACCGCGAGACGGCCCGGCGAGCGATGGGGCAGTTCGGCGGCCACGGCGTCGAGTACGTCGAGCAACCGCTCCCCACAGGGGACCTGACGGGCCACGCCGACCTTCGGGGCGGTCCGGTCGGCGTCGCCCTCGACGAGTCGCTCGGCGAGCACGGCGTCGACGCGGTGCTGGCGGCGGGGGCGGCGGACGTCCTCGTCCTGAAACCGATGGCGCTCGGGGGACCGGACCGAGCGCGGGACGCGGCGCTCCGCGCGCGCGAAGCAGGTCTGGAGGCAGTCGTCACGACGACCATCGACGCCGTGTACGCGCGGACCGCCGCGGTCCACGTCGCCGCCAGCCTCGCCCCCCTCCCGGCGTGCGGGCTGGCGACCGCCGACTTCCTCGCCGAGGACCTCGCGTCGGACCCCGCACCGGTCGTCCACGGTGCGGTGACCGTCCCGGAAGGAAAGGGAAATGTACCCGCAGGGGGTGGTTCGAGCAGTGCGTGACTGGCTGAGCCAGCGGCGACGGACATCGCCCGAGGCGACGGCGCTCGTCGACGCCACGAGCGGTGCGACCCTCTCGTACGACGACCTCGACGCGTCGGTCGAGTTGCTGGCCGGTCGACTCGCCGCCGAGGGCGTCTGCGTGGACCAGCACGTCGGGATGCTCGTCGGCACCCGTCCCGCCACCGTCGAAGCCGTCCACGCGACGATGCGCGTCGGCGCGCGACTCGTCCCGCTCTCGACGCGCCTCACGACGGCGGAACTGGAGACGCAGGTCGACCGGGCGGACCTCGACCTCCTGCTCTGCGAGTCGGCGACCGAGGAGCGAGCGCTGGCGGCCGCCGGGGACGTCCCCGTCCGGTCGGTGGACGGCGACGGCGCGGCGACGAGCATCGACGCGACCACGCCCCGGCCGTTCGACCTGCCCGAGTGGGCGCTGAGCGACCCACTCGTCATGCTCGCGACGTCGGGGACGACGGGCACGCCGAAACTCGTCGTCCTCACGGTGGGGAACGTCCTCGCCAGCGCGACGGCCAGCGCGTTCCACCTCGGCGTCCTCCCGGACGACCGGTGGGCGTCCCCGCTCTCGACGAGTTCGATGGGCGGGCTTGCGCCCGTCTACCGCGCCGTGCTCTACGGGTCGAACGTTCTGCTCTGCTCGACCGACCCGGACGAACTGCTGGCGGCGCTCACCGAGTACGAGGCGACGGGCGTCTCGCTCGTCCCGACGCTCCTCTCGCGCCTACTGGACGCCGGGGCCCTGCCGGACTCGCTCCGATTCGTCCTGCTGGGTGGCGCGCCCGCCTCCGACGAACTCGTCGAGCGCTGTGGCGAGCGGGGCGTCCCGGTCTGTCCCACCTACGGGATGACGGAGACGGCCTCGCAGATAGCGACCGTCAGGCCGGGCGAGGCAACCGCCCACGTCGGGAGCGTCGGCCGTCCGCTCATGTTCACCGAGGTGACCGTCGTCGACGACCACGGCGACCCCCTCCCCGCCGGCAAGCCGGGCGAACTCGTCGTCTCGGGACCGACCGTGACACCGGGCTACTACGAGGACCCGGCGGCGACGGCCCGGGCGTTCGGCCCCTACGGATTCTACACGGGCGACGTGGGCTACTTCGACGGCGACGGTCGCCTCTGGGTCCGCTCGCGCAAGGACGAGCGCATCATCACCGGCGGGCAGAACGTCGACCCGAGCGAAGTGGCGAGCGTCATCCGAGAACTCGACGGAGTGGCCGACGCCGTCGTCCTCGGCCTCCCCGACGAGGAGTGGGGTGAGTGCGTCGCCGCACTCGTCGAACCCGTGGCCGGTGCCGACCCCGATTCGGACGCCGTCGAGGCACACTGCCGCGAGCGTCTGGCGGGCTACAAACTCCCGCGCGTCGTCGCGTTCGGCACCATCCCCCGGACGGAGTCGGGGACCGCCGACCGCGAGGCCGTCCGGACGCGACTCCGTCCGGTCCGGGAGGCCGAGGACTCGGAGACGCCCGACGAACCGGGCGTGTAACTGTTAACTGTCGGGTCGCCCTACCCCGGTCCGTGTGTACCCTCACCGTTGCCTGGCAGACGTTCCCCTCGCACCCCGTCGTCGTCGCGGCGAACCGCGACGAACGCTACGACCGCCCCTCCACACCGCCACATGCCTTCGACGTCGAGGGACGGCGGGTCGTCGCGCCGACCGACGACGAGGCCGGCGGGACGTGGATGGGGTACAACGACGCGGGCCTGTTCGTCGCGCTGACGAACCGCTGGGTACAGGTTCCCGAGGGCGAACGCTCGCGGGGATTGCTCGTCCGGGACGTTCTGGGGTGTGAGAGCGCCGAGGACGCCGCCCGACTGGTCGAACGCGAACTCGACGCGACGCGCTACGAGGGGTTCTACCTCCTGCTGGCGGACGCGAACGCCTGCATCCTCGTCTCGAACGACGGCGGCACGCACGTCACCCACCTCGACCCCGGCGTCCACGTCGTGATGAACGTCGGCTACGACACCGCGTACTTCGTCCCCGAGTTCCGCCCCGAACCGGCGGAGCGACAGGCCGAGAACGGCCGCCGACTGTACGACGCGCTCCAGCCGGACCCCGGCGAGTCGGCAGTCGAGTGGCGCGACCGGGCCGGGTCGGCGCTCGGCGACCACCGCTACGGCGTCTGCATCCACAACGAGGGCGAGTCCGGTGAGACGGCCGGCTTCGGCACCGTCTCTTCCTCGCTCGTGACCATCGACGACGACGGGCGGGGGGAGTTCCACTTCGCGGACGGCCCGCCGTGCGAGACGGCCTTCGAGCGGGTGGGCGCGGAGGCCCGAACGGACAGTCAGACTTAACCCGGGGAGCCCCCGTATTGACCGTATGAGCGCTACCGCGGAGGCCGACCTCTCCGAGGACGAGTTGGCGGGCCTCGAACTCGTCCGGGAGAGCGGCGGCATCCACCAGAGCGAGTTCTGGAAGGCCCTCGACGTCTCCTCGCGCAAGGGCAGTCGCATCGTCGAATCGCTCGTCGAGAAGGGCATGGTCCAGCGCGAGGACACCGTCTACAACGGCCACAACACCTACTTCATCACCCCGGCCGCGAAGGACCTCGACTTCTCACTGTTGATGGCCGGCGACATGCTCTCGCCGTTCGTCGCGGACGACGAACTCGGTGTCCAGAGCGACGCCTTCTCGCAGTGGATCATGCGGCTGGCCTACCAATAGCCGTACCTTTTTACTCGTCGGGTGTCCTCGCTCGCGCCTTCGGCGCTCGCTCCGGGCACCCCTCCTCGCAAAAATCTACGCTATCACCAGAACGCACAGCGTTCTGGTTAACAGCCGAAAGTCAGTGACTTTCGGCGATAAAAAGGGCCGGTTCCTCGCTCGCGCTCGGAATCGGAGAACCGCGTTCGTTCCACTCGCGCGGACACAGGATGGGTTCGTCCATCGGGACCGTACGACATCCGAGGCGCACCCGAAGTGCGTCCCCGACATACAGACGACTCGCTGTTAGACAGAGAGCGTCTGTCTAACGCTACTGGGGAGGTCCGGTCTCGGAACAGGTTACTCGTACTGACGCCATAGCTTACTACAGAAAGCAGGGAGAACCGCAGTATAGCTCCGCTCGGGGAACTTCATCGTTACCTCCATCTTCCGTGGTGTAGCTTCGACAAGCGCATCGAACTCGACCTCTGGTACTGCAATGAGTGTCCCAGCACAGTCGTACGTTGCAGTGTGGCTGATGAGTGGCCCCGATTGTCCGGGCGCGTTTGAACATCGATTCGGACAGTGGGTTTTCCGAGGACTCGGTCACGTCGGCGAGGGTACTGCCACCACTCCAGACACTGACGCCTGCTTCGAGAAGTGACCGTTCTTGGAGGCGGGTTTGAACATACGTAACGGCATGGTCTGTTGCTCGAAGCGTTCAACATCGACGGTGCTCTCACCGCTCTCGCATTACCGACCACGCGCACCTTCTCGACTGAACTGACAACGCTACGCCCCCTTCCCATAGAGTGGATAGCAGCGAACGAGTCGAACGGGGTGGTACACTCGCTTATCTGCTTGTCTCAGCGAATATATCATTTGAAATACACCACTATTTCTATACGAAGTACGGTCTTATCTCTCGCCACCTAATGCCGACACGCCGTACCTACCTGGCAGTAGCCGCAGGGGCTGGGAGCAGCGCGCTCTTTGGAGCCAGTGCAGCTTTGGCACCTCAGTCCACGCAGCCGTCGCTTCGCGTCGGGGCGACAGCACCAACGCTTGCGCACTACCGAGCGGCCGAAGCGTGGACGGGCGTGCCATATTTTGTTAGTGTTCACTATGCGTCTCCGCCGACGACGACGGCCGTCCGTGAAGAGTTCTTCCAGACACTGAGTACGACCGCCGCAGAGGGGCGAATCCCGATGGTAACCTGGCAGCCCCACCCGACATCTCCACCCCAATCGACCGAAGCGTCGTTTCTCGCAGCGATTGCTGCAGGCGAGTACGACGCACTGCTGTCGAGATGGGCTGAACGCCTCGCTCGGTGGGTAGCGGAGGGTAATGGTAGCCGCCGATTCTACTTTCGCCCGTTCCCTGAGATGAACGGGAACTGGGCACCGTACTCTGTCGATGGAACGACTGGCACGAGCAGTGAATTCGTCGCTGCCTGGCGGCACGTCTATTCATACGTGATGAACAACAGTCCGCTCACAGCAGCCGATGTTCAATGGGTCTGGAACCCGATAGCGCGCGATTTCGGACCGACACCTGCAGAGGCGTACTTCCCCGGTGCTGATGTTATCGACTGGGTTGGTATCGACGGGTACAACTGGGGCGACGTCGGTGCCCACGGCTGGCGGCCACCCACTGATGTGTTCCGACCGATGGTCGAGCGCTGCCGTGCCCTCACTGACGTACCGCTGTGCATCCCCGAATTCGGTTCGTCTTCACAGATTGCTGGTCGGTTCGACCCGGCACGAAAGACTGGCTGGCTCCACAGCGCGTTCGACCTCTTCGCCGACCTCAACGTCCAGTTCGCGTGTTACTTCGACATCGACAAGGAAACCGACTGGGCCGTCTTCGACACACCGACAGCCCCAACCGTCATCAACGAACGGGGAACCCGCGTCTACCCAGCCTACAAAGTGGAACTTACGACTGCTCGTGTTGGTGGGCAGCCGACAGAGCACACCGAGGCCGTTTTCAGAGGCATGATAACACCATAGGTCGGTAGACTGTGCGGCAGCGAACGCTTTCTGCCGGAACTGGCAACACGGATTCTCGATATTCAGAAATTAGATTTTATCAGTTGTACATATATACGAAGTGGTTGCTGGCGCGTATATATCGGTTCGGTTGCTCATTCAACTGTCAATTCCAGATAATCCCTTAGTGGAAACCCCATGAGCCCGCGAAGATTCGACGAAAATAGTCACCCGCTCTATCACGGTATATTAAGATATATTGACATATTTGGCGGGGTTCGGATTGGCTGTCAACCAAATGAGAAGAGAAAACGCTACTGACCGAAGACAGCTTATTGCTGTATCAATTGCAACTATTTTCTCGCTGACGCTCTTGCTGTATGTTCTTGATTGGCAAGTCGTCATCGTCTGTGCCGCCGTCGCAGTCCTGGGATTCATCTATCAAGTGGGTACAGCGACGATTCAAGAGCGCTGGCCTAGGGCGACGACACCAATCCCTGTCTGGGGGGTGTTGTTCATCGCAGGCATTCTGCTATTCATGTACCTCTATGCCGTCAGTGGGATTCGAAACCCCGTGAGCTACGTTCTTGCGTACGCACTCACGTTCGTCTTCTTCGACGTGTGGTTCGTCCTACCACTGGCGTGGCTCCATGCCGCCGAATCACACGACGATTCGAGTGCACTCCCCGACCCAGCACCGCCCGTGGCGGTGCTCGTCCCCGCGTACAACGAAGAGCAGTATATCGGTCGCTGTGTCGAGAGTCTCGCCAAGACAACGTATCCTGGCGAGGTCGAAATCGTTGTCATCGACGATGGGAGTACTGATGGAACGTACGAGGAAGCACTGGCCATCGACAGCGACCGCATGCGCATCCTTCAGAAAGAGAACGGTGGGAAGTTCTCGGCACTGAATTACGGGCTGGAACACACAACAGCAGAACTCATCCTGACTGTCGATGCGGACTCACTGGTTGCAGAGGATGCCATCGGGAAAATGGTCGCAAAGCTCGTCGAGAGCCCTGACGTTGGTGCTGTCGCCGGCACCGTCCGATTGCTGACTCGCGAGTCATTCCTCGAAAAACTCCAGTCGCTGGAGTACGTCTTCGGTATCAATTCGTTCCGTCGAGCGTTCGATATCTGGGGCGCAGTCAATGTTGTCCCCGGGTGTCTCGGTGGCTTCCGCCGCACGGCACTCGAAGAGGCTGGTGGATACGCCGGTGATACGCTCACGGAAGACTTCGAAATCACCGTACAGATTCTCCGCCACGGCTGGCAGGTCCGAGCGTCCAATGCGACCGTCTACACGGAAGCACCGGATACACTTCGGAGCCTCTACAAGCAACGGCTTCGCTGGCGGCGCGGAACCGTCCAGACGCTTCTCAAACACCGCGATGTGCTGTTCGCCCCGCAGATAGACAACTTCACGAGCATCGTCTACCCGTACATGATGTTCTCACGGCTGTTGTTGCCATTCCCGAGTCTCGTCGCACTGGGCGTCCTCGTCCACCTCTATCTCATCGAAGCGTACGTGTTTTTAGTCGCACTCATCGTCTCCTTCCTGTTGCTGCAGACGTTCGCTATCCTGTTCGTGCTACTTCTCGACGATGAAACCTTGCTCCTCATCGGCTTCGTGCCAATATATGCGACGTTCTTCAAGTACTTCATCGACATCGTCACCCTCAAAGCGATGTTCGAGGTGGCCACACTGAGCGACCTGTCGTGGACAACGGCCGACCGACAGCGCCAACGCCAGCCCACCGCACAGACCGAGCAGACAGGTGGTCGCGGTGACTGATATACCGCGCCGAAAGGCGTTGCTCACGATGGGCGGAACTATCACCGCGAGCCTTGGGTCGTGGTGGGGGGCCGAAGCGGTCGGCCCTGACATCTACCAAGCCGCCTATGACGCGATAGATAACTCCGAGGCAGATTACCAGCTCAATCCGGTCTTACAACAGCAGAGTCGCGAGCTCGTCGCGAAGAGCGGAACGCTCGTCGACGACTTCGCAAATCCTGACCAGTGGAAGGTGCTGGCAGGTGCACTCACTCCCGAGACCGATGAGACACATGGGCAAGGACCAGCCATTCGCCTCACGACGGAGGACGACCCGGCAGTTCTTATCGAACGAGCGTTCGACGAGCCACTCGACATCACTCAGCAGAACCTCTCGATGTGGTTCCGCCACACCACGCAGAACACACCAGTCGTCCGCGTCCGCTTACTAGCGCCGGACAGAGACAATCAGGTCATCATCTCACAGTACACCGACGGACACCTCACCGAGTTCTGGCGAGCGATGGAGTGGGGACCAACTGGTGAAGTTGGTGACCCGAATCTCCAGCAGATAGAGCGGGTGCAACTCGAGATCTCTACCGACGCGACCAACGAGACGCCACAGGTTGAACCAGTGGTGCTCGACGACATCTGGAGTACGCCGAATTACCGCACGGGGAGTGCGATGATTATCTTCGACGACGGCCGTGCCTCTATCGAGAACGCCTACGAGGAGATGGGTAAGCGCAACATGCCTGGGGCGATTGCGGTCATCCCCTGGCTGTTGAATGCGCCGAGTCAAATTACTCGTGAACAACTCGATGAGTGGACCACAGCTGGCTGGGACGCCGTTGCTCACCCGCAAGTCGAGAAGCCACTCCCAGCGTATTCGCCCGACGAGCAGCGACGACTCATCCGGCGGACGAAGTCATGGCTTGTCGCCAATGGCTTCACCGAGGGCGCAAACCACATTGTAACACCGTTCGGCATCGCCAACAAGCAGACGCTGTCGATTATCGCCGACTACCACGCGACCAACTATGTCGGTGAAGGTCTCTTGAGTGGGACCCCGCCCCGTGATCCACTAACGATGGAGCGAGTCAATGTCGATAGGTCCGAACAAGCGAAAGCACAGATTCGACGCGCAGCCACATACAATCAGTTGGTTATCCTCACGGTCCACACGGTCGGCAATCCGAAAGACGACCGTATCTCGACGCCCAAATTCGTCGAGTTGCTTGACCTCATCGAGGAACTAGAGCTCAATGTGACGACCCCGACGCGGTATTGGTCGGAGGTTCTATCGGGCACTCCCTGAGAGGCTGAGAGCCACGCGAAGTATTATATAAGTGTGGGATAAGGTCATTCAGAGAATAAGTAGTTTTCTGCTCAATGGCTGTTGCACTTGCGGTACGCGTCGAACGCTACACGCAGAGCGTGGGTGTCTCAGCCCTTCTTGACAGTCACCCACAATCGGTTTGTCAGATACTTTCCGATTCACCGTATGGACGACCGTCTTCGTCGGGGGCTGCTCAATGTCCTCATCGCCGTCGTCGGGAGTCTCGCACTGGTCGTCAGTGGCCATCCACCTCCGTGGAGTCCGGGCGTGTTCGTGG
The DNA here is from genome assembly GCF_024227715.1 of Halomarina litorea. Taxonomy (NCBI): domain Archaea; kingdom Methanobacteriati; phylum Methanobacteriota; class Halobacteria; order Halobacteriales; family Natronomonadaceae; genus Halomarina; species Halomarina litorea. Next base: position 1,359,255 of record NZ_CP100448.1, on the reverse strand, counting down.
GTGAGAGCAGTTCAGTGGTCGGTCCAGAACCCGTTCCCCCATGGCTGGGATGGGCTGTGGTCGGAGCCTTCCTCGGAATCGGCAGTATCTGGATTGCGCTCTGGTACTATTCGAAGTGGTCGAGGGCTCCATTCGAATTCACCAGCTGATACACTCGCGGCACGGGTCGAACGATACAGAGGGTCTGTTTTGCACCGTGAGCTGACTGTAGCCGAGGTATTCTGTCCACTACTGTTCTTCGATTGACTTATTATATCTGCAATCTATTATTCACTGATGAATATCGAGTCGTTTCGGCAGCAGCCCGCTCTCACCGGGTTGCTTCTCGGACTGGGTATCTGGACTGCAGGGTCAAGCCTCTCTGTCGGAACAGGAATCGTCGCACTACTATTTTTCGGTATTGGTGTCGTTCTCACGGTCTTCGGAGAGCGTCCGATGCGACAGGCAGGGAAGGCGTTAGTGGCTACTGGTGTGACCGCTCTCTACCGGTCGCCTCCGATGTTGCAACCGCGATACTGGACGAACTCGAACCGTCACGCTTCTGAGTGCAATCGATTATTCTGATACCTGTAAGACTCGTGGCACGCGCCGAGCGATAGACTGAGAGCGTACGTCTATCGATTGGTGATGGACTACCGTTGCGTCCCCGCCGTCATCGAATCCCGAAGACGGCGAGGCACGTTATCCAGTCGTCTCCGTCCGGGTTTGGGACGTTGATTGCCGCTGAGTACGCTCCTGAGTTGAGCGTGGCCGACTCGTTGATGTATCCGACGACCGTTTTGGCGGTCCACGTCTCCGAGTCACCGGGTGCGACCGTCAGCTTCCCGCCACCAGAACTCTCCTGTTCAATCTCGGACCAGCCGGATGCACTCTTTTTCCACACCGACCACGAGTACGGGTTGAATGTGAGGTCGGCTTCTGACTCGTTTGTGAGGGTCAGTTCGAGCGAGTCGGGCGCGTCACCGACTGTCGGCGATGGGAGGAGGTACACCGAGGCTGTATCGGTCTCAACCGTCTGCGAACACACAGTAGCGTCCCCATCCCCGGATGGAGGACACTCGAAGCTCTCAATTTCCTCTGCCGATACTGGCGTGGCCGTTTGGTCTGTGGATTGCTCAAACCCGACGGAGGTACAGCCACTCAAGAGCGTGATTCCAGTACCTATCGAGCAGAGGACCGAACGCCGGGACCAAGGGCGAGGCATAACAATAATTCAAATTCTGATTAATATATGTTTTCGGGATAACCGGACCTGAACTCGTTGATACACACGCGACACGTGTCTAACAGCTGGCTCACTCCAATCGAGGCCGAAAATATCTCCGTTGGGTTCGCCGCCGGAGGCGCAGCCCCCGCGAAAAGCCGCCGATTCCCCGCGATCGCTCAGACGGACACTGGACTGCGCTCCACTTCGTTCCACTCCCCGGCGACGCAGACTGTCCCGCCGGTCGTCAACAACCGTTATGTTCTGTCACTCTGATATGTGGCGATTGTCGTGTCACAGTCCATCGAACCCGCCGACAGCGGCGCGATTACGAAGGGCTACGAGCAGATACTCGCGGAGGCGAACGAGGCGATTCACACGTATCCCATCGAGGAGGCCGTCGAGCGGTACGAGAAGGGCGACGCGGTGTTCGTCGACGTGCTCGACGCTCCGGAGCTCCGGAAGAACGGACAGATATCGCGTCCGGTGGTCCACGCCTCGCGCGGGATGCTGGAGTTCCACCCCGACCCCGAGAGCCCTTCCTTCGTCGAGGAACTCGGGGACGGGTCCGGACTCGTCTTCCGCTGTGCGGTCAGCGGACGCTCTGCGCTCGCGGTACAGTGCGCACAGGAGATGGGCCTGCACAACGTCGCCAGCGTCGCGGGCGGGTTCGACGCGTAGCAGGGGGCCCGACAGGCCGGTCGAGGACGCGACCTCCTCGCTGTAGTCGACGTCAGAACACCGCCTCGGCGGCGAGGGCGTCCACCGCCCGGTTGTACGATCATCGACACTTCGTCCGTGGTCGGACCACGAACCGACACACACAGCGACCGCCCAATAGTCCGTCCTGACGCGTAGTCCGCCTTGCCGTGATTCTGGAGGTGGGTCGGTCGCGTCTCTCGGTTCTCGGGCGGTGAGAACCAGCCTCCATTTATATACTCCTGTCAGTCGTTCGTTCAACCGTAAGGTGAAGACAATGACCCCCAACCCGACTGCCAACACGTTCGAAAGCCGCCTCGGTGGCATCACCGTCACCGGCCGCGCGCACAGCCTCAGCGCCTGGTTCGTCCTCGCGCTCCGCCTGACCATCGGGTTCGCGTTCCTCTACTCCGGCGTGGACAAGGTCCTCAACGGCTTCGCCGCTGGTGGGTACCTGAACAACGTCGCCGCGACCAACGGCAACCCCCTCGCCGGGCTGTTCGCGTGGATGGGCTCGACACCGTGGTTCGTCGACATCGTCAACGTCGCCGTCCCCTACGGTGAAGTCGCCATCGGCCTCGGCATCATGGTCGGCCTCATGACCCGCCTCGCGGCGTTCTTCGGCGCCAGTATGATGCTGTTGTTCTACTTCGGCAACTGGGACATGGCCCACGGCTTCATCAACTCGGACTTCATGTACATGCTGGTGTTCCTCGCCGTCGCCGCCTTCGGTGCGGGCCGCATCCTCGGCCTCGACACCATCGTCGAACGATACGAACTCGGCGGGCAACCCCTCGTCGAGAAGTACCCCGCCCTCAGCTACGTCCTCGGCTGAGTGGCCGACTGATCTCACCGGCTTCTCCCCGTCGCGTTTCTGTTCTCGCTGTCCGGTGAATGCACCCTCTCAACTCCGAACGGAACCCCTACACTGATATGCCACGCTGCGAACTCCTCGATATGGCGAACGCGTGGCCCCGAACGGACACGCCGGCTCTCCAGGACGTCCTCGACGCACTCGACGATCCGGTGTGTCGAGATCTCGTCAAACACCTCGAGGGAACCGCGACCGCGAGCGACCTGTCGGAGCGTGCGGGCGTCCCTCTATCGACGACCTACAGGAAGCTCGACCGCCTCGAGGAGGCGTCGCTGTTGACGACCCGGACGGAAATTCGTCGCGACGGTCATCACACGAGCCACTACCGGGTGGATTTCGAGCGGGTCGCCGTCGCCCTCGACGAGCATCGCGAGTTCGAGGTGTCCGTCGAGCGCCCGCCACGGGGCGCCGACGAGCGCCTCGCGTCGCTCTGGTCGGAGGTTCGAAAGGAAACATGACGCACGTCACAACGGTCCTCGTCGCGCTGAAGACGATTACGCTGGGTCTCGGTGGCCTCATCACGTTCTTCGCCTATCGGGCCTATCGACGCACGAACGCACAGGCGCTTGGCGCTCTCGCACTCGGATTCGCTATCGTCACCTTCGGGGCACTGCTCGCAGGCGCCGCCCATCAGGCCTTCGGCATGAACACCGACGTCGTCCTCGTCATCGAGAGCGCACTCACGACAGCCGGCTTCGGCGTCATCGTCTACTCGCTGTACGTCGAGTAGTTCCCTGTCGGGCCCGAGACTCGTTCGCAGTCCGTCTCCAATCAGGAGTCCGTTCCGCACCGCGAGTCTTCGAGGGTTCTGTCGGGTGTTCGTGTGACGAAGACAGCGGAACACCTCGACCCGATTGGTGTCGACGAGGGCCCGGAGCGTGCCCGGACCTCGCATTGTGCCGATTCCAAGGGAGTGAGAATCGGTTTCCCCGGTTATATCAGCTACCCTCGAACGATCAACTGTACAATGACGAACTCGATTGGCGCCCCTGGAACCGGAATCTCCCGTCGACAGTTCCTCGCCGCGACCGGCAGTGCCGGCCTCTTCGCGACCGCAGGATGCACGACGCTCTCCGAGCCCACGGCGAGCGTCGTCGATCTCGGCGGTACGACCGGGGTTCAGTCGAACCTCCCCCCGACCGGCCGCCCGGAAGTGGTCGACCTCGACGAACGCGGCCACGAGGTCACGATCAAGTCGGTGATGGCGCGTCACGCTATCCACCCCGGCGAGACGATGGGTGGGCCGGTTAACTTGCCCGTCGTCTGGGCGTTCCAGGCCGACGACGGCACGCCGAGCGTGCCCGGGCCCATCCTCCGGTGTACCGAGGGAGCCGAACTGAAGATCACCCTCGACAACACCGAGATGCAGGTCCCACACACGCTGCACTTCCACGGCGTGCGCAAGACGTGGGAGAACGACGGCGTCCCGACGACGACTGGTATCACCGTCAACCCCGGCGAGACACACACCTACACGATTCCCGCGAACGTCGCCGGGACGCACCTGTATCACTGCCACTACCAGACGCCGATGCACATGGACATGGGGATGTACGGCATCCTCCGGGTCGACCCCGAGGGCTACGAGGAGGCCGACAAGGAGTACTTCATGACGGCGAAGGAGTGGGATACGCGTCTCTCCCGCCAGCACGGCGGCCAGAACGTCCAGTACGACCTGACGAATCGTCGTGCCGACGCGTTCACGCTCAACGGGAAGGCCGCGCCCGCGACACTCCACCCCGAGACGGGCTCGCCGATTATCGTCGAATCGGGTGACACCGTCCGCGTCCACTGGGTCAACGCGGGGTTCATGAGCCACCCGCTGCACGTCCACAACCACCGCTTCCGGGTCGTCGAGAAGGACGGCAGCCCGATGCCCGAAGCCCTCCAGTTCGAACAGGACGTGTTGAACATCGCGCCCGCGGAACGCTACACCGTCGAGTTCGAGGCCGACGCCGACCCCGGCATCTACCTCATGCACTGCCACAAGGTCGACCACGTCCGTAACGGCTCGTCGTACCCCGGCGGGATGCTCAGCGCCGTCGTCTACACGGAAGCGATGGACACGGACATCTTCCGGACGTTGATGGACTACGCGGGCTACGAGGCCTGATCGATGACCGTCACCACCAGCACTCGACGGCAGTTCCTCGCCACGACGGCGGGCACGGCGGTCGGCGCCAGCGTCCTCACCGACTCAGTCGGGGCCCAGTCGGGCGGCGTGGACCTCTCGGAGTGGTTCGCGAACACCGACGGCGTAAGCGAGGTCGTCGACAAACGCGGCGAGTCCCAGGTGGTCGTCGAGGTGGGCGCGCAGGGTAACGGCGGTGCGGTCGCGTTCGCTCCGGCGGCGGTCCGTGTCGACCCCGGCACGACCGTCGTCTGGGAGTGGACGGGCGACGGCGGCACGCACAACGTCGTCGCGAAGGACGGCTCGTTCGAGTCAGAGTACCAGAACGCCGCGGGTGCCACCTTCGAGTACACACCAGAGTCGACCGGCGTACTCCGGTATGTCTGTGCGCCCCACGAAGCGATGGGGATGAAGGGCGCACTCCTCGTCGGCGACGTCGCCGTCTCCCTCGGCGCGGGTACGCAACCGACACCGGAGTCCGAACCGACAGAGACGTTCGACGGATGGCTCGAAGGGACGGACAACTACGACGGCGTCGTCGACGCCCGGGGACAGGACCGCGTGACCGTCGAGGTCGGTGCGGAGGGCAACGGCGGCCAGTTCGCGTTCGCCCCGGCAGCAGTCCGTGTCGACCCCGGCACGACCGTCGTCTGGGAGTGGGTTGGGGACAAGCGCTACGACGTTGTCGATACCGACCTCGAGTTCCGCAGCGAGGCCGTTTCCGGCGCGGGCCACCGCTTCGCCGTCGAGTTCGACGGCCGAGGCTGGAGCACCTACGAGTGCTCTGAGTACGGCCACCTCGGGATGCGTGGTGTAATCGTGGTCGGCGACGGCCCTGACGCGGTCATCTCGCGGACAGGACTGGCCGTCGGCGGTGGCCTGACGGCTGTGCTGTTCGCCCCGATGTTCTACGCACTCGGACTCCACATCAGGGATACGACTCGGTCCGATTCGGGACCGGAGTGACTGTCGTCGCCATCTCGAACAGGAACTGCCCGTCCGGCACCTGCTATCGGGGACCCCTCCCACGAACGCTCCACGCGCGGTACCCGTCTGATTTTTACTGTCGAAGGCGGCCCCGTCGAACGCGCACCCCCCTCGACACGGTCAGAACACCGCCTCGATGGCGGCGTCGAGAGCGTCCACGCCCCGGTCGATCTCCTCGGGACCGGCGACCAGCGGGGGCGAACAGATGACCTGCACGTTGGGCCGGCCGCTTCCGAGGAGGACGCCACCGTCGCTGGCGGCCGCGAGGACGTCGTCGACGGGGTTGTGGTCGTCCGAGACGCGCGGGTCGGCGAACGGTTCTCCGGTGTCGGGATCGGCGAACTCCACGCCCCAGAGGTAGCCCCGGCCGTGGACGTCGTGGACCACGTCGTGGGCCTCCAGTTCGCGGACGCGCGACTCGAAGTGTCCGGCGTGCTCCCGGACGTTCTCGATGAGGCCACCGCCCTCGCCGTACTGGTCGAGGGCGGCGACACCGGCGGCGCAGGCGACGGGGTGTCCCGAGAAGGTCTGTCCGAGGGGGAATCCCTCCTCGCGGAACTCCTCGGCGATGTCAGCGCTCACGGCGACGCCCGCCAGCGGGACGTACGCCGAGGTGACACCCTTGGCGAAGGTGAGCAGGTCCGGGTCGACGCCCTCGCCCTGGACGCCGAACCAGTCGCCACAGCGGCCGAACCCGGTGATGACCTCGTCCGCTATCAGGAGGATGCCGTACTCGTCACAGAGGTCCCGCAACTGCTGAAAGTAGTCGGCGGGCGCGGGGTACGCCCCGCTGGTCCCGCCGACGGGTTCCATGAGGACGGCGGCGATGCTGTCGGGCCCCTCGTTGTGAATCACGAACCGGAGATGCTCGATGGCCCTGTCGGCGAGTTCCTGCGGGTCCTCGACACCGCCGAACGCCCGCGGGAGGGGCGGGAGGAACTTGCCCGCGCCCGTCGTCGCGGCGTGGCGTTCGAGTGGCGCGCGCGTCTCCGGGTCGCCGGTGAACGACCCCGCGCCCGCCGTGGACCCGTGATAGGAGCGCCAGCGGGTGAGGACCTTGTTCCCTCCCGTGTGCTCGCGGGCGAACCCCGCGGCGAGTTCGTTCGCCTCGCTGCCCGAGACGGAGAAACAGACGTCCGTGAGCGAGTCGGGCGTGACCTCGACCAGTCGCTCGGCGAGTTCCGAGCGGGCGTCGTTGTGCTTCGCGGCGGAGACGTACTGGACCTTCTCCAACTGGGCCTCGATTGCCTCGACGATGGCGCGGTTCCCGTGGCCCGCGTTGACACAGTAGAGCTGTGCGATGAAGTCGAGATACTCCTCGCCGTCGGCGGTCGTGACGTACGAGCCGTCGCCGTCCACGATATCGAGCGGTTCGCGCTCCGGGTCGTACCAGTGGGTGAGGGTCCGCGACCCGGCGGCCGACCGACCCGTGGGCTGCTGGCCTGACATGGCTCGTCACAGGGGGAGGCCCCCCTTGTACCTTACTGGCACACCGACTCGGCGGTCGCGTCAGTCGGCCACCGACCCGGCACACATCGGCTGTCGGCCGTCCCCGGCCGGGGGTAGAGCTATGGGACCGGCCTCTCCCTCGAACGTATGGCCACGACCGTCGACATCGACGCCGACCGGTTCCGCGAGTCGTTCGAGGCGTACTCCGCCATCGGCGCGACCGACGCGGGCGGACTGCACCGACTGGCGCTGACCGACGAGGACCGCGAGGCGCGCGACCTGTTGGCAGAGGACCTTGACGACCTCGGCCTGACCGTCCGGGTGGACGAACTCGGGAACACGTTCGCCCGCCGGCCCGGGCGGGACCCCGACGCCGCGCCGGTCCTCGTCGGGAGCCACCTCGACTCACAGCCGAACGGCGGGCGCTTCGACGGCCAGTTGGGCGTGCTGACGGCGCTGGAGACCCTGCGGGCGTTCGAGGACGCAGGCGTCGAGACGGACCGGCCCGTCGAACTCGTCAACTGGACGAACGAGGAGGGGTCGCGCTTCCAGCAGGCGATGCTCGGGTCGAGCGTCGCCGTGGGCGCGACAGACCTCGCGGACGCCCTCGCCATGGAGGACGCCGAGGGCGTCACCGTCGGCGAGGCGCTGGAACGTATCGGGTACGACGGCGACGAGTCGCCCACCATCGACCCCGGCGACGTCCACGCCTATCTCGAACTCCACGTCGAACAGGGACCGAAACTGGAGTCGAGCGGCGACAGCGTCGGCGTCGTCGACGGCGTCTTCGGCCTCTCGTGGATGGAGGTGCGGGTGGAGGGACAGGCGAACCACGCGGGACCGACCGCGATGCACGACCGGCAGGACGCCCTCGTGGCCGCGACGACGGCCGCGGGCGAGATACACGACCTGCCGAACCGACTCTCGGAGGACGCCGTCGCCACCGTCGGCCGGATGGACGTCTCGCCGAACTCCATCAACGTCGTCCCCGACGAGGTGACGTTCACCGTCGACGTGCGCTCGTACGACGAGAGGGTGGTCGCCGCCGCCCCCGACGCCGTCGAGTTCGAGGTGGCGACGGCCTGCGAGCGCGAGGGGACGACCTACGAGTTCGACCGCCTCTGGTCCATCGACCCGCTGACGTTCTCGCCGGTGGTCCGCGACGCGGTGGCGGCGGGGGCCGAAGCCGCGGGCGCGTCCCACCGACGCCTCGTGAGTGGAGCGGGCCACGACGCGAACTACATGGCGCAGGTGACGGAGTCGGGGATGCTGTTCGTCCCGAGCGTCGACGGCATCACCCACGCCGAGTCGGAGTTCACCGAGTGGGCCGACTGCGTCGCGGGCGCGGAGGCGTTCGCCAACGCGACGCTGGGACTGGCGACGGAGTAGGGGAGTCAGGACTCCCGGACGAACGAGAGGAGGGCGACGGCGACACAGCCGAGGGCGATTGCGAGCGCGACGGGGTGCCTCTCGCCGCCGAATTGCCACCCGAAGACGGTGTGGCCGACGAGGCCGCAGACGAACGCGAGGGCGCCGACGACGGTGAGCAGAGTGGACGTGGAGGGCACGTACACGGACTGTCGGCGCGGCGGTGAAAAATCCCGTGGCGGGGTTCAGCCGACGAGGCGCTCCTCGTCCTCCCAGTACTCCTCCCTGAGCTGGTACTTCTGGACCTTGCCGGTGGCCGTCTCGGGCAGGTCGTCGACGAACTCGATCCGGCGGGGAATCTTGTACGCCGCGAGGTGTTCGCGCGTGAACGCCTCGATGTCCTCGGCGGTGAGGTCCGCACCCTCCTTGGTGACGATGAGGGCCGTCACGAGTTCGCCCCACTCGTCGCTCGGGGTGGGGATGACCGCGGCCTTCGCGATGTCGGGGTGGTCGTAGAGGACGTCCTCCACCTCGATGGAGGAGACGTTCTCCCCGCCGGAGATGATGATGTCCTTCTTGCGGTCCTGGATGGATATCATCCCGTCCTCGTTCCACGTCGCGAGGTCACCGGTGTGGAAGTACCCCGGCTTGCGGGCGTTGAACGCCTCGTGGGTCTCCTCTTCCTTGTTGAGGTAGCGGTCCATCACCTGGTTGCCCTTGACGACGATTTCGCCCATCGCGCGGTTGTTCCGGGGCACGTCGTTGCCGTCCTCGTCGACGACGCGCACGTCGGTACAGAGCGTCTCCGCACCCTGGAACGTCTTGAGTTCGCGACCGTGTTCGGCCAGTCGCCGGGGGGAGTTCGAGGAGGTGATGATGGGGGCCGTCTCGGTCAGGCCGTAGAGGTGGATGATGCGCCACCCGATGTCGTCCTCGATGGCTTCGAGGGAGGCCTTCGGCGGTGCGCTCCCGGCGGTGGCGAGGCGCACCTCGTTGTCGCCGGTCGTCACGGTGTCCGGGTTGTTCTCGTGGAACTGGATGAGGCGGTTGAGGACAGTGGGCGCGCCACAGAGGAACGACACGTCGTACTCCCGCACCCGCCGGAACGTGCCCTCGGCGTCGAAGGTGCGCTGGCAGACGTGGGTGCCGCCCGTCCCCGTGATGGAGTAGGTGTGCCCCCAGCCGTTGCAGTGGAACATCGGCAGCGTCCAGAGGTAGACGTCGTCGTCCTCTATCTCGTGGTGCTGGTTGAGCACGAGCGAGTGGTAGTGCTCCGTCCGGTGGGTCCGGACGACGCCCTTCGGGTCGCCTGTCGTCCCGGAGGTGTAGTTGATGGACGCGTCGTCGTCCTCGGAGATATCGGGCCGTTCGGGCGCCTCGGCGGAGTGGTCCGCGAGGAGGTCCTCGTAGTCCGTCCAGTCGCCCTCGATGTCGTCGGCCCGGTAGCCGATGTAGTTCTCTGCGGGCACCGAATCGCGGACCGCCTCGATGTTCTCGGCGTAGTCGTAGTCGGCGATGACCGTGTCCGCCGCACAGTCGTTGAGGATGTACTCGAACTCCTCGGGGATGAGGCGGTAGTTCATCGGCACGAACACCGCACCCAGTTGGTTCGTCGCGTACAGCGTCTCCAGGAAGTAGTGGGTGTTCGGCGCGAGCAACGCCACCCTGTCGCCCTGTTCGACGCCGTGGTCGGCCAGTGCGTTCGACAGTCGGTTGACCCGCTCGCCGAACTCGGCGTAGGTGTACTCGGTCCCGTCGTGCGCGACGACTCCCACGACGTCGTCGTACAGGTCGAGCGCCCGGTCGAGGAAGTCCGTCGTTCGCATCTCAACCTTCATGAACTTTCGGCCGGTGGTTTCGGGGGCGACGACTAAGCCGTTTCGACCGAGCGCGTTTCTTTCAGCCGATTCGAGTGCCGAAGCAGTCGCCCGTAGAACAGGTCAGTAAGAGTGAGTCACTCGCCGAATCGGGAGTCCGACGGTGGGCTACAGAAGTGGGCGGTGGGTCCCGGGTCGGGCCGGGGGTCGTACGACTGATCGCGCGCGACGACCGTCTCGGGGTCGAATCGGACGAACGCGTACTCGTCGGGGTGTCGAGGGGGTGGCGAAAGCGGTCCGGCCACGTCGCGGGTTCGCCGTCGAGGTACCGGTCGAGCAGGCTGACCGCCCGCGCCCCGTCGAACGGTTCGACCGTCGCCCGCCCCCGGAGCCCGACGTGCTGGACGACGCCCGACGTCCGGTCGAAGTCCACGACGCCGACGGCGGTCCGCGGGTACGACGCGACGCGTTCGGGGAACGTGGCCGTCTCGTGGCCGATGAACCAGAGCGCCTCGCCGTCCCAGTGGAACCAGAGGGGCGACTCGCGGGGGCCGTCCGGCGACTGCGTCGCCAGGTGGGCGAACAGCGGTCGCGAGAGGAAGGCGTCGAGCGGGACGCCCAGCGAGTCCTCCACGAGGTCCATGCGGGAGGCCCACCTTCCGGGAACAAACCGCTATCGGTGTGCTAGCCCGGACCGGTCAGGCCAGCGCGCTCCCCATCCGGACGATGTCGCGTTCGCCGAAGGAGGGACCGACGAACTGGATACCGACCGGGAGGCCATCCGTCTCGCCGGCCGGGACGGAGATAGCCGGGAGGTTCGCGAGGTTCGCGGGGACGGTGTTGGCGTCCGAGAGGTACAGTTGGAGGGGGTCGTCGAGACGCTCGCCCCGTTCGAACGGCGGGACGGGCATCGTCGGGGAGGCGAGCACGTCGGCCTCGCCGAGGGCCTCGTCGACGTCCTGCTGGAGCCACGCGCGGGCGTCCTGTGCCTTCGCGTAGTACTTGTCGTGGTAGCCCGCCGAGAGCGCGTACGTCCCGAGGAGGACGCGGCGCTTGACCTCCTCGCCGAAGCCCGCCTCGCGGGCGCGGGCGAAGGCGTCGTTCCAGTTGCCCTCGTAGCCTCCGGAGACGCCGTAGCGCACGCCGTCGAAGCGCGCGAGGTTCGAGGACGCCTCGCTCATCGCGATGACGTAGTACGCCTCGACGGCGCGCTCGACGGAGGGGAGCGAGACCTCCGTGGTCTCGACGCCCTGCGAGCGCAACTCGTCGAGTGCGGCCTCGAACTGCGCGACGACGCCCTCGTCGGCCCCCTCGACGAGTTCCGTGGGGACGCCGACGGTCATGCCCGACACGTCGCCGTCGGCGGCGCTCGCGTAGTCCGAGTTCTCGCCCTCAGTGCGGGTGGTCGCGTCGTTCGGGTCCGGGCCCGCAACGACGTCGAGGAGTTCGGCGGCTTCCTCGACGGTGGGCGCGAGCGGTCCGATCTGTTCCAGCGAGTTGGCGTAGGCGACGAGGCCGTACCGCGAGACCAGCCCGTAGGTGGGCTTGATGCCGACGACGCCGCAGAACGCGGCGGGATTGCGGATGGACCCGCCCGTGTCGCTCCCGAGGGCGAGGTCGGCCTCCCCCGCGGCGACGGCGGCCGCGCTGCCGCCCGAGGAGCCACCGGGGACCCGCCCCGGTGCGGCGGGATTCTCGGTGGGACCGAACGCCGACGTCTCGGTGGTCGACCCCATCCCGAACTCGTCCATGTTGGCCTTCCCGACGATGGTCGCCCCGGCGTCTTTCAGGCGTTCGACGACCGTCGCGTCGTAGGGCGGGACGTACTCTTCGAGCATCGCCGACCCGCAGGTGGTCCGGACGCCCTTCGTGGAGATGTTGTCCTTGACGGCGACGGTCCGCCCGGCGAGGGGGCCGTCCTCGGCCCCCTCGATGGTCTCGCGGGTGACAAAGGCGTTGAGGTCGGAGCTCATCTCACGACACCCGCGGTCCCTTGAAGTAGCCGTCCTCGGTCTCGGGGGCGTTCGCCAGCGCCTCCTCCTGTGAGAGGCAGTCGCGGGCCTCGTCGGCGCGCATCACGTTCGCGAGGTCGGCCTCGCGGTCCACCTCGGGGACCTCGTCCAGCGAGTCGAAGTACGCGAGGATGTCGGCGAACTGCCCGGCGAAGCGGTCCACCTCCTCGTCGTCGAGGTCGACGCGCGCGAGGGCCGCGACGTGGCGGACCTCCTCTGCGTCGACGGCTGCGTCGCTCATACCCGGACCTGCCCCGGCCCGACACTAAGGGTTTCGATAGCCGGAAATCGACCGACTGCGGGCCGCTCGGACGTTCTCCGGGTTCATCAGATTTAAGTCGCTCGCTGTCCAACAGATGAACACGGAAACGGATTCTGGGCCGCGCGCCCACCCCCAACCTCCCCACAATGTCAGACATGAGTATCCGCCGACCGACGGGCGAGGAGCGCGAGGACGAACACACCGCGGAGGAGGAGAGCGAGGACGAACTGGTCTGCCCCGAGTGTGGCAGCCGACTCGAGAGCGACAGCAAACGGGGTGAGACGGTCTGTGGCGAGTGCGGACTCGTCGTCGAGGAAGACGAGATCGACCACGGCCCCGAGTGGCGAGCCTTCGACGCCAGCGAGAAGGACAACAAGTCGCGAGTCGGTGCCCCCACCACGAACATGATGCACGACAAGGGGCTCTCGACGAACATCGGCTGGCAGAACAAGGACGCCTACGGCAACTCCCTGTCCAGTCGCCAGCGCGAAAAGATGCAGCGCCTGCGCACGTGGAACGAGCGCTTCCGGACGCGCGACTCCAAGGAGCGCAACCTCAAGCAGGCGCTCGGTGAGATCGACCGCATGGCGAGTGCGCTCGGCCTGCCCGAGAACGTCCGCGAGACGGCCAGCGTTATCTACCGCCGCGCGCTCGCAGAGGACCTGCTCCCGGGGCGGTCCATCGAGGGTGTCGCGACGAGTGCGCTGTACGCCGCCGCGCGACAGGCCGGCACCCCCCGAAGCCTCGACGAGATTACGGGCGTCTCCCGGGTCGACAAGGACGAGATCGCGCGCACCTACCGCTACGTGGTCCGCCAGTTGAACCTCGAGATTCAGCCCGCCGACCCCGAGAGCTACGTCCCCCGGTTCGCCAGCGACCTCGGAATGTCCGACGAGGCCGAACGGCGCGCCCGCGACCTGCTGAAGGGCGCGAAGGAGGCCGGCATCCACTCGGGCAAGTCGCCGGTGGGCCTCGCCGCCGCCGCCGTCTACGCCGCCTCCCTGCTCACCAACGAGAAGGTGACCCAGAGTGAGGTCAGCGACGTGGCCAACATCAGCGAAGTGACCATCCGCAACCGCTACCACGAACTGCTGGAGACGGAGAGCGGGACCGCGGCGCTCTGATGGCGACGGCGAGGTACGTCTGCCCCGAGTGCGGGGCGACCGTCGAACGACCCTTCCGCACCGCGTCGGTGATGCGCACCTGCGAGAACGGCTGTGCCTTCGACCACCACGTCCGCGAGGACCTGCTGGCGCGAATCGAGGACGTCCCCGCGTCCGAGCGACCCGACGACTGGGCCGAACTGTCGGTGAAAGAACGGCTGTTCGTCGCGATGCGGGCGGGCGTCGTCTCGCGAAGCGACCTCTAGGTCAGTTCTCCGCGGCGCGAACCTGCCTCGTCAGCAACAGCGCCGACCCGCCCGTGAACAGCGCCAGCGCCACTGCGTGCGCCACGAGCGAGGCGACCACCTCCGGGTGACCCGAGGCGAACGGGACGAGGACGAGTTGCAGGCCGCCGAAGGCGGCCGTCGCGGCGTCCGCCCGGCGGAGCGTCCGGGCCGTGGTCGAACCGTAGTCGTAGCGCCACGACCGCCACAGCGAGGTGGCCGCTATCCACCACCCGGCCGCGATGCGGTAACAGACGTCCCAGAGGAGGAGGAGCGCGAAGAAGAGGACGACCATGCCCGGGTCGGGACCGACCAGTTCCGTGAGGAGCCCCGGCGTCCGCCGGGCGGGGTCGTAGCTGAACAGGTAGACGACCATCGAGACGAACGCGAACACCGCGAGCACCGTCTCGATGTTCGCGCCGAACAGCAGGCGGCGGTAGGTGTCCGGGAGGTCCCGCGAGCGCACGTCGGTGGCGATGCGCGTCATGAGGACGCTCCCGCCCGTGGCGACGAGGACGGCTGCGGTCCCCGGCAGCACCGCCCCCCAGGCGTCGGTGAGGGCGGCGAACAGGAGGACGCCGGCCTCGAAGACGGCGAACTGGATGGGCGCGAGCGCCCGCTCCGAGAGGTCGATTCCGGGGAGGGGGAACGCGCCGACGATGCTCTCGTAGGTCCACGCCGACCCGTAGATGTCCGTCTCGCCCTCGCCGGACACGGTCAGAGGACGCTCGTCGCGGCCCGTCCGATGCGACGCTTGACGCCGCCGCCGAACTGGCGCATGCTGATGCGCCACGGCGTCCGCTGGCCGACGACGGTGGTCCGCCCGTCCGTGAGGGCGTCGAGGATACCCGCAGGCGAGCGGTCGTCGGTCGCCACCTGCGTCACCGCCTGCCCGACCATCTCGGCGATGTGGGCGTCGCTCCCCGCGGTCTGTGGCAGGTCGCGTCGTTCCGCGAACCGTTCGGCCCGCCGGTTCGACCGGCCCGTGAACAGTCTGGAGTTGTACACCTCGATGGCGTCGGCGCTGGCGAGTTCCTCCTGGCTGATGTGGGGGGCGACGCCGTGGCGCGCCCGCTGGAACGGGTGGGGGACGACGGCGACGCCGTCCTGCTCCCAGATGCGGTCGAGAGTCTCCGTGAACGACAAACCGGCGGGGATGCGCTCGGAGAGACCGAGGCCGAGGACGTGACCCGCCTCGCTGGTTATCTCCATGCCCGTGATGCCGACCAGCCCGTACTCGGGAGCGATCTCCGCCATCCGCAGGCTCTCGTCTATCTCGTCGTGGTCCGTCACGGCGAGGGCGTCGAGGCCCACGGCGGCCGCCTGCTCCAAGAGTAGTTCGACGGGGTCGCGGCCGTCGTACGAGAGGTCGGAGTGGGCGTGAAGCTCGACCGATAGCACATCCGGTATCTGGCGCGGCGACGAAAAAAGCAGTCCGGTATCGGCGGTCCACCGGGGGTTCGCCGCGACACCCTCTCGCGCTCGATTGCACGAACGTGCACATAGAAACGCTCTAATCCCGCCTGCCCCAGCACATGGATGAATGACTCTCGCGCCCGCGGACCGCGAACTCGTCGTCGACGAACTCGGTCGGGACCCGACGCCCGCGGAGGAAGCGCTCTTCGAGAACCTCTGGAGCGAACACTGCGCCTACCGCTCCTCGCGCCCCCTCCTCTCGGCGTTCGAGAGCGAGGGCGAACAGGTGGTCGTGGGGCCGGGCGACGACGCCGCCGTCGTCGCCCTTCCCGAACAGGGAGGGGTGGAGGAGGACGACCGGTGGTACGTCACGCTCGGCATCGAGAGCCACAACCACCCCTCCTACGTCGACCCGTACGACGGCGCGGCGACGGGCGTCGGCGGCATCGTCCGCGACACGCTCTCGATGGGTGCCTACCCCATCGCGCTGGCCGACTCGCTGTACTTCGGCCCGTTCGACGACGAACACTCGCGGTACCTCTTCGAGGGTGTCGTGGAGGGCATCGCGGACTACGGCAACTCCATCGGCGTCCCGACGGTGGCGGGAAGCGTCGCGTTCCACGACGACTACGAGGGCAACCCGCTGGTGAACGTCGCCTGCGTCGGCCTCCTGCGCGCCGACCGCCTCGTCACGGCGGACGCGAAGCGCGCCGGAAACAAGCTAGTCCTCGTCGGCAACGCGACGGGGCGCGACGGCCTCGGCGGGGCGAGTTTCGCGAGCGAGGACCTCGCGGAGGACGCCGAGACCGAGGACCGACCCGCCGTACAGGTCGGCGACCCCTACGCCGAGAAACTGCTCGTCGAGTGCAACGAGGCCCTCCTCGACGAGTCGCTGGTCGAGGCGGCGCGTGACCTCGGTGCCGCCGGCCTCGGCGGCGCGTCGAGCGAACTCGTCGCCAAGGGCGGTCTCGGGGCGCGAATCGACCTCGAAGCAGTCCACCAGCGCGAACCGAACATGAACGCCCTCGAGATACTGCTCGCCGAGTCGCAGGAGCGCATGTGCTACGAGGTGCGCCCCGAGAACGTCGACCGGGTCCGTGAACTCGCCGACCGCTTCGACCTCGGCTGTTCGGTCATCGGCGAGGTAGTCGATGGGAACTACGTCTGCACGTTCGAGGGGGAGACGGTCGTGGACGTTCCCGCCGAGTACCTGGCGGACGGCGCGCCGATGAACGACCTCGCGTCCGTCGAACCCGACGAACCAGAGCGTGACCTGCCCGAGACAGACCTCGCCGCGGCCTTCGAGGCCGTCGTCGGCAGTCCGAACACCGCGAGCAAACGCTGGGTCTACCGCCAGTACGACCACGAGGTCGGTGCCCGGACGGCGCTCAGGCCCGGCGACGACGCGGCCGTCATGTCCATCCAGGAGACCGGGACCGGACTGGCGTTCACCTCCGGCGCGGATCCCAACTGGACGAGTGCCGCCCCCTACGAGGGTGCCCGCGCCGTCGCACTGGAGAACGCGACCAACCTCGCGGCGAAGGGCGCACGCCCCCTCGCCGCCGTGGACTGCCTCAACGGGGGCAACCCGGAGAAGCCCGAGGTGTACGGCGGCTTCCGGGGTATCGTCGACGGCCTCGCGGACATGTGCGCCGACCTCTCGGTGCCCGTCGTCGGCGGGAACGTCTCACTGTACAACGACTCCGTCTCGGGACCCATCCCGCCGACGCCGACGCTGGCGATGGTCGGGACGAAATTGGGTTACGACGCCCCGCCGATGGCCCTCTCGGGCGAGGGAACCCTGCTGGTCGTCGGCGACGGGGTTCTCGCCGGGGAAGCGGCGGGCCTCGGCGGGTCCGAGTACCTCGCGCAGTTCGGCGGGGGCGACGGGTTCCCGACACTCCCCGAGGACGGTCCGGCGTTCGTCGAGGCGCTCGCGAGCGTGGCCGACGACGAGTCGACGCTCGCGGTCCACGACGCCAGTCACGGCGGACTGACGGTGACGCTCGCCGAAATGGTCGGCGAGGCGGGCGCGACAGTCGCCCTGAAGGGCGGGGCGAGTGCCGCCGAACTCCTCTTCCACGAGCAACCCGGACGCGCCGTCGTGGAGACGACGGACCCGGAGACCGCCCGCACGGCCTTCGAGGGGGTCGCGCCAGTCCACGAGGTCGGCAAGGCTGACGGGTCGGGGGCGCTCGACCTGACCGTCGGGAGGGAGACGCTTCGCTACGACGCGGCGGAGATCGAGGCACTGCGGGCGGTCATCGACCGCGAACTCGCGTAGCGTCCTTCGTCTCGTCCGTGGGGGGCCGTCCCCCGTCGGCCCACCCGTAGTGCTCGACGAGTTGCGGTGCGACCCTGACGCTCGCGACGGCGAGGACCACGCCCGCCAGGACGTCGATTCCCCAGTGGATACCGAGATACATCGTCGAGACGACGACGCTCGCGGCGAGGAGACCGGCGACCGGAACCCACCGCGGGTACGTCTCGCGGGTCTCCCACGCGAGCAACGCGACGGTCACCGACAACGAGGTGTGGAGCGAGGGGAAGACGTTCGTGTTGGCGTTCACCTCGCTCGTGAGCAACTGCGAACTGGGGTAGGTGGTGTACAGCAGCGCGTCGACCAGTTCCGGCATGACGTTGCGCGGGCCGTAGGAGATGAACAGCGTGTAGCAGACGAGACCGACGCCGTAGTTGACGCTGTAGGCGACGGCGGTACGCTGGAGCGCGTCGGTCCGTTCCAGCGCGAAGTACGCGACGAGTGGGAAGACCAGCAGGAAGACGTAGCCGTAGACGTAGACGAACGAGAGGTACGCCGTGAGCGGCGGCGTCGCGAACGACTGGACGCTCGCGACGAACGTCCCCTCGAACTCGAGGATAGCGGCGGTCACGTTGATCCCGACGAGCCACGATACCTCGGGGCCGTAGTCCCGTGCGAGCTTGCTCACGACCAGGCTCCCGGCGAGGACCGCGAGGGAGGGGGCTGCGACCCGGAGACGGCGGCGGGCGTCGCCGTACGTTCCGCGGAGGCGACCGACGCCGACGATGCCGAGTGTGGCCACGACGAGCATGCACCCACAGACGAGGACGAGACTGACGAGGACGGACGTGAGACTCATGGCCGATTCACCGCTGGTGGAGTGCCCCGTCACGGAAGCGATAGCCCGCCTCGACGAACGCGGCGCGTGCGCGTTCGACGTCGAGTTCGCCGTCGCTCCCGAAGTAGGGGAGCACGGGGTCGGTTCCGTCCCACGCCAGAGCCGATGAGAGCCAGTCCGTCGTCGCGAGGGGACTGGTGGCTGGCATCGCGTAGCCGTCGAACACGGACTCGACGACGTGTCGCTTGTCGAGGAGGCGAGCGACGGCCCGGCGGAACCGGGGGTTCGACAGCGGCGCTCGCCGCACGTTGTAGCCGACGTGGTAGAACACGGGGGAGGGGTCGACGACCATCTCGATCGGGTCGTCCGCGACGGCGGCCTCCAGTTCGGAGACGACGGGTGCGCCGAGCGGTGTGGCGGTCACGTCTACCTGCCCCTCACGGACCGCCTGGACAGCGACGGCGTCCGACGGGACCACCTCGAACACCAGTCGGTCGAACGCGGGACCGTCGCCGACGACCTCACCGATTTCCCCGTCGAGAGACCCGGAGAAGTGGTCCCGGACGGGAGTGAGGACGACCCGGCGGTCCTCTTCGAGTGCGTGCAGACGCAGCGGACCGCTCCCGATGGGGTTCGTGTTGCTCCAGACGAGGGCGCGCGTCGTCTCCTCGGAGACGGACACCCCGGCGACCGTCGCCGCCCCGGTCCGGGAGCGCCAGACGTGACGCGGCAGTATCGGGACGGTGAGCGCGCGACGGGCGACGCCCCGAGCGGTGTCACCGAAGGCGAGTTCGACGGTCCGGTCGTCGACCACCGAGGCGTCGGTCACGAGCGACCCGCGCCCGCGGAACCGCTCGGCCGGGACCGGCGCGTCCGCCTCCCCGAGTGACGTATCTCGGAGGAAGCGGTAGGTGAACGCGACGTCGGCAGCGGTGAGCGCACGCCCGTCGTGCCACGTCGCCTCGCGGAGGTGGACCGTCGCCCTCAGACCGCCGTCGGTGCCGTCGACCCACTCCCAGCGAGTCGCGAGCCAGGGGGAGACGGCCTCGCCGTGCTCCCGGGCGAGCGAGTCGTAGAGGAGGTCCGTCACCGTCCCCCGGCCCCGGTACTCCGCAGCGATGGGGTTGAGGTTCCGCGTCGGTCGCGGGTCGCGGAGTGCCGCCGTGAGGACGTCCGCATCGGGTCGTTCGCGGGTGGCCGCGAGGTAGGCGATGGCGGTCGTCGGCGGGTGCTCGCTCCACCCCGAGAACCGGTCCGTCCGGCCCGCGATGACGTCGTCCGGGTACGCGAGGACGGTGAACGGCTGTGCCTGGGCGACCGCCTCCTGCAGGTCGACGACGGGGGACTGGCGGTCCCTCCGGCTGGCCCGCCGCTGTGCGTCGAGGAGGTCGTCCGTCGCGAGGTCGACGTAGCCGAAGGGGTTCTGGTTGCCACGCTCGCCGACGAACTGCGAGTGGAGGAGCGGTCGGAGGAAGTCGGGGTCGGTCTGCCCGAGGAGCGGAGCGACGTAGAGGTCGAAGTCGTGGGTGACGAGCAACTGCCGGTACAGTTCCTCGCGCGCCATCGGGTGGAGCTGCGTCTCGACGCCGACGGTTTCGAGTGCGTCCGCGAGCGTGCGGGCGATGCGGATGGCGTAGGGGTCCGCGTCGGTCGGGAGGGTCTTGATGGAGAGCGAGAGCGGTGAGGAGCGCTCGCGCCCCGCGAGGTTCCGAATCTGCTGCAGGCAGCCGGCCGTGGCGGCGAGCGCCACACTGGCACCGGAGAGTATCTGTCGCCTGCGCAGTCGGTCGGTTCGTGTGGGGGACATCCGTTGCGTACGTCGGGAGTTCGTCTACAGTACGTAACTCTCCGGAGGGATAACTGGTCCGATGTAGGCCCCCGACCGAAGCGACCCGGTCAGACCAGTCCGGCGAGCGGGAGGACGAGCGTCGTCACCCAGCAGGCTGCACCGAACGCGACGGTCCTCCGGTCCGAGTCGGCCCCGCCCGCGGCGAGGACGCCCGCCGAGAGGAGCACCGCGCCGCGGTGGAGAACCACCGGAATCGGGAGCGTCGCGACCCCGAGGAACGCGTAGTCGAGGACGACGGCCGCCCCGAGACCGGTCGCGACGAGCGTGAACGCGAACTCGCGGTCGTGGACGCGCGAGGCGACCACCGCCGCGACGGGCACACCGAACGCGAGGACGGGGTAGAGGAGGGCCGCCGCTACCTTCGGCGTGACGCCGCCGAGCAGTCCCTCCAGTGCGACACCGCCCACCCGGACGCCGAGGTACAATCCCGCCGGCCCGACGGCCGGGGCGAACGTCCGAACGAGCGAGCGCGGGTCGCGGCCGTCGAGCCACCGTCGGACGTCGCGACCGAAGGGGACGACCAGCAGGGCGGCCGCGGGGACGGTCGCTCCGGCGACGAACCGCACCGCGGTGACCCACCCGTCGCCGTCGGACATCCCCCCGTTGTCGAAGTAGACGCGGACGACGTCGTGGACGTACGGCTTGCCCATGAAGTCGGCCTCGACGCGCCGCTGAGCAGCGGTGATACCCGAGACGGTGTGGCGCAGCCTGAACCAGTCCCAGTGCTCGCTGTGGGCCTGCATCGCCGTCCAGTCGGCGTCGGGCGGCGCGTAGACCCGGACGTGGTCGCGCGCGCCGAGGTACGACCCGTCGTGGAGCTGGTAGTACTCGCGGAGCCACTCGCCGTCGCCCTCCGGGTCGTCGTCGACGCGTTCGACGTACGTGTAGCGCCTCGCGCCGTGGGCGTCGCGCCAGACGAGGCGGTCGTCGACCACCTCGAAGGGCGCGTCCGCGAGGGTGTCGTTGGTATCGTTCTCGGGGACGACGCTCTCGTCGACCGGACTGTCGGCCGTCTCGTTCACCTGCCAGTTGGCGGCGGTGCCGCGCGTCATCGCCGCGCGGACCGTCACCGGGTCGGCGTAGACCACGACGTTGACCGCGAGGGTACGCGAGGAGAAGGCCTGGCGCTTGCTCGTGTACGGCCACAGTCGGTCGCCGTCGGGCCACAGTTCGACGAGGGGGGAACTCCCCGTTCGTTCGACCCGTTCGCGTTCCTGCTGGGCCCCGATGTCGTCGACGACCGTCGCTCCCGCGAGGAGAACGACGACCAGTACGCCGACGACGCGTAGCGCCCCGTCCTCTGCCATGCAAGTCCCCAGGTACGGACGGTTCCGGTATATAGGTTCTCGCCGGCAGAGGGCGTCCGTTCAGAGCGTGAGCAGTATCGGGACGACGAAGACGACGAGCATCCCGACGAGGGCGACGACGAACCCGACGCCGACGTCCCGGTTCGTGTAGGGCGACTGGGGTGCTGTCGTCCGGTGGTCGGGCCGGGGTTCGGGCGTGTCGCTGTCGTGGTGGTCGTGTTCGTCCGGCGCGAGCGTGTCGTCGGTGTCGCGGTCGCTCATACCTCGTACAGACAGGGGAGCGTACTTTGCCCTGTCGGAGTTCGGGAGGGTCCAAAGGTACTTGCTACCAGTGGGCATAGGTCGCGTATGTCCATCCCCGGTTACGACCTCGAGGACCTCGACCGGATACTGCTGGAGCGACTCGGCGACAGGGGCCTCTCGGACGTGCTGACGGCGGAACAGCTCGCGCGCTACGAGGCGGGCGAGAGCCTCGTGGACGTCATGGACGAGGAGACGGCGAGCGAACTCCTCGGAACGCGAAAGGCCGGCGGGTAGTCGATAGCGCCGCAGTCGCGTCCCTTTTGAGTACCCCCCGACCTACCTAGTGGCAATGACGCTCACCAAGCGTATCATCCCGTGCATCGACGTGGCACTCGATGACGACGGGGACGCCGCCGTCTACACCGGGGTCAACTTCGAGGACCTGAAGTACACCGGCGACCCCGTCGAGATGGCCAAACGGTACAACGAGGCGGGGGCCGACGAGTTCGTCTTCCTCGACATCACCGCGAGCGCCGACGGCCGCGAGACGATGCTCACCGTCGTCGAGAACGTCGCGGACGAGGTGTTCATCCCCCTGACCGTCGGCGGGGGCATCCGCACCCGCGAGGACATCAAGGAGACCCTGCGCGCCGGCGCGGACAAGGTGTCCATCACCACGGGCGCACTCGAACGCCCGGAACTCATCACGGAGGGCGCGCGCGCCTTCGGCAACCAGTGCATCGTCATCAGCGTGGACGCGCGCCGGCGCTACGACGAGCAGGGCGAACACTACGAACGGGTCGACGGCGAGTCGGTCTGGTTCGAGTGCACGAAGAAGGGCGGCCGAGAGGGCACCGGCGTCGACGTCATCGAGTGGGCGCGGGAGGCCGAAGAACGCGGCGCGGGCGAACTGTTCGTCAACTCCATCGATTCGGACGGGACGAAAGACGGCTACGACATCCCCCTCACGCGGGCCGTCTGCGACGCCGTCTCGACGCCCGTCATCGCCTCCTCGGGGTGTGGCGGCCCCGAGGACGCCTACGAGGTGTTCACCGAGGCGAACGCCGACGCCGCCCTCGCCGCCAGCATCTTCCACTTCGACGAGTACTCCATTCGGGAGGTCAAGGAGTACCTTGCGGAGCGGGACCTCCCCGTTCGTCTGTAGCGCCCCCGTCCAGACCAGTCCTCGACCGTCGGGCGGAACTGCGTTCCCACGCGTCGAGGGCCTCGAAGACGACCCGAAGAACCGGTCGGATTCTTCACTTTCACCGAGCTAGGCGGCCCCTTTAGCCGCTGTAGCTCCTGTATTCTACTGTCTCCCCCCGAACACACCACGGAGACCGGACGAACTGTGGTCGGTTCTCACCGTGTGGTGTCGAGGGAGACGGATGGCGCAGAGTGAACCCGGCGTCGCGGACCGAACGCGGGTGCAGACGGCACCCGGACGCCGCGTTCGAGGAGACCCGGAAGCCGCAGCTACACCACACCCGATGCACACCAACACCGCACACCACCCCGAGGCGACCGGTCCCGCGTCACGACGGGCGAGGGTCACCGGACCGCACGCGGGCTACGACCGCCACGGCCGCCTTGACCACTACTACTGGCGCTGTGAGCGGTGCGGCCTCGAAGCGACCGACCACACCCTCGAATCGGGGTGCTGGCGCTGCGAGGACGATGCCTGACGAGCGCTCCTCGCCCAGTGGTGGGTGGCGGGAGGTGTACCGGGAGATGGGCGTCTCGACGCGCTTCGAGGCCGACAGTCTCGACTGCCCGGACTGCGGCGGTGACTCCCCGCGCCTCCACGGGCAGACGTTCTGGTGTCCGACCCACGGGACGTGGGAACAGGCGGCCGTCGGGTGAGGCGGGACGCGCCGCTCCCGGGTCCGGTGTGGAGACGAGAGATGCGAGAGAGCGGGGTTACGCGGCGGCCTCGAACGCGTCGCGGAAGTCGGTCGCCTTCTCCTTGACGTTTCCCGCGGCGGCGGCGAGTGCGTCGAGCGGTTCGGTCCCCTCCTCGGTCTTGACGGTGAGGATGGGGTCCGTCTGCCCGCCCGACTGCTCGGGGTTCATGTCGTAGGTCGCGGCCGCGACGCCCTCGGTCTCCAGCAGTGCCCCCTTCAGCACGTTCATGAACGTGTGGTCCTCGCCGGCGATCTCTATCGAGAGTTCGGTCGGCTCGTTCTCGATGACCCGTAGTTCCATACCGGACAGTGTCGCATAACGCGTTTCAACGTTTCGAACGTGGGACCCGCGGCGGCGATAGAACTACAACCCGCGGCGTATCGTGTCAGGTGTATGCATCCCACGATAGCGGACACCCTCGAACTGAGCGCGGAGAAGTACCCCGACCGCGACGCCCTCGTCTACCCACGCAAGGACCAGTGGTGGACGTTCCGCGAGTTCGACGAGCGAGCCAATCGACTGGCGAACGCCCTCTCCGACCTCGGCGTCGGGAAGGGCGACCGGGTCTCCACGATGCTGTTCAACGGGTCGGAACTCGTCGTGACGGTGTACGCCTGCGCGAAACTCGGCGCGGTGTTCAACCCGCTAAACTACCGCCTGCCCGCCGGCGAGGTGGAGTTCATCCTCGACGACGCCGAGTCGAGCGTCCTCGTCTTCGAGGAGGACACCCGCGAGGCGACCGAGGGCGCCCGTGGAAACCTCGACACCGTCGAGGAGTACCTCTACGTCGACGGCCCCGACTCGCCGGGCGAGGCGGGCGGCAACGACCTCCCCGAGTTCGCCCGCGACTTCTACGCCGTCCTCGAATCGGGCGACGCCGAGCGCCCCGACGTCACCGTCGCCGAGGACGACGTCTACGCCTTCATCTACACCTCGGGGACGACGGGCCGCCCGAAGGGCGTCGTCCACGAACACCGCGACATGGTCGAGCACAACCTCGTCTGTCTGGCCGAGAGCGGCATCGGCAAGGACGCGGTGGGTCTGTCGGCGCTTCCCCTGTATCACTGCGCGGAACTCCACGCCAACCTCTTCCCGCGGGTGCACGTCGGCGCGACGAGCGTCGTCCACCACGAGTTCGACCCCGTCGCAGTCCTGCAGGCCATCGAGGAACACGGCGTGACCCAGTTGTTCGCCGCGCCGACGGCGTGGAACGCGCTGGCACAGGTCGCCCCCGACGTGGACGCAGACACCTCCACGCTCGAAATCGGGTTCTACGGCGCCGCACCGATGCCCAAGCGCGTCCTCGACGCCTGCCGCGAGCAGTTCTGTGAAGACTACCTGCAGGCCTACGGGATGACCGAAATCGGCCCCTGCGGCACGTTCCAGCACCCCGACGAGCAGGTGAGCAAGCAGGGGTCGGCGGGCCTCCCGGCGCTCAACCACGACATGCGCATCGTCGAACCCGACGCCGCCCCCGACCAGACGGTCGAACAGGGCGACATCGGGGAGATTCTGTTCGCCGGGCCGTGTACGATGCGCGAGTACTGGAACCGGCCGGACGCCACCGCGGAGTCCCTGCGTGAGGCCGACGGCAAGACGTGGTACTACTCGGGCGACCTCGGCTACCGCGACGAGGACGGCTACCTGTTCGTCGTGGACCGCAAGGACGACATGATCATCTCCGGCGGCGAGAACATCTACCCGACGGAGGTGGAGGACGTCCTGTTCTCGCACCCCGACGTGGTCGAGGCCGCCGTCGTGGGCCAACCGGACGACGAGTGGGGCGAACTGGTGATGGCGTACGTCGTGGGCGACACGACGGGACAGGAACTGGACGAGTTCCTGCTGGCATCGGACGATCTGGCGGACTTCAAGCGCCCGCGCGAGTACGAGTTCGTCGAGGAACTGCCGAAGAACCCGAGCGGGAAGGTCCAGAAGTTCAAGCTGCGGGATTCGAGCGAGTGAAACGAGCGAGAATCTCGGGAAGGCGAGCGGGGAGTGGAACGACCCGTGAGTTTCGAGGCGGTTCGTTCCCGTCGGTCACTCACCGCCTCGGGGAGTCGGGGTGACGAGCGCAATGAGTGAGAGCCGCGGAGCGACGACTCGAACCCGCTCACCGGACAGTCCCGACCGGTGGGCGTCGGGGTGGAAGGCGGCGGTCGGTTCGTTCGGGATGCGGGAGAGACAGGACTGTTCTGCCCGGGAGAGCGTCGATAGGGAACGACGATCAGCGTCCGACACGAGGGCAGACCGGAGATACAAGAACCATGCCAACGGTTACCGAGTTAACCCTTCCCGGCGACTCTTTCGCTCTCGGGACGCTCCTCTGGGACCATCCGGACATCCAGATACAACCGATGCCGAGACTGTCACGGTCGTCCCGCCACGCGAGGGGCGGTCGGACGGTGTGTCCTGATCGGGAGTCACGACCCGGGCAGTTGCTAACGCTGTTCGACGACTCTCGAACTGAGTTGCCAGTGTACGCCCAGTCGCGAGGAAGGTGGTCAATGGTAACCGCCCCCGGTGGAATTAAGCCGTCCGCGACTGCCTTCGACCCATGGAGCTAGACGACATCGACCGCGTCACCGTCCTCGGTGCGGGGAGCATGGGTCACGGCATCACGGAAGTCGTCGCGCTGGCGGGCTACCAAGTCACGATGCGCGACATCGAACAGGAGTACGTCGACGACGGCTACGACTCCATCAAGTGGTCGCTGGAGAAACTCGCGGAGAAGGGCATCGTCGACCAGACGCCCGAGGAGGTCCTGAACCGCATCGAGACGGCGGTCGACCTCGGGGAGGCCGTCTCCGACGCCGACCTCGTCATCGAGGCCGCGCCCGAGCAGATGAGCCTGAAGAAGGACATCTTCGGCGAGCTCGACGACCTCGCGCCCGAGGGGGCCATCCTCGCGACGAACACCTCTTCGCTGTCCATCACCGAGATAGCGAGCGCCACCGACCGGCCCGAGAGCGTCGTCGGGACGCACTTCTTCAACCCGCCCGTGAAGATGGACCTCGTCGAGGTCATCTACGGCGCGGAAACGGCGGACGAGACGGCGGAGACGGCCTACGCGTTCGTCGAGGCCATCGGCAAGACGCCCATCTACGTCCGCAAGGACGTCAACGGCTTCGTCGTCAACTCCGTGCTCGGCCCGTTCGGCGACGAGGCGGCGTGGATGGTCTCGGGCGAGGAGGCGTCGGTGCGGCAGGCCGACGCCACGATGGTCCACGAACGGGGTTACCCGATGGGACCGTTCGAACTCTCGGACCTGACGGGCATCGACATCGGCTACAGCGTACGCAAGGAGGCGGGGAAACCCATCCCGCCCGTCGTCCAAGAGAAGGTCGACGCCGAGGAACTCGGCCAGAAGACCGGCAAGGGCTACTACGACTACGAGTCGGGCGACGGCGCGGACTACCAGCCGGAGGACGCCGACGGCGAGTTCGACTGGTTGCGTATCGAGGCACGCATGATAAACGAGGCGGCGAAGCTCATCGGGGACGACGTCGCCACCGCGGAGGCCATCGACATCGGGATGCGCCTCGGTGCCGGCTTCCCCGAGGGCCCGTGTCGCCGAGCAGACAAGCTCGGCCTCGACACCGTCCTCGAGAAGCTCCGCGAGCGCCACGAGGCGACCGGCGAGGACCGCTACGACCCCGCCGCGTACCTCGAAGACCTCGTCGAGGCGGGCAAGACCGGCGAGGACGCCAGCGAGGGCTTCTACAACTACGGCGGCGAGGGAGGCGAGCGCCACTACACGACCATCAACGCCGACCTGAACGAGGACGGCCTCCTCGAAGTCGAACTCGACCGTCCCGAACGCCTGAACGCGCTCAACGGCGATCTGATGGACGAGGTGGTCCACCTGCTGGAGACGACGCCGACCGAGGACGTGCGCTGTGTCACCTTCGAGGGGACCGGCGACCGGGCGTTCTCCGCCGGGGCGGACATCACCGGCTTCTCCGGGATGGAACCGCACGAGGCGGGCGTCACGGAGTTCTTCGAGGTCGTCGCAGAGTACCCCCGGCCCACGCTGGCGAAGATTCAGGGCTTCTGTCTCGGCGGGGGTCACGAACTCGCTCTCGCCTGCGACCTGCGAATCGCCACCGAGGACTCGGAGTTCGGCTTCCCCGAAATCAACCTCGGCCTCATCCCCGGCGGCGGCGGCACCCAGCGTGCGATGCGGATGCTCACCGACGCTCGCGCGAAGGAACTCGTCTTCCGCGGGAACCGCATCGACGCCGAGACCGCAGAGGAGTGGGGTCTCATCAACCGGGCCGTCCCCGAGAGCGAGTTCGACGACACGGTCGAGGAGTTCCTCGACGACCTCGTCCACGGCGCGCCCATCGCACTGGGGAAGGCGAAGCAAGTGATGAACGCCGGTCGCGACCAGGACCTCTCGGCGGGCCTCGAACTGGAGTCCCAGGCGTTCGGCCTCCTGCTCACCACCGAGGACATGAAGGAGGGCACCAGCGCGTTCATGGAGAAACGCGACGCCGAGTTCGAGGGCAGGTAGATGGGCGAGTCGGACGCGAGTTCGAGACGCGAGGACGACGCCGAGGAGACGGTCGAGGCCCGCGAGCGCCGCCTGCGGGAGGAGGCCGCCCAGCACGGCCTGTTCGGGTTGCTCGGACTGGACGTCGAGTCCGCCCGCGAGGGCCGCGCCGTGCTGACCGTCCCGTTCGACGAGACGTTCACCAACCTCCCGAACGACTCGATGCACGGCGGCGTCACGGCCGCACTCATCGACACGGCCAGCGGGTTCGCCCTCCGGTCGACGTTCGGGTCCGGCGTGGGCCTGACGACGACGGACATGAACGTGCGCTACGTCCGGCCGGCGACGGCCGACCTGCGCGCCGAGGCGCACGTCGTCCGCGCGGGCACGTCGGTAGGCGTCACCGAGTGCGAGGTGACGAGCGTCGCCCCCGACGGCGACCGGAAGGTGGTCGCGACGGGGGGGACAACCTACCGCCTGTTCCGGGGTGACTCGGCGTGAGCGCCGACGACGCCACCGGAGAGAGTGACTACAGCTACTTCGCGGACTGCGAGGTGGGAATGACCGTCACCACGCAGGGCCGGACCATCACGGGGGCGACGGTGGAGAACTTCGCGGGCGTCAGCGGCGACTTCAACCACCTCCACACCGACGCCGAGGCGATGGCCGAGTCGGACTTCGGCGAGCGAATCGCCCACGGCGCGCTCGTCTTCTCGGTCATGACGGGTCTGCTCTGGCAGTCCAGAAGCGAGGCGGAACGCGACGCCGTCGTCGCCTTCTACGGCGTCGACCGCCTCCGGTTCCGCGCGCCCACGTTCGTCGGCGACACGGTCCACGTCGAACTCGAAGTCGTGGAGAAGACCGAACGCGACCACCCGGTGGGGAACGGCGTCATCACCTACGACGCCGAGGTGCTGAATCAGGACGACGACGTCGTCCTCTCCTGTCAGTTGCGGTCGCTGGTGGTCTGAGTCGGCGCCCCACTCCGCGTCGCCCTTCTTCCGTCTCGACGACGCACACCCGCCGGAGAAACGCGCGCATCTCGGCGAACGCGGCGTCGTACTCGCTCCGGAACACACCGTGGCCCGCGCCGGGGACGTGGACGAGTCGTCCGTCCCCGAGTGCGTCGGCGATGTCGAGGTCCGTCACCCTCCGCTCGGTGTCGGCGTCGGCCTTCAGGACGAGCGTCGGGCAGGTGATTCGCTCGAACGCGTCCCCCAGGAGGGGGTAGCCCTCGCGTGCGATTTCGGCGATTTCCGGACTGCACTCGGCGTTCGCGACGGCGACCCGCCGTTCCCACCCGGCCTCGTCGGCGGTGTCGTTTGTGGACGACTCTTCCACTGTCGACTCGTCGGCCCACTCACGGAGGGTCTCGCGGACGAACCGCGCCCGCTCTGCGGGTCCCAACTCCGGGTCGCCGTACATCCCGGCGGGGTCTTCGAGGACCAGTGCACGCGGGAGGTCGGGGTGGGTCGCCGCAGTCCACGCGGCGGTCGACCCACCCATCGAGTGGCCGAGCAGAATCGGGTCGGCGAGCGACAGGGCCTCGACGAGCCCGACGAGGTCCGCGATGCGGCTCCCAACGTCGTACCCCGACGCCGGCGCGTCCGACCGGCCGTGGCCGCGGGCGTCGTACGTCACCACGTCGTAGTCGGTGGCGAGGTCGGACACCAGTCGTTCCCAGCATCGCCCGTTCTCGTAGAACCCGTGTGCCATGACCAGCGGCGGGCCGTCGCCGGTACGATAGTACCGGAGTTCGACACCGCCCAGGTGGACGGTTCCGGCGGTCCAGCCGTCGGGGAGGTCCATACCGCGTGGTGATGGAGTGTCGGTAAAGCGATACCGACCGGGTCACGGTCCCCTGCGGTCGCCGTTCGCCACTCCGCGGTTCTCGGACGCTACGCGTCCTCCGAACCGCGCTACTCGCTCGAATCTCGCATCTCTCCGAACATCTCGTCTGCGTCCCCGGGCGTGTCGAAGTCGTGGAAGTGGTCGCCCTTCTCCTTCGTGAGGATGTTCAGCGCGGCGGCCGCGCCGTCGCCCGCCGAGATGACCGCCTGCCACTCCTCGGCGCGGACCATCGCGCCCGTCGCGTAGGCGTTCTCGACGCTCGTCTCCATCGTCACGTCCACCTCCACGACGTCCTCGTCGGTGAAGTCACAGCCGAGCGACTCGGCGAGGTCACGGTTCGCGCCCGTCGCGAGGACGAGATAGGGCGCGGACGCCTCGCTCCCCTCGCTCGTGACGGTGAAGCCGTCGTCCGACTGGTCGACCCCGGTGACCTCCTCGCCCTGCCTGCGGTCGACGCCGAAGTCGTCGGCCTGCTGGCGGGCGGTGGTCATGAACGAGTCGCCGCCGATGGACCCGACCCCGAGGTAGTTGAACAGGTGGGCCTTGTGCATCCACGTCCCGTCGGTGTCGAAACAAACGGTGTCGAGGCCGTTCTTCGAGGCGAACAGCGCCGCGCTCAGTCCGGCCGGTCCGCCGCCGACCACGATGACGTCAGTCATGGCGGGGCATACGTGACAGGTGGGGAAAAGTTCTTCCCGACGAGTTCGGACTCAGAGCAGGCCGGCGGCCGTCTCCTGCAGTTCCGGACCGTACTTCAGCGCGACGTAGAGCAGGCCGAACTGGAGGGCGTTGTACGCCCCGTGGATGAGGGAGGGGACGAGGATGTTGTTCGTCCGCTCGTAGCTGACGGCGAAGACGAGAGCCGGCGGGACCAGCGCCGTGATGTAGACCAGCCGCTGGGTAGCGCTCCCCGACAGCGAGAAGTAGTGGAGGGCGACGAAGATGAACGTCGCCACGCCGATGGCGAGAGCGGGGCCGAACGCCTCGCGGAGGCGACCCTGCACGATGCCCCGGAAGAGCAGTTCCTCGCCGGGGCCGATGAGGAGAAAGGAGAGGGGGACGAGCCACAGCAGCAGGTCCGGGTTCCCCTCGACGATGCCGACGACCTCGTTCTGGGCCGACTGGGTTCCGGTCGAGGCCATCACGACGGCGACGGCGACGTAGCCGAGCACCGAGAGCAGGAAGCCGCCGCCGACCCACGCGAAGTCGCCGAGCGTCGGCGTCCGCAGGCCGACGAACCCGAACGACCGGTCGGTGACCGCGAAGTAGATGGCCGCGACGAGGAGAACGCCGACTCCCTGGACGAGGACGAGCGAGAGGACGAGCGACAGCGTCTCCGTGATGGTGACCGACGCGGCGGTGAGGACCTGCGCCGCAACGACGACGAGGAGGATACCGGTGCCGAGACCGGCGACGGAGAGACCAGTGGCGGCGAGGACCGCGACGACCCGCGAGTCGACGCCCTTCAGGCGCGAAGTGGTAGCCATACGGGACTGTTCGGGCGGGACGCGCAAAAGCCCTCCCCCGGCGGTCAGTCCCGGCAGTCAGTCCTCGTAGAGCGTCCCGAGCAGTTCCGGGTCGGTGCGGAACTTCAGGACGTTGTGGACGACACTGTTGCGGATGTTCTGGACGGACTTCCCGTGGTCCTTGTAGAACTGGTGGATCCAGCGTGACTCGGCGCGACGGTTCGGGAACATCATGATGGACTTCCACTGGTACTCGCCGTCCGAGAGGAACATGAACAGGGTGTTGGGCGACCCGCGGATGGCTTCGAGGGCGTCGCGCCACGTCTCGTCGAAGTGCTCGGGGTCGAGTTTGAACTCGAACATCCCGAAGATGAAGTACTCCTCGTTGGGGACGATGGCCTCGCGGAACACCCCCTGTTCGCGCATCCCGCGGATGGACTCGCTGACCGTGACGTGCGAGACGTCGATGTCGTACTCCTCGTCGAGGATGCGCGCCAGTTCCCGCGAGGAGAGCTGTGGGTCGTCCGACAATTCCTGCAGGATGTAGACGTCCCGTTCCTTGAACTCCCACTCCGGAGCGTTCTCGGGGTCGGTGTTGGTGGTACTCATGGGCGGGACATGTGTGGGGGTCCACCTGCCTGTTTCGGTCGAACCGTTGCCGAAAAAACAGGACTCGACGGTCTACTCCGCCAGCAGGAACTCCCGACAGACCTCGCGGTACTCGTCGGGGCGGTCCTCGACGACCCAGTGGTAGGCGTCCGACAGGCGGTGGACCTCGCCGTCGAGGTCCTCAGCCAGTCGCTCGCCGTACTCGACGGGTTGCATCACGTCGTCCTCGCCCCACAGACAGAGCACGTCGGCGTTGATGGCCTCGTAGTCTATCTCGGTCGTGTGGTTGGTGTTGGTGGCGACGGCGGCCCGCGCGAGCGCCCGCCGGCCGTCCTCGGCCAGCCACGGCGCCTTGATGCCCTCGACGAACGAGCGGTCGACGTCCTCCTCGTCGCCGTGGAGGCCCTTCACGAACGCACCGTCGAGTTTCGCCTCGAACTCCTCGGGGTCCACCTCGGCCGTCTTCGGCAGGCCGAGGTCGCTGATGAACTGGACCGGCCACGAGTCGTAACAGACGGCGTTCGAGAGGACGAGTTTGTCCACTCGCTCGGGGTTGTGCGCCGCGTAGCGGAGCGCCACCCCGCCGCCGATGTCGTGGGCGACGATGGAGAACGTCTCCAGCGAGAGGGCGTCCACGAGGTCCGCGAGCGCCTCCTCCTGTGCCCGGATGGAGCGGTCGAAGCCGTCGTGGGACGCGCTCGTCCCGTAGCCGATGAGGTCCGGGACGACGGTGCGGAACTCCGATTCGAGGGGAGGCGTGATGCGCCGCCAGAGGAACGACCACGTCGGGATGCCGTGCAGGAAGACGACGGCGTCGCCCTCCCCGCGGTCCCGGTAGGCCATCGAGACGTTGTGGCCGTCGACGGAGACCATCGTCTCCTCCTGCCGGTCGCTCCACGCCTCGTGGTCCGGTGCGGTGTCCGTGTTCGACATCAGAGCAGGCGGTCTGCGATGATGTTCTTCTGGATCTCGCTGGTCCCCTCGTAGATCTTCGTGATGCGCGCGTCGCGGTAGAACCGCTCGACGGGGTAGTCGGAGACGTACCCAGAGCCGCCGAACACCTGGATGGCGTCGTCAGCCACCTCGACGCTCCGCTCGGAGGCGAACAGCTTCGCCATGCTAGCGTACTTCATGCCGAGTTCGCGGTCGCCCTCCGCGGCGTAGCCGGCCGCGCGGTATGTCAGCGACCGGGCGGCCTCGACCTTCGTCGCCATCTCCGCGAGTTTGTGCTGGATGGCCTGGAACTCGCCGATCTTCTGGCCGAACTGGTCGCGCTCGCCCGCGTACTCGATGGCGGCGTCGAGGGCGCCCTGCGCGGCACCGACCGCCTGGGAAGCGACGCTCGCGCGTCCGCCGGCGAAGAAGTTCATGAGCTGGTAGAAGCCCTTGTCCTCCTCGCCGATGAGGTTCTCCTGCGGGACACGCACGTCGTCGAGGGTGATCTCGGCGAGGTCGCTCGCGCGGATGCCGAGTTTGTTGTCGATCTTCGACGGCTCGAAGCCCTCGGTGTCCGTGGGGACGAGGATGGCCGAGATGCCCTTGCGGCCCGCGTCGGGGGTCGTCTTGGCCATGACGACGCCGACGTCCGCGACGGTGCCGTTGGTGATCCACATCTTGTTCCCGTTGATGACGTAGTCGTCACCGTCCTTCTCGGCGGTCGTCTCGATGCCCGCCACGTTCGACCCGTGGGCGGGCTCCGAGATGCACGAGCAGGAGACGGCATCGCCGGCCGCGACGGCGGGCAGCCACTCCTCTTTCATCCACTCGTCGCCGAACTTCTGGATCATCGAGGTGCCGAAGCCGGCGCTCCCGATGGCCGACCCGATACCGGGGTCCGCGCGCCAGAGTTCCTCCGTCACGATGATGCCTTCGAGCAGGCTCATGCCAGCGCCGCCGTACTCCTCCTCGATGGTCGGCGCGACGAGGTCGTACTGTGCGGCCTTCTTGCGCAGGTCCGCGGGATACTTCTTCTCCTCGTCGTGCTCGCGCGCGACGGGGGTGATCTCGTTCTCGCCGAACTCTCGAACGGCGTCGCGAATCGCCTCCTGTTCTGCCGTCAGCTGGAACGCCATACCCGGGCCTTGGTTTCCACCGAAAAGTAGTCTCCGGATGGAGGCAAACAACAGTAACCCCACGGGGCCGTCTCTGGTCAGTCGCTCTCCAGACTCGTCAGCGCGTCGACGTCCGGAATCGGCTCCGTCGGGACCGTTATCTGCTTCATGCGCTGGGTGTGCTTGCCCGCCGCGTACGTCCGCAGGTCGTCGGCGGAGGGGCCCGGTCGCTCCTCGTCCAGTCGGTCGGTCGTGATGCCGTCGACGAGGGGGAGGAGTTCGCCCACCGTCTCGTGGAGGAGGGCCGGGTCGACGCCCGCCGCGAGCAACTCCTTCAACTGCGCCATCCCGAAGCCGACGTGTCGCCCCTCGTCGCGCCGGATGAAGTCGAGCCCCTCGACGAGTCCCGGGAGGCGTGGTAGTCCCTCCGTCTCGCCGCCGTAGGCCCGCTGGAGGCCGTAGTAGCCCGTCTGCGCGAGGATGCCCTCCACCACGAGGTGGTAGTGACAGAACGCCTGCGCCCGCGTCTCGGGGGTGTCCTCCGACAGCAGACGCGCCATCGCCGCCTCGTTGCGCGCGAACAGTTCGTCGTACGCCTCGTTGAACCACCGCCCGTCGTTCGGCGAGGTGGGCGCCATCCCGCGTTCGTCCTCGACTCGATGAACGACCTCGCGCCAGTAGCGGTCGAAGAAGTCGGTGTGCTTGGCCTCCTCGTACAGTTGGGTGGTGACGAACAGCTGTGATTCGGGGTCGTCGAGGACGACCCCCAGCGGTGCGAGGTCCGTCGTCACTGCGAGTTCGCCCGCGCCGAACTTCGCGACGGCGGCACGGAGGCCGTCGAAGACTTCTTCCTCGACGTCGAGCAGTCGCTCGGCGTCCGTCGAGAGGTCGATGTCCGCGGGGTCCCAGTGTCGCTCGACCGCGTTGCGGTAGTACCGGAACGGGCGCGCCGAGCGGTCCAACTGGTGGGGTGCGGTCGCGTCGTGCTGCATAACCCTAGAGGGTTGGTGCCAACGAACAAGAACGTTGCGCGGGTCGCGGGGTCGCTCGGCGCGTTCCCGTGTTCGCCCTATCGGCCCTCGAACTCCGGTTCGCGCTTGCCCATGAACGCCTCCGCGCCCTCGCGGTGGTCGTGCGTCTCGAAGACGGCCGCCTGGTGCTGTGCCTCGCGGGTCATCGCCTGGTCGAGCGACTGCTCGAAGCCCTGCGCGAGCGTCTCCTTCGAGTGGGCCAGCGCCACCGTCGGCCCGTTCGCTATCTCGCCGATGAACTCGTCTGCCTCGCCGATGTCGTCGTAGACGCGGTTGAACAGGCCGAGGTCCTCCGCCCGGTCGGCGTCGACGAGTTCGCCCGTGAAGACGAGTTCCTTCGCGGTGTTCATCCCCACGATTCGCGGGAGGAAGTACGACGTGCCCGTGTCCACGGCGAGACCGACCTGCTTGAACCCGAACGATATCTTCGAGTCCGCGCTCGCCAGCTGGATGTCGCAGGCCAGCGCGAGGTTCGCGCCCGCGCCGAAGGCGACGCCGTCTATCTTGGCGAACGTCGGCAGGTAGAACGTCGCCACGCGGGCGATGGCGCGACTCGTCGCTTGCCGGATGTGCCGGACCGCCTCGTGGGTCGGCATGTCGCCGCTCAGTCGCTCGGTCATCGAGTTGATGTCGCCGCCGGCGGAGAAGGCCCCGCCAGCGCCCGTCACGACCAGCGCGCGGGCGTCGCTCTCCTCCACCTCGTCGAGGGTGTCGATGAGCGCCATCGACACCTCGTGGGTGAGGGCGTTTCGCATGTCCGGGCGGTTGAGCGTAATCGTGGCAATCTCGTCGTCGATGTCGAGGAGGACGGCGTCGTCAGTGGTACTCTCACTCATGAATCGGACACCGGAGCGTGGGGTGAAATATGTTCGCCTGCCTCACTCCCGATCTTCGGTGTCGAAGAACTCCGAGAACGCCCGCTCGGCCTCGCTGCCGGGCGGCGACCCGACGTAGACGCCCACCTTCCCGATGTCGGGGTGCATCGTTACGTCCGGGTCGCGCATCGTCGAGACGGCGAGGTATCGTAGGGGGTCGTCGGAGTCGTTGACGACGCAGTGCGCGCCCGACTCGTCGGCCGGACAGGCCACGTAGTCGCCCTCCCGAACCCGGTACGTCTCGCCGTCGAGGCGGACGGTGCCCTCGCCCGAGAGGACGTACAGCGCCTCCTCGTTGGCCGCGTGGTAGTGGTACGACCACGGCTGGCATCCCGGCGGGAGTTCGTACAGGCTACAGCCGAGTCGCTCGCCCGCCGCCGCGCCCAACTGCTTCTGCGTGAAGCGCCCCTCCACGCCCTCGTGTTCGACGGGTTCGACGTCGGCTTCGTTCGTGGGACCCATGCTCGGCGGTGTGTTCGACCGGACGAATAGGTTGGGGCGGAGGACGTTCGTTCGCACGCTGGCTCGCGGCTTCGCCGCTCGCGTAGCGCGGATCTCGCTCACTTCGTTCGCTCTGACCCGCGCTACTCCGAATCTCGCAACTCGCGGGTCACGTTCGTTCCCCGCTCGCCGTCCCGAGATTCTCGTTCGCGGCTCCCTCCGGTCACCGCTCACTCCGAATCTCGCAACTCGAACTTCTGGACCTTCCCCGTCGTCGTCCGGGGCAGTTCCTCAACGAACGCCACCTCGCGCGGGTGCTTGTACTCCGCGAGGTTCTCCAGACAGTACTCGCGGACCGCCTCCTCGGTCAGGTCGGTGTCCGACGGACCGGCGTCCGCGGGGACGACGAACGTCTTGACCGTCTCGCCGCGGCGGTCGTCCGGGATGCCGACGACGGCGGCGTCCGCGATGTCGGGGTGCTCGAAGAGCAGTTCCTCCACCTCGCGGGGGTAGACGTTGTAGCCTGCGGTGTTGATCATGTGCTTCTCGCGGTCCACGACGTAGAAGTAGCCGTCCTCGTCGTGGTAGCCCACGTCGCCCGTGTGGAACCAGCGCGTGCCGTCCTCCTCGGTGAAGGCGGCCTCGTTCGCTTCGGGGAGACCGTAGTACCCCTTCATCACGTTCGGCCCGGCGACGACGAGTTCACCCGTGATGTCGTCGAGGTTCACTTCCTCCTCGTCGACCGGGCCGCGTTCGACCGGCGGCACCTCCTCGAACTCGTGGTCGACGATCTTCGACTGGACGCCGTCGATGGGCCGGCCGATGGACCCGGCGCGCCGGTCGTCGGGACGGTTGGCGTGCGTGACGGGGCTGGTCTCGGTCAGGCCGTAGCCCTCGAACAGTTCCACGCTGAACAGTTCCTCGAAGCGGCGCATCACCTCGATGGGGAGGCTACTGCCCCCGGAGTTGGCGAACCGCACCGATGAGAGGTCGAACTCCTCGACGTTGGGCTGGTTGATGAGGTCGTTGTACATCGCGGGAACGCCGTGGAGGATGGTGATGTCCGCCTCCTCGACGAGCGAGACGGCCTCCTGTGCGTCCCACGAGGGCAGGGGGTAGTACGCCGCGCCGTTGAACAGCGTCCCAAGCATCGTCACCGTCATCCCGTAGATGTGGAACAGGGGGAGGACGCCGAGCATCCGGTCGTCCGCCCGGAACCCGCCCGGCATCAGTGCGCCCGTCGACCGGGCGTTCGACCCGAGGTTCTCGTGGGTCAGGAGGACGCCCTTCGGCTGGCCGGTGGTCCCCGAGGTGTAGGGCTGGCAGGCCACGTCGTCCGGGTCGCGGTCCACGACATCGAGTTCGTCGTCCGCGAGGAACGCGTCGAAGGAGGTGGCCCCCTCCGCTTCGCCACCGACGCTCACGACGTGTTCGACGTCCGTCTCCTCGACCACCTCGTTGACGACGGGCACGAGGTCCGCGAGGGTGACGACGACCGCCGCCCCGCTGTCAGAGAGAAGGTGGGATATCTCGCGGGCCTTGTACTGCGGGTTCATCGGGACGACGATGCCGCCCGCCCGGAGCGTCCCGTGGAACGCCGTGACGAACTGCGGGAGGTTCGGGAGGTAGATGCCGACCCGGTCGCCCGCGCCGACGCCCCGTTCGTCGAGGGCGGCGGCGAACCGTCCTGCCTCACTCCAGAACTGTTCGTAACTCACCTGCTCGCCGCGGAACCCGATGGCCGTCCGGTCGGGGAACTCCGCGGCGGTCTCTGCGACGTCGGAAACGAGGTTGACCATGCGTGCGAAAATCAGCCACGAAGGAGTGATGAGCGTTTCCGTTCCGACTCAGCTACCCGCCGAGGTACGATTCGCGGATGTAGTCGTCGTCGCGGAGGTCTTCGGGCGTCCCCTCGCGGACGACATCGCCCTGCTCCAGCAGGTAGATGCGGTCGGCGTGCTTCATCGCGAAGGTCACGTTCTGCTCGCAGAGCAGGATGGTGACCCCCGACTCGCGTATCTCGTCGATACCCTCGGAGATGTCCTCGAGGATGACCGGCGCGAGACCGAGCGTCGGTTCGTCGAGGACGAGGAGGTCCGGGTCGCCCATCAGCGCTCGCCCGATGGCGAGCATCTGCTGTTCGCCCCCGCTCATCGTCCGGGCGTCCTGTTCCGTCCGCTCTTCGAGCGCCGGGAACAGGTCGTAGACGAACCGGAGTCGCTCGTCGGCGTCCGTCTGAGCGCGGTAGGCCCCCAGTTTGAGGTTGTCCTCGACGGACATGTGTCCGAACAGGTCACGGGACTCCGTACAGTGGACGAGGCCGTTCTGGACGAGTTGGCGCGGACGCTGCCCGCGCACCTCGTCGCCGCGGTACTGGACGGACCCGCCGTACTCCCGGAACCCGGAAACGGTGTTACAGAGCGTCGACTTCCCGGCCCCGTTCGGGCCGATGGCGGCGACGAACTCCCCGCTGTCTACGTGGATATCGACGCCACGGAGTGCCGCCACCTTCCCGTAGGAGACCGAACAGTCCTCGACGGCCAGCAGTCGGTCGCCGCCCGCGGCCGCGTCAGTCCCGGTCGTGGTCGTCTCGTCGCTCGCACTAGCGAGCACCGACGCGACGCCGAAGGGGGCGTTCACAGGTCACCCCCGAGGTACGCACGCTGAACCTCCGGATCGTTGCGTATCTCGTCGGGCGTCCCCTCGGCGAGTTTCGAGCCGAAGTTGATGACCACCGCGCGGTCGATAAGCGACAGCAGACCGCGCATGTTGTGGTCGACGACGACGAGCGTCAGCCCCTCCTCGCGGAGTTCACGTAGGAGGTTCGAGACGCTCTCGACTTCGCTCCCCGCCAGCCCCGCAAACGGCTCGTCGACGAGCAACAGCGATGGGTCGGTCGCCAGTGCGCGCCCCAGTTCGAGGCGCAACAGCCCCGCGTGGGGCAGTTCGTCCGGCGTCCGGTGTAAGTCATCACCGAGGCCGACGCGTTCACAGAGCTGTGCGGCACGTTCGCGCGTCTCGCCGCGCAACCCGCCGAACGAGAACAGTTTGTCCGGGACGAGCCCCAGTGCGACGTTGTCGACCACCGAGCGGTCGTGGAGCGGCCGGAAGTGCTGGAACGTCCGGGCGAGGCCCTTGTTGACCATCTCGTAGGACGGCCGCCCGGTGACGTCCTCGCCGTGGTACCAGACGGTCCCGCCGGTCGGTTCGTAGAAGCCCGTCACGCAGTTGAACGTCGTGGACTTCCCGGCCCCGTTCGGGCCGATAAACCCGAGAATCTCCTGTTCGGCGACGGCGAAGGAGAAGTCCTCCACCGCGACGAGACCGCCGAACTCCTTTCGCAGGTTGTCGACGACCAGCACCCCGTCGTCAGGGCCGTACGACTCCGTACCGTCGGTGCCCGCAGTTTCGGGCTGTCGTGGCTCGCTACTCATCGTCGTCACCTCCCTCCTCCCGCAGGCCGTCGTACCAGCGACGGGCGACGCGCGTCACGACGCGTT
Source organism: Halomarina litorea (assembly GCF_024227715.1). Classification (NCBI taxonomy): domain Archaea; kingdom Methanobacteriati; phylum Methanobacteriota; class Halobacteria; order Halobacteriales; family Natronomonadaceae; genus Halomarina; species Halomarina litorea. Next base: position 1,318,928 of record NZ_CP100448.1, on the reverse strand, counting down.
CGGGGCGGCCGCCGTCGGTCGCCACCTCGTCGCCGCGCCGCCAGCCGCGGACCCGACTGCCCGCGTTGAGCACGCTCCGCAGGATTCCCCCCGGCAGGACGAACAGTAAGAACAGCGTGATGACGGCGAACAGCAGGAAGTCTATCTCGCCGACGGGCACGCCGAGGACGGGGATGACGACCCCCACCTCGTCCAGCAGAATCGGGACGAGGCCGACGAAGATACCCCCGATGGCGGCACCGACGATGGTGCCCATCCCGCCGAGGACGGCTGCGATGATGACCTCGACGTTGACCGTCGTCGAGAACAGTTCCGACGGCGTCGGCCCGCCGATGGGAGTGTGGACGTACATCGCCCCCGCGAGGCCGCCGACGGCCGCGCTGAGGACGAACGCGAATATCTTGAACTTCGCCGGGTTCAGCCCGACGCTCGCCACGGCGTCCTCGTCCTCGCGGATGGCTGTGAACACTCGCCCGGCATCCGACCGTGTCACGAGGAGCAACAGCGCCATGATGAGGACGAACAGGGCGAGTGCGATGTAGAACACCGTGCTCGCCTGCGAGACGCCGAAGCCGAGGAACGGTTCGGGATCGCGCAGGCCGAGTTCGCCGCCGAACACGTCGCTCCGGAAGATGAACAACTGGAGCAGGATGAGCGGCGCGACCAGCGTCACCAGCGAGAGGTACGGCCCGCGCAGCCGCAGGGCTGGCACGCCGATGAGGATTCCCGCGACGGCCGCGAGCACGATTCCCACCGGTATCGACAGCAGTGGGTCGATGCCGAAGCCGAGGTTCAACAGCGCCGACGTGTAGCCGCCGACGGCGAAGAACAGGCCGTGGCCGAACGATATCTGCCCGGTGTACCCCGAGACGGTGTCCCAGCTCATCGCGAACATGCCGAAGTACAGCGCGGCGGTCAGGTCGAGCAGGAACAGTTGGTCGACGGTGAAGACGAACACGCCCGGCACGCCGAGGCCGATTTCCATGTCCGCCAGCACCGGCATAGCCGCGAGGACGAGCAGTCCGACGACGCCGGCGACGTACCGGCCGGGTATCGACGGGAGCGAGCGCCCGCTCTGGTCGTCCGCGACGCGTTCCGAGGCGGTGTCCTCGCTCATACGGACCTCCCGTCGTTCGTGTGCGTCGTTGTCATGCTTCCACCAGTTCGCGACCGAACAATCCCTCGGGTCTGAGCAGCAACACGGCGACCAGCACCAGCAGCGGCGTCAGTCCCGTGAGGCTCGAATCGATGTACTGGACGGTCAGAATCTCCAGTGTGCCCACGATGAACGCCCCGAGGACGCTCCCTCGGATGGAGCCGATACCGCCGAGGACGACGATGGTGAACGAGAGCACTAGCGGTCCGCGGCCCATCGCATAGGAGGCACCCTGTGTCGCGCCGAGGAACACCCCGGCGACGCCCGCGAGTGCACCCGCGGCGACCCAGACGAGCAGGTTGATGCGGTCGGCCTCGATGCCGACCAGTGCCGCGCCCTTCCGGGTCATGCTCGTCGCCAGCAGCGCCTTTCCCTGTCGCGTGTAGTTGACGAACGCGAACAGGGCGGCGATGAGTAGCGCCGAGAGGACGAACGCCACCAGCGTCGCGGAGGTCACGGTCGACCCTCCGATGATGAACCGGCCGTCGACGAGGGGGAGTACCTTCGGCTGGGAGCCGTAGATGAATCGGATGACCTCCTCGACGGCGACGGCGGTGACGAGCGTGATGATCATCACCATGATGGGTTCGTCCTGAATACGCTTGATGAGTCCGAGGTAGTAGACCCCGCTCAGAACGCCCGTGACGACGAACGCCGCCAACAGGCCCGCGACGCCGCCCAGACCCCACTGGGAGGAGACGACGAACGCGGCGAACGCCCCAATGGTGATGTTCGCGCCGTGCGCGAGGTTCAGGACGCCACCGACCCCGAAGATGAGGGTGAACCCGAGGGCCACCAGCGCGTACAGGGCGCTGATGGTGACGATCTGTACCAGCACCGTGGTAGCGTCGGCCTGAAGCGGGACGAGCAGTCCGGACATCTACAGCCACGACGGGGCTTTGTAGTCCGCCGTCGCGAGGGCGTCCGGGTAGATGACCTCCTGGTCGCCGTCTTGCCACTGCATGTAGACGGGGTCGACCTTCCCGTCGGCGTAGACGACGTCGTGGGCGAACTCGTCGTCCTTCGGGTAGTACTCGACAGTGCCCGTCGTCCCCGTGTACGAGGACCCTTCGAGTCCCTGGATGACCGGGTCGGCCTCGACGCTCCCGGCCTGGCTGATGACCTCGGCGTACTGCTTGACCGCGTCGAAGGTGATGTAGCCGGTGTACACCGGGTAGCTCCCGAACTCCTCGTTGTAGGCGTTGGCGAACGGGACCGTCTTTTTGGTCACCTCGCTCTTGGGCGTCGCGGAGTTCTGCGTGACGCCGAAGTTGCAGGCCCCGTCGGTCAACTGGTAGTACTGCGGCAGTTGCATCGGGACGTGGATGCCGCCGAAGTGGAACGGTCGCTGCTCCTGTGCCCACGAGACGACGGCGGGCGTGCCGGTGTGAGCCATCGCGATGAACGCGGCGTCCGCGCCGGAACTCTCCACCTGGTCGAAGATGGGCGTGAAGTTCTGCGTGCCCGAGGCGTAGCGCTGGCGCATGGCGATTTCGACGCCCGTGTCGCCCAGTCGCTCGTCGAGTGCCTTCGAGACGGGTTTCGTCCACTCGTAGTCCTCGACGAGGACGGCGACGGACTCCCAGCCGAGGGACTGCTGTTTCGCCGTGAGGAAATCCACCATGTTCACGCCCAGTTGGTACGCGTTGAGCGGACCGGTTCGGAAGTGGTACTTGTACTGATCGTAGTTCTCGTTGACGCGAGAGCTCGCCTCCGGCGTCGCCGCCCCGGTGGTCATGTGGACAGTCTGTTGCTCGGCGATATCGCCGAGGACCGCGAGCAACACCTCGCTCGTGAAGATGCCCGTCGTCATGTCCACCTCCTCGCCGATGGTGAGTTCCCGGTACTTCGAGCGGCCCGTGTCGGGTTGCTCCTTCGTGTCCTTGACGACGACTTCGAACTCGGGCCCCGACCCCTCCTCGTTGAGTTGCATCGCGGCGAGTTTCGCCCCGTTGGCGATGGACGCTCCGATGGGGTTGTTGGAGGGTTCGGGCGCGAGGACGCCGAGCTTCACCGTACTGGGGAGGCTCCCGCCGCCCGAGGACCCGGTCGTCGTCCCCGTGGTGTTGCCGTCACCGCCACCGTTGCCGCTACCGTCACTGCCGCCGTCGCCGTCTCCGCCGCCCGTGCTCACACAGCCCGCGAGTGTGACGCCCGCAACGCCGGCACCCGAGGCGCGGAGGAAGGCCCGCCGCCGCACACCCCGTCCAGAAGACTCGTTCCCGTCGTTCGACACGTCCCTGCGACTGTTTCCATCGTTAACCATTGCGCGTCGGTTCTTACCAGACAACAGGCATAAATGTTGAGGAAAGATACCACGTGACGACGTAGCAATTTACGCAAATATTACCAGAGAGTGTCGGGTGCTAGCAATAATTGGCGTTAGCGCGCCGTCCACCCGCCGTCCGCGGTGAGTACCGACCCGGTGACGTAACTCGCCGCGTCGCTGGCGAGGAAGACGGCGGGACCGGCGATCTCCTCGGGGTCCGCGAAGCGGTCCAGCGGCGTCTGGCGGAGGATGGCCGCCCGCAGGTCGTCGTCGGACGTGAGGTCCTCCGTGAGGTCGGTGGCGACGTACCCCGGCGCGAGGCAGTTCACCCGGACGTCGGGGGCCCAGTCGAGCGCGAGACTCTTCGTGATGCCCACCAGCCCGTGTTTCGAGGCGACGTAGGGGTGCTGGCGGGGGAGGCCGACGAGGCCGCCCACGGAGGCGACGTTGACGACGGACCCGCCGTCCTTCTGGAGGTGTTCGGTCGCCGCCCGCGCACAGAGGAACGCCCCGCGCAGGTTCACGTCCATCACCGTGTCGAAGCCCTCCGGGTCCACCCGGTCGGGCGTCCCCAGCGCGTTCCCGGGGTTGATGCCCGCGTTGTTCACAACGACGTCCGCCCCGCCGAGTTCCTCGCCCACCCGGTCGAACAGCGACTCGACGCTCTCGACGTCGGCGACGTCCACCGTCTCGGCGAGGCCCTCCCCGCCCGCGTCCTCGATGCGGTCGACCGTCTCCTGCACGTCGTCGGCGCTCCGGGCAGTGGGGACGACTGTCGCGCCGGCGTCCGCGAGACCGAGTGCGATGGCCCGCCCGATGCCGCGGCTCCCGCCCGTGACGACGGCGACGCGCCCGCTCAGGTCGAACATGTCGGTGACCATGGCCGCCGTGGCACCCACGCTCACATAAGACTACGCGTCGTGGGAGTTTTCGCCGTCCGGGAGCCACGTCTCGTGGAGGTGGACCCACGACACCCCCTCCGGCGCGTCGGGGGCGGGGGCGAACAGCGCACTGCTCAGGCGGGCCGTCCGCTCGCTCCCCCGACGCTGGTGTTCCTCGTAGGTGATCAGCGCGAGGTCACCGGTCTGCACCCGGGAGCGTACGTCCCGGACCTCGATGGCGAGGCCGGGGAGACTGCCGTGGCCCGCCCGCAGGTCAGCGAGGAGCGTCTCCCGGTCGCGACGCCCGCCGTCCGGCGAGACGAGTTCGAAGGGCGCACCCAGCGCGTCGGTCCGGGCGAACCGCGCTGCGGTGTCGGGACAGTCGCCCGCGAGCCACGACTCGAGGAACCGGTGGAACCCCCGGACCTCTCGTTCACACGCGTCGAACATACCGACCAGAGGTGCGGCAGACGGATACGGGTATCCCGACCTATAGGACCCTCGCGGACCTCCCACGAGGCATGTTGCTCCACTGGCACCGCGCCGACCTGCGGGCACACGACAACGTGGGGCTGGCCGAGGCCGCCAGCGAGGGGAAGGTCCTCCCCGTGTTCGTCTTCGACGACGCGGTGCTGGCACACGCCGCCCCCCCGCGCGTCGCCTACATGCTGGACGCCCTCGGGCGACTCAGGGAGTGGTACCGCGACCGCGGCGGCGACCTCTTGCTCGCGCGGGGGAACCCGACGGAGGTCGTACCCAGAATCGCCGAGGCCCACGACGCCGAGGGCGTGTACTGGAACCACGACTACTCGGGGCTGGCACGGGAACGCGACGAGGCCGTCCGCGAGTCCCTCTCGGAAGCGGGTCTGGACCACCGCCAGTTCCACGACGCCCTCCACCACGAACCGGGGTCCATCACGACGAACGACGGCGACCCCTACTCGGTGTACACCTACTTCTGGAAGAAGTGGAGCGACCGGGAGAAGGCCGCCCCGGTCGACCCGCCCGAATCCGGGCGTCTCGTCGCCGAGGCGGGTGAGTTCGAGGACCTCCCGTCCGTCGAGGACCTCGGGTTCGAGCAACCGGCGGCCACCGTCGAGGACGCCGGCCACGAGGCCGCCCGCGAGCGTCTGGAGGCGTTCTGCGAGTCCGATATCTACGACTACGCCGAGAAGCGCGACCGGGCGGCGGAACGCTGTACCTCGCGGCTCTCGGCACACCTCAAGTGGGGCACCGTCGGCGTCCGGGAGGTGTACGCCGCCACCGAACGGGCGATGGACGACGCCCCCGACGGCGACAGCGAGGACTCCGTCGAGGAGTTCCAGTCCCAGTTGGCGTGGCGGGAGTTCTACACCCACGTCCTCTACTTCCACCCGCGCGTGGTAACGGAGAACTACCGGGAGTACGAGGAGGGAATCGACTGGCGCGAGGACGACGAGGAGTTGCGGGCGTGGAAAGACGGCGAGACGGGCTACCCCTTCGTCGACGCAGGGATGCGCCAACTGCGCGAGGAGGCGTTCGTGCACAACCGCCTCCGGATGGTCGTCGCCTCCTTCCTCACGAAGGACCTCATGCTCGACTGGCGCGAGGGGTACGACCACTTCCGCGAGCATCTCACCGACCACGACACCGCCAACGACAACGGCGGGTGGCAGTGGGCCGCCTCCACCGGGACCGACGCCCAACCCTACTTCCGCATCTTCAACCCGACGACGCAGGGCGAGGACCACGACCCGGACGCCGAGTACATCAAGCGGTACGTCCCCGAACTCGCCGATGTCGACCCCGAGGACGTCCACTCGTGGCACGAACTGAGCGACGAACGCCGCGAGGAACTCGCCCCCGACTACCCCGCGCCCATCGTGGACCCCTCGAAACGGCGGGAGCAGGCGCTGGCGATGTTCAAGCGCGCCCGCGGGGAAGACCCGGAGGAGTAGCGAGAGGAGGAACCGGAGGAAACGTATCGAAATTCCAACGTAAATCGAGTTCGGGGGACCGAACCGCCTCCTCCTCAATCTTTTTCAGGCGTCCGACCAACTACCCGGTGGAGGTACAACTTATGTCCGAACATTCCAACCCCGAACTGCCGCCGCTACCGTACGACTACGACGCGCTCGAACCGCACCTCTCCGAGCAGGTACTCACGTGGCATCACGACACCCACCACCAGGGCTACGTGAACGGCCTCGAGAGCGCGGAGAAGACGCTCGCCGAGAACCGCGAGTCCGGTGACTTCGGCTCCTCGGGCGGTGCGATGCGCAACGTGACCCACAACGGCAGTGGGCACTATCTCCACACGCTGTTCTGGGAGAACATGTCCCAGGACGGCGGTGGTGAGCCGTCGGGCGAACTCGCCGACCGCATCGAGGAGGACTTCGGCTCCTACGAGGGCTGGAAGGGCGAGTTCGAGGCCGCTGCCTCGGCCGCCGGTGGCTGGGCGCTGCTCGTCTACGACCCCGTCGCCAAGCAACTGCGCAACCTCGTCGTCGACAAGCACGACCAGGGTGCGCTCTGGGGCAGTCACCCCATCCTCGCGCTCGACGTCTGGGAGCACTCGTACTACTACGACTACGGTCCGTCTCGCGGCGACTTCATCGACGCGTTCTTCGAGGTCGTCAACTGGGACAGCGCCGAGGAGCAGTACCAGAAGTCCGTCGAGCACTTCGAGTAAGTCGAGTCAGCAGGCGAACCTTCCCGTTTTTTTGCGCGCTACGACTGGTCGCCCAGCGACGCGAACGTCACGTCCTCCCCGACGCTCGCCAGTCGCTCGTAGAGGTCGCCGAACCGGTCGTCGACCCTCCTGACGTCGAAGCTGGCCAGCACGCCGAAGCGCGTCCCGGTGTCGTCGTCGAGGAACGTGCGGAACTGGACAAACTCGTCGAGCCCGCGGACCGTGTACTCGTAGCTGGCGTACGTGAGGTCCTCGTACGTGTCGCGCGTGATGTAGCCGTAGCGCTCGTTGTCGATGTACGGCTCCGGGTCGTGTCCCTCGAGGTAGTCGGTGACGTCGTCGCGGATGAAGAGACAGGACTCCGTGTCGCCGTCGAACACCCAGACGTCCCGGAGGGCGTCGCCGCCGAAGGCGCGAAATGGCCCGAGGAGCGGTCCGCCGCTGTCGGTCATACCTACCCGATGATGTGGGAGAATAAAAGTGTCCCTCGTTCGCCGGCGCGGTCGCTCCGTGGTACTTAATGCCCCCGTCCGCCCTATCGCGGCGTATGCCGCGCCCGAAAGCCGACTTCGAGCAGTTCCGCCCGCTCGACTTCCGCGACCCAGACGAAGTGCTCGACGAGGAGACGATGTACACCGTCTACGAGGTGGCCCGACTCCTGCAGGGACTCGACCCCGGCCGGGAACTCGACGCGGAGACGGAGAACGTCCTGCTCGACTGGGCCATCCCGTGGATGATGGTCAACGCCGAGGCGTTCGTCTTCGCCGAACCCGACGCCGACGACGAACCCGGCTACTACGGCCTCGCATGAGGCTCCTCGTCGCCGGAGCGGACCGCGTCGACGCCGGCAAGACCACCTTCGCCGTCGGGCTCGCCGCACACACCGACTCGCTCGCGGTCAAGCCGCGTGCGGGCAACGACTACTGGTTCGACTACGACGACTACCGTGCGGCCGTCGACGCCGGGCGACTCTACGGGAAGGACGCACGCCGACTCGCCGCCGTCTCCGGCGAGTCGCCCGAGGCCGTCAACCCCGTCCACCGCCTCTGGACCCCCGCCCCCGGCGAAGGAAAGGGCTTGCTCGGGCGCGAGGGGCGGGCCGTCCTCTGTGACCGCGTCACCCTCGACGGGGGGCACGAGTACGTCGTCAACGGGACGCGCGACCTCCCCGAGCGCGCCAGCGACGCCCTCCCGCTCGACGATGCCACCACGGTCGCGTCGCTCCACGAGTACAACGCGGTGATGGAGCGACTCCACCGACCCGCGCTCGACACGATGGCCGACCGGGTCGAGGCGGCCGACCGGGTGGTCGTGGAGTCCTACGCCGACATCGCCCGGCCGCTGACCGAGTTCGTCCCCGACGCCGTCGCCGTCGTGGAACCGACGCGCGTCCGTCTCTACGACGGCGGGCGCTACGCGAACGCCTGTTCGGTCGCGAGCGGGAGCGCCCGCGAGGGACGTCTCGAAGTCCGCGTCGGGAACGTCCTCGAACTCATCGAGCCGACGGCGCGGGCGACGCTCGCACCGCTCCCGGACGAGGTCCGGTCGGACCCCGAGGCCATCGCCGAGGCGAACGACCACGCCTACCGGGCACTGGTGGCGACCGCGCTGGACTAGGCCGTTCGCGAAACCGTACGCTGCCGGAGCGAGGGGACGCGCGATGGAGCAGACTCCGACGAACGCCTTCTGCGACCTGACGACCGTCGACCGGGTGGTCCACCGACTGGCGGAACTCGGCGGGTGGTTCGAGCGGTTCGACCGTGCCAGCGGTGACGGCGATGGAGCGGCGTCACCGCTCGGAACTGTGGCGTGGGGGAACGTGGCGAGTCGTAGCGAACAGGCGACTGGTTCGGTCCCGGGGCGGTCCGTCGCGCACCCGCGGCGTGGCCGTCCTCGCGGACCGACCACGACCGACCCCGGGGCGGGTCGTCAGGTCATGGGGCGGGTGGTCCCGTTCTCGCACTTGAGGGTTCGCCCGGTCAGCCCATCCGTGCCGCTTTGCTCGCGAGGTCGATGTCGTGGTACGGGTTCGTCGTGATGCTCGGCCCGTGGCCGGTGTGCATCTCGCGGAGGTCCTCGCTCACCGCCCCCTTCAGGGAGTCGATGCTCTCGACGAGCGTCGGGCGGTGGCCCTCTTCGAGGTCGGTACGCCCGAAACTCCCGTTCGCGAAGACGAGGTCGCCGGCGAACAGCACCCCGGGGTCGGCGGCGTACAGACAGAGGTGGTCGTCCTTGTGGCCGGGGGTGTGGAGTGCGAGGTACTCGTCGTCGCCCAGCAGGATGGTGTCGCCGTCGGCGATGGCGTGGTCGACGCCCTCCTGACTCGTATCGAAGCCCCACGCCTCGACGCCGAAGGCCTCCTTGACGGCGGCGAGGTTGCCCACGTGGTCGGGGTGGGTGTGCGTGAGGACGACGGCGTCGACGGCGTCGACGTGTTCCCGGATGGCGCTCACCACGTCGAAGTCGTTGCCGGGGTCCACGACGACGGTGCGTTCGCCGGTGACGAGGAAGGCGTTGCTCGTGAACACCTGCTGGCCCTGCGCGAGGTTGTAGATCATGGGCGGGGCTACGGCCAGCGGGTGTTTGTGGGTGTCGACTCCGGCGCTACTCGTCGAAGTCCGCGCCTCGGCCGACGATGAGCGTCTCCTCGACGAGGTTGCCGTGGCCCCGGCGCAGTCGGTCGGCGACGGCCTGCGCGGAGATGTCGAAGCGCTCGCCGAGGTCCTCGGTCGTCACGCCGTGCGGGAAGTCGTAGTAGTCGTTCTCGAACGCCGCCACGAGCGTCTCGTGTTGCGGGTCGGTCAGGCCGTAGCGGTCCCGGCGCTCCTCGTTCAACTCGTAGACTTTCTCCACGTGCAGGGTGAGGCCCCCTTCCTCCGCGATGTCGTGGGTCCGAGAGAGGCCCTCGCGTTCGGGGAAGAAGAGCCTGAGGTGCCACTCGTCGTGGGAACCGGCGGCCTCGAACACGGTCGCGTCCTCCTCGAGGAGCGCGTGAGAGACCAGTTCGATGCGGTCGACCCACGCCATTCGGTAGAGCCGTTCGTCCTCGAACTCGGAGACGTGTGTGACGTCCTCGACGGACGGGTCGGCGTCGAGAGCCTGGTCGAGCGCGTCGAAGTCGTCGGCCGTCGCCCAGAGGAACGGCATGACGCGGTCCGGGCCGTGCGCGACGACTCGCTGGACGTCGAGGTGCGCATCGGGCGCGTCGAGGAACGTCTGGTGTAACGCGAACTCGTCCGCCGGGATGCACACCTCCGCCATCGTACCCATAGCTGTACTATTCAACCCCGTGAGAGGACTAAGGTGTTACTTCACCAGTCCCTTTCCGAGAGTAGCCTCCTCGTGTCCGGCTCAGACGTGGGGCTTCGCCATCAGGTCCTCGCGGTCCTGCGCGTCGAGCCACTCGCAGAGCTGGACGAGCTGGTCGGTCGCGGCCTCGAACAGTTCCTCGCCCTTCTCGGCGGTGGCGTCCGTCTGGTCGCCGAGGACGCCGTTGCCCGTGTTGTCGATGGCGTCGTAGAACGTCCGCGAGCCGTGGATGACGGTGCCGGCGTCCTCGACGGAGGCGACGCCGCCGTCTCGCGCCGCTTCGAGGCGGTCCTCGCGGACGAGTTCGGGCCGGAGGTACTGGATCATCGCCGTCTCCTTCGGCCCGCCGTGGGGGCCGTTCTGGACGAACAGGTCGTTCACGAGGTCCGGGATGGACTCGTCCCACATCCACTCGACGGCGTAGGCGTCGCCCGCGTCGCGCAGGCGGCGGCCCACCTCCCGGAGGTGCTGGATGTTCCCACCGTGGGCGTTGACGAACACGATGCGGTCGACGCCGTGGTAGGTGAGATTGCGCGCCAGCGACTCCATGTAGTCGCGGAAGACTGGCGCGTCGACCCACATCGTCCCGTGAAACTGGCGGTGGTGGGGGCTGACACCGACGTTCACCGTCGGGGTACAGAGGAAGCCCGTCCGTTCGGCGGCCTCGCGGGCGTACGCCTCGGCGATGAGGTGGTCGGTGGCCTCGGGGAGGTGCGGGCCGTGCTGTTCGGTGCTCCCCGTCGGCACGAGCGCCAGTGAGTGCTCCGCGAAGTAGTCGCCCAACTCCTCCCACGTGTGCTCCGCCAGGTACATACCGGGCGTTCGGCGGGACCCGTCAAGAAGCCCCACGGTCGGCACTCCGGCGGCTCAGTCCCGGTGGAGGACGGTCCCGTCGTCGCCGACCGCGAGGTCGCCCGAGGCGAGGACGTCGCGGAGTGTCGCGTCGGAGAAGACCGACCGCGCCCCCCAGTCGGTGCCGTCGAGTTCGTACAGGGCACCGTCCTCGCCGCAGGCCAGTCCCCGTCCGCCGTGCAGGTCGACCGCCGTGAGGGGGCCGTCCGCGACCGGGCGCGGCGTCCAGACCGACCCGTCGTAGCGCGTCACACCCCCCTCGTCGTCGGTCACGACGACTGTCTCGCCACTCGCCGCCACGTCGGAGAACCCCGACCCGGCGTCCTCGACGCCCAGCACGTCGTAGCTGTCGCCCGCGTCCTCCGTCCGGAAGACCGTCGCGTTCGTGTCACAGGCGTACCCCACCTCGTCCGCGAACTCGACGGCGGAGAGACTCGACCCGCTCCCCGGTTTGGTCGGCGAGTCCCACGTCATCTCCCGTTCCACGTAGCGCCCCCGGAGCACCGCGCCGGAGCCGTTCACGAGGTAGACGTGTTCCGACCCCGCCCCGCCCGTGACGGCGACGTCGGTCCACGTCCCCGTCTCGTCGTCGGGCGCGGAGTGGTCGGCCATCCGGCCGTCCTCGACGCCCCACCGGCCGACCGCGCCGCCGTCGCCCGCTACCCACACCGCCTCGTCGTCGTCCGTGGCGGCACACCCGCGCAGGGTCTTCGACTCGGCGGCGGGTCCCGACTCAACGACCACCTCCCAGTCGGTCCCCCGTCGCGCGAGGACGACGCCGTCCGCCCCGGCGGCGTAGGGGCCGTCCGCGGCCTCGGCGACGGCGTGGAGCGTCGCGTCGGAGGGGACGCTCGCGGGCGTCCACTCGCCTGACGACGCGTTGTCGGAGTCGGTGTCGGTGTCGGTGTCCGAATCGCCGTCCGTGTCCGTATCACCGTCGCTGTCGGCGTCCGCGTCGCCGTCACCGCCCGTCGCGGTCCCCCCCGACGCGTCGCCGTGGCCTCCACGGTCGTCGGCGGTGTCCCCGGCCCGGTCGCTCCCGCTCCAGGGGGCAGTGTCGGTACTGCCGTCGGCCTCGTGGCCCGCGTCGCTCTCGGCCTCGCTCGGCCCGTCGTCGCTGAGGTAGAAGTAGACCAGCGGGAGGACGTAGGCGGCGATAGCGACCGCGATGAACCCCGGGTGGACCGTCGAGAGGAGACCGAAGGCCGTCAGTGCGGCCGTCGTGGCGGCGTGGATACCCGTCCGTGCGTAGTCGCGGTAGAACGCGAGGAAGTCCCGACGTTCGCCCTGGGCGGTGCTCATCAGTCGTCCCGACCGACGTGGGACAGGCAGAAGAGCGTTCGGCCCGCGAGTCCGGCCCGTCGGAACTCAGGGCGCGCCGGCCAACACGAGTTTCACGCGCTCGTCGCTTCGGTTGTGTATCTGTCGGCGCTGGTCGGGCGAGAGGCGGAGGGCCTCGTTCTCCCGGAGGGTGACCGTCTCGCCGTCGCAGTCAACCTCCACCTCGCCCTCCGCGACGAGGTACACCTCCTCGTGGTCGCTGTCGGCGTGGTCGTGTTCCTTGCTCTTCCCACCGGGTTCGAGTTCCAGTATCGTGAGCCCGACCGTCTCACAGCCGAGGGCGTCGCGCAGGAACCACATCCCGCCCCACTCCTCGTCTACCACCGAGTCGACGTCGTCGATACCCGCCTTCTGGTAGGTCATACGGGACCCTCCGTGGGAGAGAGTATCAACGTGGTGGCGGGGCGACTGGTTCGGCAACCTCTTATTCCGCGCTCGCCCGAGGTCCGATAGACCTCGGGCACATGCACCAGTATCTCGACCTCGTCGCCGACACCCTCCGGACCGGGACGCACAAGCCGAACCGGACCGGGGTGGACACCGTCTCGTCGTTCAGCCAGCACTACCGGGTGGACCTCCAGGAGGGCTTCCCCCTCCTGACGACGAAGGACCTCTCGGGCTTTCGCTGGGACTCCATGGTCCACGAACTGCTCTGGTACCTCTCCGGGGAGGAGCACATCCGGACGCTCCGCGAGGAGACCGGCATCTGGGACGCGTGGGCCGACGAGGAGGGCCACCTCGACACCGCCTACGGGCGGTTCTGGCGGCGCTACCCGGTCCCCGAGTCGGGCCTGCCCGGCGAGACGTGGCCCGACGACGCCCACCGCTGGCTGAACGAGGACGAACGCACCTTCGACCAGATCCAGTACGTCCTCGACACGCTCCGCGAGAACCCCAACTCGCGGCGCATCGTCGTCGACGCGTGGCACCCCGCGAACGCCACCGTCTCGACCCTCCCGCCCTGTCACTACACGTTCGTCTTCAACGTGCAGGGCGACCGCCTGAACTGCCACCTCACCCAGCGCTCCGGCGACATCGCCCTCGGGATTCCGTTCAACATCGCGGCCTACTCCCTGCTCACCCACGCAATCGCCCAGCGGACCGGCTTCGAGGTGGGCGAGTTCGCCCACACCGTCGTCGACGCCCACGTCTACTGCGGGCAGGGAGAGCGCGGCGAGTGGTACGCCGACGCCCTCCCGGACCTCCAGTCCCGCCTCGCGAACGTCGAGGACCGAGAGGACTACCTCGCGGTGCGCGAATGGGTCGAATCGGCGGCCCCCGCCGAGGCCGAGGGCGAGGAGGACTACGACCACGTCCCCGGTCTGTTGACCCAGTTGTCGCGCGAACCGCGCGAGAAGCCCACCATCGAGGTGGCGGACAAACCCCTCGACGAGTTGACCTACGAGGACGTCACGCTCTCGGGGTACGACGCGGCCGAGGGCATCCGGTTCGCCGTGGCGGAGTGATGGACGTGGTCCTCGTCGCGGCCGTCGCCGAGAACGGCGTCATCGGGGCGGACGGCGACATGCCGTGGCACTACCCCGCCGACCTCGCGCACTTCAAGGAGACGACGACGGGGTTCCCCGTAATCATGGGCCGGCGGACCTACGAGAGCATCGTCGCCGCCATCGACGGTCCCCTTCCCGACCGGACGAACGTGGTCCTCAGCACCCGCGACTTGGACCTGCCCGCGGGGGCGGTCCACGCCGACTCCGTCGAGGCGGCCCTCGAACTGGCGGCGAAGACGGGGAGCGACACCGTCTACGTGGTCGGCGGGGCGACCGTGTACGAGCAGTTCCTCCCGCGTGCGGACCGACTCGTCCTGACGGCGATTCCCGAGTCGCCGGAGGGTGACACGCACTTCCCCGCGTTCGACCGCGAGGCGTGGAAGGAGGTAGCGCGGGAGGAGGAGGGGGAACTGGCGTTCGTGACGTACGAGCGTCGGGACGGGGACGACTGAACGTCTCGGGGCACCCCCACGCCACCGCGCCCAAGAGTCATCCCCTCCGGCGACGACGTCCGGGTATGAGCGACGCGCACTTCGAACTCTACCGCGACGAGGCCGGCGAGTGGCGCTGGCGACTCGTCCACCGCAACGGGAACATCCTCGCGGACTCGGGCGAGGGCTACTCGCGGAAGGCCGACGCCCGGACCGGACTGAGGAGCGTGAAGGCGAACGCCGCGGACGCGCGCGTTGAGGAGGTGGAGTAGCCCATCAGTCGTTGACGTACAGCGCGTACCGGTACGGCTCCCCGCCGTAGAGGACGTGCCGGCCGTTCGTCGCCTCGTCGCCGAGACCCAGAACGTCGAGGAGCGCCGCGAACGCGTCGGAGAACGGCCTCGTCTCCTTGACACCGTCCGCCGCCAGCGCACGCCGGAACAGGTCGCGCGCCCCCTCGGGGAGCGTCGCGGGGTCGACCGTCTCGTCGACTATCGAGGCGGTGGCGACGTCGGCGAACGCGGCTTCCGTCCCCGCTACCTCGATGGCGTGCGCCGTGTAGACGGGTTCTGCCAGCGTCTCGGTGGCGACGCGCACGCGGTAGACCCGGCCGTGGATACGGACCCGTTCGACCGGGTCCGACGCGGTGTACGCCCCCTCGCGCTCGGCGGGGTACCGGAGGACGTAGCCCCCGTCGTCGAGGAGGTCGGTCGGATGGGACCCGCCGCTTCGCTCGTGGACGTGGAGTATCTTCGCCACCCGTTCGTCGACGCGGGGGAGAGACTCGGCCCGCGTCGCCGAGACGGACTCCGATTCTTCCTCTGGGAGCGCGTCGAACCGGACGACTGGTCGTTCCACGCGCTCTCGACCCGTGAGGACGGTGGCGACTTCGTAGTAGGTCCCGTCGCGTTCGACGTACACCCCGTCCGGGACCGGTTCGTACCCCGTGGCGGTGACCGACCCGGACTCGAAGAGCGTGTCGAGCGCGCGCTCGCGGGTGTCGTCGAACGGGGACCCCGGCGACCAGAGCGCCGCCTCGCTCAGCGTCCCGTCGAACGACCGGACGACGAGTTGGTAGGTCGGTCCCGACTCGGACTCCGAGAGCGGGGACGTCGAACAGCCCGCGAGCAGGAGACCGCCGCTCGCGGCACTCGCGAGGAGGGCGCGTCGTGTCGTGGAGGGCATCGTCGGCCCTCGGCGCTCGACCGGTAAACCTCTTGTCAACCGTGAACGACTTCGACGTTGTCGTCCGTTGTTCCCGCGGAACTAAGACCCGCGTCGCGAAATGCGGTGACATGTCACGTGACCCCATCGACTACGGTACGTTGGAGGCGGGCCGGGACTGCAACTACTGGTCGCTGGACCGGACCCTCCGGGCGGCCGCTCGCCGCGCGTACCCCGACGGGGAGTTCTCGTGGGCCGACGACCGACTCGACTCGCTAGGGGCCGAGACGGGGACCCGAATCGTCGACAATTCGGAGACCGTCGAGCGCCACCCGCCGGAACTCGACACCTACGACCGGGACGGCGAGGTGCAGAACCACGTCGAGTACCACCCCGCGCTCCTCGACACCGAACGGGCGACCTACTGCGAGTACGGCCTCGCCCACGACGTGTTCCACGCGCCCGAGAACCGCGAGGAACCACTGGGTCTCACACACGCCATCACGATGGAGGCCCTCCTCTCGTACGCCGACCCCGGGTTCGTCTGCCCGGCGTCGATGACCGTCGGGGCGGCACTCGTCCTCGACCAGTTCGGACGCGACGGCGGCGTCCTCGAGTCGTACTTCGAGCGACTCACGAGCGACGACCCCGAGGTGTACGTCGAGGGCGCGATGTTCCTCACGGAGAAACAGGGTGGGAGCGACGTCGGCGCGAACGAGACCGTCGCGGAACCCACCGACGAGGACGGCGTCTACCGCCTCACCGGCGAGAAGTGGTTCTGCTCGAACGTCGACGCCGAGGGGACCCTCGTGCTCGCCCGGCGCGAGGGCGCACCCGAAGGGACGAAGGGCCTCTCGCTGTTCCTCGTACCTCACAGTATCGATGGCGAACTCAACGACCAGTTGTACCGCCGGCTGAAGGACAAACTCGGGACGCTCTCGGTTCCCACCGGCGAGGTGGAACTGCGCGGCGCGACCGGGTATCTGGTGGGCGACCCCGAGAACGGCTTCCGGCAGATGACGGAGATGCTCAACTTCGAGCGCCTGTCGAACGCCTCCGCCTCCGTCGGCATCATGGGTCGCTGTCTCCTCGAATCGAAGGTCCACGCCGCGAACCGCGAGGCGTTCGGCGACACCATCGACCAGTATCCCCTGGTGCGCCGCGACCTGACGGACACGAGCGTCCGCTACGAGGGGGCCTGCGCGTTCGTCTTCGCCGCGAGTCGGCTGCTCGACGAGTACCGACGGTCCGAGGAAAGACACGATTCGGACGCCTTCCGCCTCATGCGCCTGCTCGTCCCCATCGCCAAACTCCGCACCGCCCGCGACGTGGTCGACACCGCCTCCTACGCCTGCGAGGTGCTGGGCGGGAACGGCTACGTCTCCGGGTTCACCACCGAGCGGATGCTCCGGGACGCGCAGGTGCTCCCCATCTGGGAGGGCACCTCGAACGTCCTCTCGCTGGACGTCCTTCGGGTGCTGGACCGAGAGGCGGCCCACGAGGTGTTCGTCCCCGCGGTGCGCGAGCGCCTCGACTCGGTGGACCACCCCGCCCTCGCGGACGCCGTCGAGACGGTCGAGGCGGAGTTCGCCGACCTGCAGGACGCGATGGCGACGCTCGCCAGCGAGGACGTCGAGTACGCCCAGTTGCAGGCGAAGGAACTCGCCAACTACGTCTACGACGTGTTCACGGCCGCCGAACTGCTGGCGATGGCCGACGAGGAC
The DNA here is from genome assembly GCF_024227715.1 of Halomarina litorea. NCBI lineage: Archaea > Methanobacteriati > Methanobacteriota > Halobacteria > Halobacteriales > Natronomonadaceae > Halomarina > Halomarina litorea. The sequence continues at coordinate 1,301,622 of NZ_CP100448.1, read as the reverse complement.
ATCGCCGAACGCGGGGACGCCCGCCGCGCCCTCGTCGCCCGCGAGTTCGTCGCCGAGCAGTTCGGGCGGGGGGACGCGCGGGGCATCACGAGCGGCGACCGGCGCGCGACCGAGGCGTTCGACGCCATCGTCCGCCACGCGAGCGTCCCGCCCGAGTCGCTGGTCGGGGGGACCGCCGCGGCCGACGACTGAGTGGGGCCGGACGCGGGAAAGGCCCTTTTCGTCGGCGCTCCAAGGCCCCTCATGGTCATGAAAGAATCCGAGCAGACGCTGGAACGCGGCGACGTCGCGCCCGACTTCCGACTGCCCGGGACCGACGACGCGGAACACGCACTGGGCGACTTCGCGGACCACGAGGCGCTCCTGCTGGTGTTCACGTGCAACCACTGCCCGTACGCGAAGGCGAAGTTCGAGACGCTGAACGCCATCGCGGCGGACTACGACGAGGTCGCGGTGGTCGGCATCAACCCCAACGACGCCGAGGAGTACCCCGACGACTCCTTCGACCAGATGAAAGAACTCGTCGCGGACGGCACCATCGACTACGACGCCTACCTCCGCGACGAGTCACAGGAGGTCGCCCGCACGTACGGGGCCGTCTGCACGCCCGACCCGTTCCTGTTCTCCGTCGAGGACGGGTCGTTCCTGCTGGAGTACCACGGGCGACTGGACGACGCGACGAACCCCGACGAGGACCCCTCCGGCGAACCCGGCTTCGAGATGCGCGAGGTCATCGACACCGTCCTCTCGGGCGGGCCGGTCGAACGCGAGGCGAAGCCCTCGCGTGGCTGTTCCATCAAGTGGAAAGACGAATAACGGGGGAGCCGTGTTCAGTCGCCCGTGAGGCCCTCCCCGCCGTCGTCCTCGCCGTAGCGCGACCGGCGCAGACCGTCACAGACCGCCCCCTGCCCGCTCATGTTCGTCTTCGCCAGTCGCGCCCGTCGGTGGACGAGTTCGAAGGCGTCGGGGTCGATGTCCGTGCCCTCGGGCGTGGCGAACAGGCGGTGGTCGGGGTCGGTGGCGACGCCCACCTCGACCGCCTTCTCGATGTAGTGTTCGACCGGTTCCCCGTCTGCGAACACCGCCAGTCCGTCGAGACAGACCGCGACCCGACCGTCGCCGGTCGGCGTCACGTCGCCCCTCCGTAAGGTCGCGAGCTGTTCGGGGTCACAGCCCGAATCGAGGAGCGCCTCGGCCGCGTCGTACTGGCGCTTGAGGCGCGCCTTCCCGTCGAGGACCTCGCGGACGGCCTCGACCCCTTCGGTGGCGTCCTCGAAGACGTCCTCGAACGCCCGGCCCGCGTTGACTCCCTCGGTTATCTCCTCGCCGTGGAGGTGGTCCGTGAGGCGAACTCGGGCCCGCTCACAGCCGTCGAGCGACTCGCAGGCCGCGCGCATGTCGCTGGCCATCATCCACGCGAAGGCGGGCGAACACCACGCCGTCGGGAGGCGGAACGCGACCCGGATTCGGGGGAGGGCCACCTCGACGGACTGGACGTACTCCAGTTCGACGACCGACTCGTCGAGTTCGGGGTCGGTCACCCCGTCGAGGGCGGCGAGGACCGCCTCGCGGGTGACGCCGGGCGTCGCGGAGTCGGCGTCCGCGTCGTCGGGGGCGGGCGAATCGGCGCTCATCAGTCGTCCGCGGCCGCGCCGTCGTAGCGCGCACCCATGTCGAAGCGCCGGCTCAGTTCGTCGTCGCGGAACTGTTCCTTCTTCGCCTCGATGTCGATACCGTACAGTTCCGCGGCGTTCTCGCCCACCACCTTCTTCTTGGTCTCGAGGTCGAACTCGACGCCGTACTCCGCGCGTTGTTCGGGCGTGAGTTCGGCGTCCATCACGGCCTCGATGAGCCACTCGGGTTCCCAGATGCCGTAGTCGCTCCCGAAGAGGACGCGGTCCTCGCCCAGCCACCACAGCAGTTCGCCGAGTATCTCGCCGAACTTCTCGGGGCGGTTCTGGGCGAACGGGGCGGCGACGGCGAGGCCGCCGTAGACGTTGGGTTCCTGTGCGGCGATCCAGCAGAAGTCGTCCAGTCGGGGGAGACCGACGTGTTCGACGACGAAGTTGAGTTCGGGAAAGGAGGTCGCGGCGTCGTCGACGTCGCTCACGTCGAAGGCGTCGCGGTTCAGCGGGCGGATGGTCGGTCCCTTGTGGGGGTGGACGTTCTCGATGCCGAGGTCGACGCACTTCTGGAGGTACTCGAAGGCCTCCTCGCTGTCCAGTCGCCACCCCTTCGAGTCGCCCTTCCACTCGGCGGTGTACACCTTCACGCCGCTGATGTCGTACGCCTCCTTCTGGCGTTCGAGTTCCTTCAGGCCCGCCTCCCCGTCGCGCGGGTCGAACCGCCCGTTGACGACGAACCGTTCGGGGTACTCCTCGAGGAGTTCGGCGTTGTCGTCGACGGTGTTGAACCCCTCCGCGTAGAACTCGTGGAGGTGCGTCGACTGGAAGATACCCATGTCGACGTAGCCGTCGCGGAACACGTCCTCCAGCAGTTTCTCGGCCCCGTACTTCCGGTAGGTCTCCATGTCCCACTGGCGTTCCTCCGGGGTGAACGTCGTGTGGTAGTCGTAGAAACACTGGATGAACTGCTCGCCGCCCTCGTGGGTGATGTTCTCCTCGCTGGCGTCCCAGTTGTGGATGTGCGCGTCGACGACGAACACGTCCTCGCCCTGATGTCGATACATGGTATCACAGGCCACGACACCGACCCGCATTATTCTTTGTTCGGATTCCCAGCGGAGAAAGACACTGAAGGATGACTGTTCAGCCGCTCAGGAGGAACTCCGCGAGATGGTCGCGGAACGCCTCGGTTCGGTCCTCGGGAACCCAGTGGTTCGCCTCGTCCAGTCCGACCAGTTCGGCGGAGTCGATGTCCGATTCGAGCCGCTCGGCCCACTCGACCGGCTGGAACTCGTCTTCGAGTCCCCACAGCAGGAGGGTGTTGGCCGTCACGTCGCTCGGGTCGATTTCGGTCGTGTGGCTCGTGTTCGTCCCGGAGGCGTCCCGGCAGAGCGAGACGACGCCCTCCTCGGAGTTCCACGGCGCCTTCATCCCCTCGACGAACGCTTCGTCGGCATCGTCGCCGTAGAGGGTGTCGCGGAAGAGGCCGTCGAGCATCCCCTGTATCTCCTCGACGCTGTTGTCCCGGGCCGTCTCGGGCAGGCCGACGTCGGTGATGGTCTGGATGGGCCACGAGTCGTAGGCCACCGAGTTCGAGAGGACGAGGTTGTCGACCCGGTCGGGGTCGTGCGCGGCGAGGCGGAGGCCGACGCCCCCGCCGAGGTCGTGACCGACGAAGTCCACCGTCTCGATACCGAGGTCGTCCAGCAGTCCGACCAGTGCGACCTCCTGTGCGCGGATGGAGCGGTCGAAGCCGTCGTGCATCGCCGAGCCCCCGTACCCGACCATGTCGGGGGCGACGACCCGGCGCTCCTCGGCGATAGCCGGGACCTGCCCCCGGAAGAGGAAGGAGTTCGTCGGGATACCGTGGAGGAAGACGACGGGGTTCTCGCCGTCCCCGCCCTCCCCCTCGTCGACGTACGCCACGTCGAGGTCGTGGCCGTCGACGGTCACCGTGGTGCTGTCCTGCGCGTCCGTCCAGTCGTCGTACTCGGACATGGGATACGACCCACGACCGCTCCGGTGATGTGACTGGTGCCTGTGGGCGCGACCCCCGCAACCCGAGACGTTTTCGTCCCCGTGTGCGAACGTGCCCAACGCTACCATGGATGCCGCGAGACTCCACGAGTACACCGAGGACATGAGCAGTGCGCTCTCCATCGACGAGGTGGACGAACCCCAGATAACGCGGTCGAACGGCGTCGTCATCGAGGTGGACGGCGCGGGGTGGTGCCAGACGGACAACCACGTCATCGAGGGGATGTGGGAGCAGTACATGCCACAGGACCTCCCGATGACGCTCGGCCACGAGAACGCCGGGACCGTCGTCGAGGTCGGCGAGGAGGTGACGACGGTGTCGGAGGGCGACCAGGTCATCTGCCACCCCGTCGTCCCCTGTGGGAAGTGTCGCCCCTGCCGGCAGGGCGAGGACATGTACTGCGAGAACGTCGAGTTCCCCGGCCTCTCGCGCGACGGCGGGTTCGCAGAGCAGTTGCTCACCGGCGAACGGTCGGTCATCCCGCTCCCCGACGGCGTCGACCCGGCCGAGATAGCGCCGCACGCCGACGCGGGCATCACGGCCTACCACGCGGTGAAGAAGGCGGTCCGGGAACTCGTCCCCGGCGACTACGCCGTCGTCGTGGGCGTCGGCGGCCTCGGGCACATCGGCCTGCAGTGTCTCGACGCGATGAGCGCCGCCAAAGTCGTCGCCCTCGACGTGAAGGAGGAGGCCCGGTCGCTCGCCGAGGACCTCGGGGCGGCCCACACGTTCGACCCGAGCAGCGACGACGTGGCCGCCGAACTGGAGTCGCTCACGGACGGGCGGATGGCCCCGCAGGTCCTCGACTTCGTCGGGGCGGACTCGACGCTCTCGATGGCCCCGGACATCGTCTCGGCGGGCGGCGACCACCACGTCATCGGCTACGGCGGGCACGTCCACGAACCGGCGCAGGCGCTGGTCAATGGCGAGTTCTCGTTCAAGGGGACGCTCGTCGGCCAGTACACGGAACTGCAGGAACTCGTCGCCCTCGTCGAGAGCGGCGAGGTCGAACTGCGCACCTCGCGTTACTCGCTGGACGAGGTGAACGACGTGGCCGAGGCCCTCGAACACGGTGAAATCGAGGGACGGGCCGTCATCGTCCCGTAGGGCGACTACCTCCGAAGGACCGTGACGTGGTCGCTCAGGCGTGCCCAGTCGCGTGTCCCCCGGGCGAGGTCGAACGTCATCACGACGAACGCCCCGACCAGTGCGAGGGCGAACGCGAGGGCGCCGGCGGTGCTCAGGGTGGAGACGCCGGCCAGTTCCCCGAGGAGGATGGCGGCGATACTCAGAATCTGGACGGTCGCTGCGGACTCGACGTGTGTCATGCGTTCAGATTTATTCTCCGTACGGATAAGGTCCGCGCGAGACGGGGCGTCACGCTCCGTACTCACGCGTGACGGCCTACCGTGTTACCAAGACTCACTTCCGAACCCTCACCACACCCCCGCCCCAACGGCGGGGTATGAACGTCGACGAATCACGGCTGCGGGCGGACATCGAACGGACCGGCGAGTTCGGAGCGGTCGACGGGCCCGGCCACGGCCGGACCGTCACGACGGGGAGCGAGGCCAACCGCGAGGCGCGCGAGTACCTCGTCGAGCGACTGGCGGCGGCGGGACTCGACGTTCGGGTCGACGCGGTGGGGAACGTCGCCGGACGGTGGACGCCCGAGAGCGCCGACCCGGCGGCCGCACCCGTCGCTGCGGGGAGCCACCTCGACTCCGTCCCCGAGGGCGGCATCTTCGACGGACCGCTCGGCGTCTACGCCGCCCTCGAAGCCGTCCGCGCGATGCAGGCGGCGGACGCCCGCCCCGAACGCCCGATCGAGGTGGTCTCGTTCACTGAGGAGGAGGGCACGACGTTCGCCTCCGGTCTGCTCGGGTCGTCAGTGGCGAGCGGTTCCCGGTCGGTCGAGGACGCCCTCGCCCTCACGGATGACGAGGGGAGGACGCTCGACGAGGCACTCGCGGACATCGGCTTCCGCGGGGAGGGGCGACTCGGCGCGGGCGCGTGGGACGCGTGGCTCGAACTCCACGTCGAACAGCACACCGAACTGGAGTCCACGGGGACGCAGGTGGGCGTCGTCACCGACATCACGGGTATCACGCACTGTGAGGCGGTCGTGGCGGGCGAGGCGAACCACGCGGGCGCGACGCCCATGGGTCGCGACCAGCGGACGGACGCGCTGGCGGCGGCGAGCGAGTTCGTCCTCGACGTCGAGGCGCGCGCCGAGGAACTGGCGCGAGAGGACCCGGCGGCGGTCGGTACCGTCGGGTCACTCTCCGTCGCCCCGAACGCGACGAACGTCGTTCCCGGTCGCGTCGAGATGGGCGTCGACGTCAGAAGCACGGACTACGAGTCGATGAACGCGCTCTGTGCGGGGGCGCGCGAGGACCTCGCGCGCCTCGAATCGGCGCGTGGCGTCGAGACGACGTTCGAGCGGGGGTTCGACCTCGAACCGACGCCGATGGCCGAACGCTGTCTAACCGCGGCGGAGGCGGCGGGCGAACGCGCCGGTATCGGGACACGACGGATGCACTCCGGGGCCGCCCACGACACGATGTACGTCGCGGACGTCACCGACGCGGGGATGCTCTTCGCCCCCTCGCGCGACGGCCTCTCGCACACGCCCGGGGAGTGGACCGACTGGGCGGACTGTGCGGCCGCGACGCGCGTCCTCGCGGGAGCGCTCGCAGACCTCGCGGGCGCGGACTGAGAGACTCGGCCGCGAGTCGAACTCGTGACGGCGCGCGAAGGTTCAAGTACGGGACCGCGGCCAGTCCCGCCGTGACCTGACCGCCGTCGTGTGGTGTCCCGCGGGACACCCGTCCCGGACCGAGGCGAGACGACCCCTCTCGCCCCGGAGCGCGACGCACCACCACGCGACCCGCTCGCGTTCGAGCCGCGAGCACCCGCCGCCGCGTCGCCTGCCCGCCACTCACCCGCCAGCCCCGGCCACGGCTATTTCTCGCCGCGCGTCGAACGGCCCCCCATGAGCGACACCGACGTGGTACCCGAGCGCATCGAGCGGTTCGCGCGGCTGGTCGGCCCGCGGAGCGACGGCATCGTCGCGGAGATGGACGCCTACGCCGAGGAGACGGGGTTTCCGACCGTCGGCCCCGCCGTCGGCGGGTGGCTCCGCCTGCTCGCCCGGATGGTCGACGCCCGCCGGATCTTCGAGTTCGGCTCCGGGTTCGGCTACTCGGCGTACTGGTTCGCGGGCGCGCTCCCCGAGGACGGCGAGGTGGTGCTGACGGAGTTCGACGCCGAGAACTGCGAGCGCGCCGCCGACTACCTCTCGCGTGGCGGCTTCAGCGACCGGACGGTCATCGAGCAAGGTGACGCCCTCGACGTCGTCGAGTCGTACGACGGCCCCTTCGACGTGGTCCTCGTCGACAACGAGAAGGAGCGCTACGCGGAGGCCTTCGAGGCGGTCCGGGAGAAGGTCGCACCGGGTGGCGTGGTCGTCGCGGACAACGCGATGACCGCCGGGCCGATGGACTTCGACGCGCTCGTCGAACTCGTCGCGGGGGAGGACATCGAGACGACCGACGCTACGCGCGGCGTCGCGGAGTACCTCGCGGCTGTCCACAACGCAGACGAGTTCGAGACGGGGCTGCTTCCGGTCGGCGAGGGGGTTGCAGTAAGTCATCGGCTCGCACGGAATCCGTAACAAAGGTTAGTACGGGACCCGCCGATGTGTGTGTATGCCAGGAGGCACCGATATGACACTCCGGCCGTTCCTGTGGCGGGCAGAACGGCTCTACCCAGACACGGAAATCGTCTCGCGTACCTCGGAGGGTATCGAACGGTACACCTACGCAGAGTACGGCGACCGCGTCTGCCAGCTGGCGAACGCGCTGGCCGACCTCGGCATCGAGGAGGGCGACCGCGTGGGGACGTTCTGCTGGAACCACCACCGGCACTTCGAGTCGTACTTCGCCGCCCCGTCGATGGGGGCACAGCTCCACACCATCAACCCCCTGCTCCCCGCCGAGCACATCCAGTACATCGTCGGGAACGCGGAGGACAAGGTCCTGTTCGTCGACCCGTCGCTCCTCGAGGCGTTGGAACCCGCCGTCCAGTCCCCCGAGTTCGACCAGGTGAAACGGTACGTCGTGATGGCCAGCGAGGTGCCCGAGACGGACCTCGACGCCGTCTCCTACGAGGCGTTCATCGAGGGCCACGACACCGAGTTCGACTGGCCTGACGTGAGTCAGGACCAGCCCGCGGGGATGTGCTACACCTCCGGTACCACGGGCAAACCGAAGGGCGTCGAGTACACCCAGCAGATGCTCTGGGCGCACACGATGGAGTCGCTCTCACCGCAGGGCATCCCGATGGCCGACGACGACGTCGTCATGCCCGTCGTGCCGATGTTCCACGTCAACGCCTGGGGGATGCCGTTCACGGCCACCGCGGGAGGGTCGAAACAGGTCTACCCCGGACCCTCGCCGACCCCCGAGGACCTCGCGAAACTCATCGAGGAGGAGGGCGTCACGCTCACCGCGGGCGTCCCGACGGTGTGGCTCGGCCTGATGGACTACTGCAAGGAGAACGACGTCGACCTCTCGGCGCTCGAACGGGTCATCGTCGGCGGGTCGGCCGCCCCCAAGTCGATGATCCGCTGGTTCAACGACCAGGGCGTCGAGGTGCTCCACGCGTGGGGCATGACGGAGATGTCGCCGATCGGTTCCGTCGCCCACCTCAAGAGCGACCTGGAGGACGCCGACGACTCGGTGAAAGTCGACAAACGGTCCAAGCAGGGCCTGATGGTCCCCGGACTGGAGTTCCGCGTCATCGACGACGACGGCGAGGAGATCGACTGGAACGGTGAGGACTTCGGCGAACTGTGGGTCCGCGGTCCCTCCGTCACGACGGAGTACTTCGCCCGCCCCGAGGCCAACGAGGAAGACTTCGAGGACGGGTGGCTGAAGACCGGCGACGTCGTGACCGTCGACGCGGACGGCTACCTGAAGATCGTCGACCGCGCGAAGGACGTCATCAAGTCCGGCGGCGAGTGGATTTCGAGCGTCGAACTGGAGAATTCCATCATGGCCCACGACGGCGTCGCGGAGGCCACCGTCATCGGCGTCCCCCACGAGAAGTGGCAAGAGCGGCCCGTCGCGTTCGTCGTGCCCGTCGAGGGCATCGACGAGGCCACGGTCGAGGAGGAGGTCATGGAGATGCTGAGCGAGGAGTACCCCAAGTGGTGGCTCCCCGACGACCTCGTCTTCATCGCCGAGGTGCCGAAGACCGCCACGGGCAAGTTCTCGAAGAAGGACCTGCGCGACGAGTACGCGGACGGCGACATGTTCGAGGGACAGGCACCCGAGGAAGCGGCCCCCGACGACGACTGAGTCGGTACAGTACGACCGCGGTCGGTGCCCCGACGGGGAGTGACGGACAACTGCTCTTCCGGGGCCACCGGTTCCACGAGTTTCTTTGGCGTTCCGTCCCAAGGGGGCGATAGCCATGGAGTTACTCGACGATTCGGTCGTCCCCGAGCACGCGCGGGCGGTCAAGCAGGAGGCCCGCGAGTTCGCACAGGAGCACATCGCGCCCGCGGCACAGGAGTACCACAACTCCGGGGAGTACCCGTGGGACATCCTCGAGGCGGGGATGGACGCCGGCCTCGTCGCACAGGACATCGGCGAGGAGTGGGGCGGTCGCGGCCTCGACCTCTACGAGATATTCGCCATCGCCGAGGAGTTCTACCGCGCGGACGCGGGCATCGGCCTGACGATGATGCTCGCCTCCTTCGGTGCCGAAATCGTCGAGGAGTACGGGAGCGAGGAGCAGAAAGAGGAGTTCCTCCGACCCGTCGCGGAGAACGAGCAGATCACCGGCCTCGCGGTCTCGGAACCCGACACCGGCAGCGACCTCGCGGGGATGACGACGAGCGCCGACCTCGACGAGGAGGCCGGCGAGTGGGTCATCAACGGCGAGAAGTACTGGATCGGCAACGCCGTCGAGGCCGACTGGGTCACCCTCTACGCCAAGACCGGCGACGGCGAGGACCGCTACTCGAACTACTCGATGTTCATCGTCCCGACCGACGCCCCCGGCTACGAGGCCGAGCACATCCCCGAGAAGATCGGGATGCGCGCCTCCAAGCAGGGCCACATCGTCTTCGACGACTGTCGAATCCCCGAGGAGAACCTCGTGGGCACCGAGGGCGCGGGCTTCTACATCCTCGCGGAGTTCTTCAACCACGGCCGCATCGTCGTCGGGGGCCACGGCCTCGGCCTCGCCGCGGCGGCCATCGAGGAGGCGTGGGAATTCACCCACGGGCGGCAGGCGTTCGGCCGCGACGTGAGCGACTTCCAGGCCGTCCAGCACATCCTCGCGGACATGCGCATGGAGTTCGAGGCCGCCCGCGCGCTCAACTGGCGGGCCGCCGAGAAGGTCGTCGAGAACGAGAACGGCGGGTTCTGGGCCGCGATGGCCAAGACGAAGTCCACCGAGGTGGCGAACTTCTGTGCCGAACGCGCCATGCAACTGCACGGCGGCCGGTCCATCCTGCAGGACCGGCGCATCTCGCGGGTCTACCGTGACGTGCGCATCCCGGTGGTGTACGAGGGGGCAAACGAGATCCAGCGCAACCTCATCTACCGGCAGGCGCAGTTCTAGACCCGTACCACCGCCACCGCCGGAAACTACTCCTTGCAGGCGTCCGACAGGGGAGGTATGCGCGCCTCGACACTCGTCATCGCCATCGGCGTCGTCCTGCTCGTGTTCCCCGAACCCGCGACCAGCGGCCTCGGCCTCCTGCTCATCCTCGTCGGCCTGCTGATGCGCTTCGTCTGAGCGCGGGCCGACCCCCGATTCAGAACCCCTCGCGCAGGAACGTCCCCTCGGGCGGGAACAGCGCCGCCAGCGTCTCCGCGGCACCCTCGTCCTCGACCGACAGGTCCCCGTACAGCCGCGCGTCCTCGACGGCGTGATAGCCGACTGCCACCTGCGAGAGCGTCCCGACGTCGACCCGGACGTCGGGGGCCCCGTCGGTCCGTTCGCAGGTCGCCCGTCCGTCCTCGACGGCCAGTCGGAAGGTGCCGTCGTTCCACTCAACGAGGTCGTCGCCGACGGCGAGCGTGACGGTCCCCGTGGCTTCCTCGGGGTACGAGAGGGCGTCGAGCGCTCGCTCGACGTCCACGAGTCGGCTCATCGGGCCGGGCTTGACCTCCACCTCGACGCCGCGGGGGTCCGAGACGAGGTCCTGCAGAGTGGTGTCGACCGGCCCGTACAGTCTCACGCGCTTCACCTGCGAGTCGTGGTACCGGCAGAACCGGAGGAGTTCGAGGCGTGCCTCGTGGTCCGCGGCGCACAGTTCGTTGACCCGCATCGTTCGGCCCTCGGCCTCGTCGTCGTCTTGCACGTCGTAGACGAGGTAGCCTCGGAGGTCGCCGTCGCGTTCCCACCCGTAGGCGTACGGCTCCGCCTCCCACCACGTGAGGACGCGCTTTCGCCACCACTCCTCGGTGCGGTGCATCGACAGCCCGCGGTCGTTGGCGGCGCGGTACACCGTCTCCATCGCCTTCCAGTCGTCGCCCGAGAGTTCGCGGTACCGCCCGGTTCCCTCGCCGGGGGGTTCGACGCCGTCCACGAACGACAGCGCGTCGGGGTCGAAGGTGGTCTCCGCGTACCGCGAGGTGGTCGCCCAGCCGAACTTCCGGTAGAAGGCGTACTCGAAGGGCCACAGCGCGGAGAGGTAGTGCTCGCGCTCGCGGTACTCCGCGAGGGACTCGGCGAGCAACCGACGGACGAGTCCCCGCCGTCGGTTCTGCGGGGGTGTCGAGACGGCCGACAGACCGCCGACGCCGTGTGGCTCCCCGCGCACGTCGAGGGTGAACCAGTGGTGGCGGCCGGTCGCGAGGAGTTCGTCTCCGTCGTAGATGCCGCGGGGGTCGCCCGGCTGGGCGGGTTTCGGTTCCTCGTCGTCCTCCTCGGGGTCGTAGCGCTCGGTGGGGCGGAAGGCGTAGGTGAGGAGGCGGCGGAACTCGTCGCGGTCCGACTCGGGGACGGGGCGGTAGTCGGGCATACCCGACCATTCCGGTCGGCCCGGTTAACTCCATCCCCGCCCGGTCAGGACGTGGCACGTCGGGTGACGGGGACGGCGGCGAAGTCGGCCGGTCCGGCGCGCTACAGGTCGCTCTCGCCGACCAGCAGGCGATAGCTCTCCAGCGTTCCGGCCATCCCCGTCGCCCCGTCGTCCGCCTTCGACTCCTCGCCGTAGGTGACCCACGCCGTCCCGCCCTCGTGGTGGGTGTAGCTGTACATCTCGAAGGCGTCGGCGGTTTCGACGACCACGTCGATGACCGCGTCCTCGTCGGGGTCCGGGCCGAGAATCGCCGTCCGCGTCCCCTCGTCGTGGTCCATCACCCACACCGCGACCACCTCCTCGCGGTCGAACAGCAGGTCGCGGGCGTCCTCCTCGCTCAGCGGGCCGTCGGGCCAGCCGTCGGCGGGTTCGGGTTCCATGCCCATGGGAGTCGGTAGGGGCGGCCCGCACTTAGCGCCGCGGCAAGCGGAAGCCGTCGCCCGCCCGGAACGGTCGGCCACCCCGGTCCGGTGCACCCGTTTATGTCGTGCGGGGGAGACGTCACGGTATGGCCGACATCGACCTCACCCTCGTCGACCGGGGGCGCGTCCACGCCGACATGAACTTCGTCGTCGACGGACACAGCGTGGCGACCTACTCCAACCAGAAGCCCGAACACGACTACGTCGAGTTCGCCGTCTGGAACCTCGTCATCGAGACGGCGGAAGCCACGGTACTGTGGGACACGGGGTCGCACCCGGAGGCGGGCGACGGCTACTGGCCCGCCCCCCTGTTCGACGCCTTCGCGCACGTCGACGCGGCCGACCACCACCTTCCCGACGACCTGGCGGGCGTGGGCTACTCCATCGACGACATCGACGCCGTCGTGATGAGCCACCTCCACCTCGACCACGCCGGGGGACTGGAGCACTTCGCGGGGACCGGGGTTCCGATATACGTCCACCGCGAGGAGTTGCCCTTCGCCTACTACAGCGCCACGACCACCGAGGGGTCCATCGCCTACCACGCGCCCGACTTCGACCACGACCTGAACTGGCAGGTGGTCCACGGCGACCGGACCGAACCGTTCCGCGGCGTCGAACTCCTCCACCTGCCGGGACACACCCCCGGCCTCATGGGCGCGCTAATCGACCGAGTCGACGGCCCGCCGGTCCTCGTCGTCGGCGACGAGGCGTACGTCGGCGCGAACTACGAGGACGGCCGACCGATGGCGACAGGACTGCTCTGGTCGAATCGCGACTGGCACGAGAGCCTCCAGTACGCCCGCGACATCGAACGCCGCCACGACGCGACGGTGTTACTGGGCCACGACCTCGACCGGTTCGAGCAGTTACAGGGCGAACTGTAGCGCTCAGGCGGACGCAGCGTCCGTCCCCGCCGCCTCGCTCGCCTCGCCGGGGTCGTCGCCGGCGAACCGCTCGTAGAGGCGCGCCCACACCACCAGCGCGGGCGGGAGGACGAGCAGCGACGTGAGGTAGGCGTACAGAATCGAGAGCGCCGTCAGCACGCCGAACTGCCCGAGGATGGGCGTGATGGCGAGGACGAGGACGCCGATGCCCGTCACCGTCGTGAGCATGCTCCCCGTGAGCGCCCCGCCCGTCCCCTGTACAGTGCGTTCGAGCGCCGGGAACAGCGGGCGCTCCTCGTACTCGTCGGCGAAGCGGTGGACGACGTGGACGGAGTAGTCGATGCCGAGACCGATGGTGATAGAGAGGATGGTCGCCGTCAGCGCGTTGAACGGGATGCCGAAGTAGCGCATCGACCCCGCGAGCAGTGCGAGCGTGACGACGATGGGCACGAGGTTGACGATGCCGAGCGTGCCGTACCCCGTGATGAGCCGGTAGATGGCGACGAGGAACCCCGCCGTCAGCGCCAGCGCGATGACGAGGCTCCGGAGCGCCGACGCGAAGATGGTGTCGGAGACGGCCTGGAAGACGATGGTCTGGCCCGTCGCCGTCGCCGGGTAGCGGAACCGGTCGGCGATGGCTTCGCCGTCGGCTGTCAGTTCCGCTTGCTCCACGTCGCCCTCAGCGGTGTACACCACCTGCGCGCTCCGGTGGTCCTCGGCGAGGTACCGTTCGGCCTGCGCGCCCGCGGGCGAGGACTCGAGGGCGGCGTACACCTCCCCGAGGTTGTCGTCGGGGATGCCGTCGCCGTCGCGGTCGTTCCGGTCGACCAGCGCGCGGAACTCGGGGTCCTGTGCCGCGTAGCTCTGGATGACGGTGACGATGCTCTGGGACTGAGCGCGCCGGTCGGTGACGACGAACGAGTCCGGCGGGTCCGCGCCCGCCCGGTGTATCATCTCCAGAGAGGTGTCGCGCTCCATCGGTCCCTCGACGTACACCGTCACGGACTGCTGGTTGCCCGACTCGAAGTTCTCCGAGAGGAAGTTGAGGTCCGCCGTAGCGCTGTACTCGCCGGGCGCGAGCGGTTCGGGCAGGCGGTCGAGGTACGCGGGCGTCTCCTCGGGCGGGAGGAAGTCCTCCTGCTGGAAGCTGGTGGAGATGCCCGTCGCGTAGACGCCCGCCCCCGCCGACCCGACGAGGACGAGGACGAGAAAGAGCACGGGCGCGCGCCGCCCGATTGCGACGCCGCCGGTGAGGACCCGTCCGAGCAGCGACCCCTCCTCCCCGAGGGGTGTCTGCCCGATGCGGGGGATGCCGCGCGCCTCCCGTAGCTGGTCGGTGTAGAGTTTCGCCGCGGGGAGGAAGACGCCGAAGACGAGGAACGTGAACGTGATGCCGACGGCGGCGACGAACCCGAAGTCCTTGATGGGGCCGAGCGAACTCGTCAGGTTGGCCGCGAAGCCGATGACCGTCGTGCCCGTCACGAGGAAGAACGCGACGAGCAGTTGGCGGAGGGTGACCCGCATCGAGGTGACCATGTCCTCGTGCTGGAGTTCCTCCCGGTAGCGGTTGACGGCGTGGATGCCGAAATCGATGCCCACCGCCAGCAGCAGCGGCGGGACGGCGATGAGCATCTGGGAGAACGGGATTCCGACGAGGCCCATGAACCCGAACGTCCAGACGATGGCCATGACCAGCGAGACGACGCCCAGCAGGAGGTCCACGGGGTCGCGGTAGGCCACGACGAGAAAGAGGAGGATGAACAGCGAGGCGGCGGGGACGACGATGGCCAGCGAGTCGAAGATGACGCGGCCGAACTCGTCGTTGATGATGCCCGACCCGAACACCTCGATGGTCGGCGCGGTGGCGCTCACGACGTGCTGTGCCTCTAGCTGGATGGTCGTGACCGTGTCCGCGCCGCCACCGCCGGGGCCGCCACCGCCGCCACCGCCGGAGTCGCCGGGAATCGAGTGGGAGACGGACCCGATGGCGGCGCTGGCCGTCGCCGCCTGTGCGTTGAAGTCAGTCGAGACGGTGCTGTCGAAGCCGGGGCGGGCGGCCAACTGCTGGACGGCGGCGTCTATCTCGCCGGGCGTCGCCCCCTCGACGGCCCGAATCTGCGCGTCGAGCGTCGTCGCGTCGGGGTCGAGTTGCCGGGCGACGCTCTGGGCGGCGCTGCTCGTCCCAACCACCCGGAGGTCCTCGCGGTCGCTGAGCGCGCGCTGTGCCTCCAGCATCCGCAACAGGGCGGGTTTGGCGAGCACGTTCTGTTCGCGCTGGATGAGCGAGGTGCCCGCGGTGCCGGGGGCGAAACTCGGCGAGAACTCGCGGTTGACGTCCTCGAAGGCCTGCTGGGCGGGCACGTCGCTCGTGAACTGATCGGTCCCGGAGTCGGTCGAGATGTTCCCGAGGCCGGCACCGAAGACGACGGTCAACAGGAGGAACGCGACCACCACGGTCCGCGTGTGCTCGATGACGACATCGTCGACGCGTTCGACGACCCGTTCGACGGTTTCGTTCGTCATCTACCGTCGGGAGACGACGACGTAGCCGACGCCGAGCATGAGCAGGGTCAGGAGGCCGACGGGGAGCCACCCGACCTGGAGGAGGCCCCCGTCCTCGCTCTCCGCGACCTGCACGGGGACGCGGTAGGTGTCCGAGAGCAGGGTGTCGCCGTCGGCGTCGTCGTACTGGAAGTCCACCGAGACGGGATAGGTCTTCGCCGCGGCCCCACCCGCGGCGCTGATGGTGAACTGCACGTCGGCGGACTCGCCGGGGTCGAGGCCGGTGACGAACGCCTCGTCGTCGCTCACCGAGATGGGGTCGTCGCCGAACAGTTTCGCCGAGATGCCGGTGAGCCGCTCGTCGCCGTTGTTGGTCACGCGGAGGGTGACCTGCGTTGTTCCGCCGGCGGTGACGGTGGCGTTGACGGGTTCGACGGTGAACTCGTCACGGGCGGGACCGACCTCGCCGCGGACGTACAGCGGGTCGGACTGCTTGGTCGTCCCGTCCCGACCCTCGTAGCGCACCTGGACGGTGAACTGTCGGGGGGCGGCGCCCGCGCCGTCGGCGACGGACACGTCGTAGCTGAACTCCGTGCCCTCGCCCGGACGCAGTGTCCCGACGGCGTACTCCGTCTCGCTCACGTCGAGCGACCGGGAGGAGGGCTGGAGCACCAGCACCGCGTTCTCGGCCGTGTTCGGCCCGCGGTTGACGAGGGTGCCCTCGATGGTGCCGTCCTCGCCGACCCGCAGGGAGATGGCCGCGTTCACCACGTCGAAGTCCTGTTCCCCGTCGGGCGTGATGCCCGTCGTCAGCGTGTCGGACTGACCCTTCACGCCGTCGCTCGTCGTGTAGTCGACGGTGAGGTCCACCGCGTAGGCGCGCCGTTCGGCGGTGGGCGCGGTGGTCGCCTCGACGGTGAAGCGTTTGGTCTCGCCGGGGGCCCAGTCGCCGACGAACACGCGGGCGCTCTGTGCCCCGCCGAAGGTCAGCGCCGCGTTGGGCGAGTTGACCGTCACCGCCGCCCGGGAGAGGTCCTGCGACCCCGCGTTGCGGAGCGTGTACGTCACGTTGCCCGTGTCGCCGACGTTCACCGAGGAGGTGACGTTCACCACCTCGACGTCGAAACGCTGGCTGTCGCTCGGCGTGACCCCCGCCGTGAGCGGCGAGGACCGCGCCTGCTGGCCCTCCGGCGTCGTGTAGTTCACCGTGAGGTCGACGGCGTACGAGCGGTCCTCCGCGCCGGGCGCGAGGGTCCCGTCGACGGTGATGCGCTTTCGCTCGCCGGGGACCCACTCGCCGACGAACACCCGGGCGGTGGGTGCGCCGCCGAAGGTGAGCGCCGCGTTCGACGACTGGAGGGCGACGGCGGCGTCCGTCACCGTCTCGCTGCCCGTGTTCTCGACGACGAACGTCACGTCGCCCGACTCGCCGGGGGCCACGTCGGACTCCACGTCCACGATCTCGAAGTCGGCGCTCTCCTCGACGGTGACCTCGACAGTCATCCGTTCGGTCCGGGTCCGCGTCTCCCGGTCGCCGTCGCTCGCGTCGTACTCGCTCGTGTGGCGGTACTCGACGACCACGCTCACCTCGTAGGTGCCCGGTTCGGCGTCCTCGTCGACCCGGACCTGGAAGGGGACCTGCGGCGTCGCTCCGTCGGGAACCGTCCCGAGCGAGACGGTCCCGGTCTGGACCGTCAGCGGGGCGTCCTCGGCCTCCAGTCGCGCCTCCACGCCGCGTGCGGTGGTCACTTCGCGTTCGACCTGCGGGTTGCTCGCGCCGTCGGTGATGCGACCCGTGTTCGAGAGCGTCACCTGTAGCGCGGCGGTCTGTCCGGCCCGCACGCGGCCGTCCGCGACGGACGCCGAGAAGTCGGGGCGACCCTCCGCGTCGGTGTCCGCCGTCGGCGTCGTGGGCTGGTTGCCGCCACCCGCCGTCTGCGCGACGACGGACTCGCCTGCCCCCCCGACCGCGAGAACGGGCGCGGCCCCGGAGACCAGCACGCAGCACACCACGACCACCGTCAGAACGAGGTTCCGCGCCGTCACCACCACCCACCACGGTGGTGCTCCACTGTTGTCATTGTCCTACAAACAGGCCCCAGCCGCTTAAACGGTCGTGAATCGATGAGGAGTTCTCGAGAGTTTGTCACTCAGGCTGAAGGACGTCGAGCGCGTGGCGGACGTCGCCGGCGGCACGCAATCGGTCAGGTCGCGCGGTCGCCCTGTTCGACGAGGCCGTACGCGGTGGTCAGGTGGTCGACGATCCAGTCGACCGTGTCGGGGTCGTACGTCCAGAACCCGTAGAACTCGCGGTCGGTGCGTTCCTCCGCGAGGAGCGCACACTTGCTGGAGTCGACGCCCGCGCCGTCGTAGACGACGAACCACGAGTTGGCGACCTCGTCGGCCCGTTCGGCGTGGATGGTGAACCCGTCGTGCGGTGGCATCTCGACGTCGGGGTACCCGTAGGCGTGGACCCGCAGGTTCTCGCGCGAGGCGAGCTGTTCGTAGACGTCCAACTGGGTGTCGATGATGGAGAGCTTCTGGAAGCCCGCGTGGAGTTCCCCGGCCCCGACCCGCCACGCCCGGTCCTCGATTTCGCGTGAGGCCGCGACCATCTGACGGGTGTCGTACGACGTGAACATCGTCTCGTCCATGTGGTCGAGGATGGGTGAGCGGTTGTCCTGCTCGAAGTGCGGTTCCGTCCCTCGAATCGGGTCGAGCACGTCGTCGACGCTGGTGGCCGTGAGAAACTCGTCGCCCTCGCTGAGGACGACGAACGACGACGGTCCCTCCGGCGACTCGCCGGACTGGACGGACACGTTCCGGTCGTGAAAGTGTTCGCGGAGCGTCTCGGCGACGTCGGGGTCGGCGTTGTAGACCGTCAGCGTCTTCTCGTGAGACTCGACGCCGGCGATTAGTTCGGTGAGCGACATCCTCCGTAGGTTCAGGGACGCCAGCGCTACTTATAGAGCTTTACCCGGCAGTGCCGAACCGCCGGCAGGTGCTGTGAGACGCCCCTCGAGAGCCTCCCGGGCGGCGACCGGAGCGACGTCGGGGGCGAACCACTCCACCGGTGGCGTCGGAGCGCTCCCGGTCGCACCTCGCCACGCGCGATGTTATCGGCGAGGAGAGTATCAGGACTACCTGACAGGTACCCGGGGATTCCTCATCATCAATGTGTGCTAACACATGGTAAACGCTTTAGTTGGCAGGTGGCGACGT
Organism: Halomarina litorea; assembly: GCF_024227715.1. Classification (NCBI taxonomy): domain Archaea; kingdom Methanobacteriati; phylum Methanobacteriota; class Halobacteria; order Halobacteriales; family Natronomonadaceae; genus Halomarina; species Halomarina litorea. Next base: position 1,282,822 of record NZ_CP100448.1, on the reverse strand, counting down.
GCGTCTAGGGCCTTCGGGCCACGAGTTCATATGACTGCAAACGAACTGGTCTGGCGAATCGCCGGTGGGTCCGGTGACGGTATCGATTCGACCAGCCAGAACTTCGCGAAAGCGCTGATGCGCAGCGGCCTCTGCGTGTTCACGCATCGACACTATCCGTCGCGAATCCGCGGCGGCCACACGTACGTCGAAGTACGCGCGGGCGAGGACGAGGTCAAGTCCCGCGGCGACGGCTACAACTTCCTCCTGGCGCTGGGCGACTCGTTCGCCCGGAACCCGAAGGAAGAGGCGTACTACGGCAACGAGGAGGTCAAGCCACTCTCGGAGAACCTCGACGAACTCCGCGAGGGCGGGGTCATCGTCTACGACGAGGGGCTCCTCGACGGCGACGAGGTCGCCGACCTCGACGAACGCGCCGAGGAGAACGGCTGGCACGTCTACCCTCTCGACCTGCGCGGGATGGCCCGTGAACACGGTCGGGAGGTCATGCGCAACACCGCCGGTGTCGGCGCGACCTGTGCGCTCATCGGCATGGACCTCGAACCCATCGAGACGCTGATGGAAGAGCGCATGAGCGGCGACATCCTCGAACAGAACATCGAGATCCTCCGGATGGCGCGCGACCAGGTCGCGGAGATGGACCACGACCACGACGTCAGCGTGCCGACGGGGAGCCACGACGAGGACCAGGTGCTCGTCTCGGGCAGCACGGGCGTCGCCTACGCCGCCCTCGACGAGGGCTGTCGGTTCATCGCGGGCTACCCGATGACCCCGTGGACCGAGGTGTTCACCATCATGTCCCAGAACCTACCCGACGTGGGCGGTATCTCCGAGCAGGTCGAGGACGAAATCGCGGCCGCGGCGCTGGCACTCGGCGCCTCGCACGCGGGCGTGAAGGCCATGTCCGGGTCCTCGGGCGGCGGGTTCGCCCTGATGAGCGAACCGCTCGGTCTCGCCGAGATGACGGAGACGCCCGTCGTCCTCGTCGAGGCGATGCGCGCCGGCCCCTCGACGGGTATGCCGACCAAGCCCGAACAGGCCGACCTCGAACACGTCCTCTACACGAGCCAGGGCGACTCCCACCGCGTCGTCTTCGCCCCCGGCAACGCGAAGGAGGCCTACGACCAGACGCGCAAGGCGTTCCAGATCGCCTACGACTACCAGCTTCCCGCCATCGTCCTCTACGACCAGAAGCTCTCGGGCGAACTGGTCAACGTCGACGAGTCGTTCTTCGACCGCGAGCCGAACCCCTCGCTGGGCGCCGTGCTCTCCGAGGACGAAATCGAGGACGCGGCCCACCACGCCTCCGGGAAGTTCCAGCGCTACCGCCACGACCCCGAGAACGGGGTCAGCCCCCGGACCATCCCGGGGCAGGTCGGCGGGCGCTTCCTCGCCTCCGGGAACGAACACACCCCCGAGGGACACATCAGCGAGGACCCGCACAACCGCATCATGCAGGTCGAGCGTCGGAACCGCAAGCTGGAGTCCATCCGTGCCGACCTCGACGGGCGCGAGAACTCGAACCAGACGCTCCACGACCCGACCGACGGCGACGCCGAGTACGGCATCATCACGTTCGGCAGCCAGCAGGGCACCGTCGAGGAGGCCACCGACCGCCTCGTTGAGGCGGGCCACGACGTGAAGGCACTCGGCGTGAGCGACCTCGCCCCCTACCCGGAAGACGAGGTGGCGGCGTTCCTCGAGTCGGTCGACGAGTGCCTCGTCGTCGAGATGAACTCCACCGCACAGTTCCGCGGGCTCACCCAGAAGGAACTGGGTCGCTTCGGCGAGAAGCTGACGAGCCTGCTGAAGTACAACGGCAACCCGTTCGAGCCGCGAGACATCGTCGAGGGGTTCGAGGCCGCCATCGACGGCGGCGACACGCCCGACGAGAACACGCGGCTCGTCCGCGCCGCAGGTGACTAACCATGAGTGCATTCAGCGCAATCGGAGAGGACCGCGAGATCGACCAGAACGAGTACACGCCGGGCATCGAACCGCAGGCGACGTGGTGTCCGGGCTGTGGTGACTTCGGCGTCCTGAAGGCGCTGAAGGGTGCGATGGCCGACGTGGGGCGAAGCCCCGAGGAGATCATGCTCGTCACGGGCATCGGCTGCTCGGGCAAGCTCTCGAGTTACTTCGAGTCCTACGGCTACCACTCCATCCACGGGCGCTCGCTGCCCGTCGCGCGGGCGGCGAAACTCGCCAACCCCGGCCTCGAAGTCGTCGCGGCGGGCGGCGACGGCGACGGCTACGGTATCGGCGGGAACCACTTCATGCACACCGCCCGGGAGAACCACGACATGGTCTACATCGTGTTCAACAACGAGATCTTCGGGCTGACGAAGGGCCAGACATCGCCCACCAGCCCGAAGGGCCACAAGTCCAAGACCCAGCCCCACGGCTCGGCGAAGGACCCCATCCGGCCCCTCTCGATGTCCCTGTCGGCCGGCGCGTCCTACATCGCCCGGACGGCCGCCGTCAACCCGAACCAGGCCAAGGAGATCATTGCCGAGGCCATCGAGCACGACGGGTTCGCCCACATCGACTTCCTGACGCAGTGTCCGACCTGGAACAAGGACGCGAAGCAGTACGTCCCCTACACCGACATCCAGCAGTCCGAGGACCACGAGTTCGACATCACCGACCGCCGCGAGGCGGGCGAGGCGATGTACGAGGCCGAGACGGCACTCCACGAGGGCGAGGTGCTCACCGGTCGGTTCTACCAGGACGACCGCCCCTCCTACGGACAGGAGAAGCGCTCGCTCGGCGAGATGCCCGAGGAACCGCTGGCGGAGCGCTACCACGACGCGGACTACGAGTGGGAGCGCTCGTACGACCTGCTCGACCGCCACAAGTAACGCGAGGCGGGTTACCCCGAACGGTGACACGTTCGACCGGAATCGCTTTTTCCGGTTCGGAAGGTATTTTTTCCCGGACGCAAAAACACAGTCCATGAGCGCAGACACCACCGAGGACCGCATCCTCTCGGTCCTCGAGGAGGACGCACAGGCCTCCTACGCGGAAATCGCGGACCGAGCGGGGGTGTCGAAGCCGACCGTCAGGAAGTACATCAACAAACTGGAGACGGAAGGCGTCATCGTCGGCTACTCCGCGGACATCGACCCGAAGAAACTCGCGAGCAAGACCATCGCCATGGTCGGCATCGACGTCGCCAGCGAGTCCTACGTGGAGGCTACCCGCAAGCTGAAAGATCTGGACGAGGTCGAGTCGCTGTACACCTCCTCGGGGGACCACATGCTGATGGCCGAGGTGCGGGGGACGGACGGCAACGCCGTCGGGGAGGTCATCTCCGAGCGAATTCTCACCATCGAGGGCGTCACCGCCGCCCACCCCTCCTTCCTGCAGGAACGCCTGAAGTAGCCCGTCACGTCGCGGGGCCGGTGCGAGCGTCGACCGAACCGCGAGCGGACGGCGCGCCCTTCCGCCACCGTCGGGATTAACCGTCGGATTCCCGTACTCCCGACCCATGCCGACGTACCAACGCCGGACGCGAGTCCGCGCGCCCTTCGACGAGGTGTGGGACTTCCACTCGCGCATCAGCGGCCTGGAGGCGCTGACGCCCCCGTTCATGAACCTCCGCGTCGAGGAGGTGGTGGGCCCGGACGGGGAACGCGACCCCGGCGTCATGGAGGCCGGGACGCGGGCGTACTCCTCGATTCGCCCCTTCGGAGTCGGTCCGCGCCAGCGGTGGGTATCGCACATCGTCGAACGGGAGGAGTGGGACGGGTCGGCGTACTTCGCCGACGAGATGGAAGAGGGGCCGTTCCCCCACTGGCGGCACACCCACGCCTTCGAGGAGGACGGCGACGGGACGATACTCGACGACCACGTCGAGTACCGCCTCCCGTTCGGTCCCGTCGGGAGCGTCGCGGGCCTGTTCGGGGACGTGGGCTTCGAGCCGATGTTCCGCTACCGACACCGCAAAACGAGGGAACTGCTGGAGTGAGGCGGCCCGCGTTCGCGTCGTTCAGTCGAGGTCGACGTCCGTCTCCCGCGAGACGCCCTCGACGTGTTTCTCGAGGAGGGCGACGTTCTTCAGGTTCACCTTGAACACGGCGTCGAAGAGGTCGCCGACGATGGGGACCGACCCCGCCGCGAAGTCCACGACGACGTTGGCAGCCATCCGCGCCACGACGTTCTTCGGGACGCCGAGGCGGAGGGCCTCGACGACGATGTACGACGAGAGCAGCGCCATCACGAGGTCACCCGCGCCGGGGAGCAGACCGATGATGGCGTCCGCGCCGATTCGACGGTCCGTGCCGGGGACGGGAATCGCGTCGTCGAGCAGTGTCGCGACGGTCCGACACCGTTCGAGCGTCGCCTCCGTACCCGCGAAGTCAGTCATGTCCGGTCGTTCACGAGCACCCCACAAAGCCGTGACGCCTGCAGATCGGGGGCGGACGGTTCGGCAGGGCCGGGGCGGCGCTCCCGGCGGGCGGAGGGCAGACCGACGCGCGGCCGAGCACAACCACTAACTCGCCACCTGCCCGACGAAGGGTGTGCAGCCCTCGTCGGAGTCGCCGCGCGTCCCTCCCGCGCTCGCGCTCGGAGTGGCCGTCGCCGCCGTCTCGACCAGCGCCATCCTCGTGGAGTGGAGCGACGCACCCAGCCTCGTGAAGGCACTCTATCGCGTGCTGTTCACCACGCTCCTCGTCGCCCCCGCCGCGATGGTCCGCAACCCGGGGGCGATGCGGTCGCTCCCCCGGCGCGACCTGCTCGGGGCGGGGGTCGCGGGGGTCGCCCTCGCGGTCCACTTTGGCGCGTGGTTCGAGAGCCTCAACTGGACCAGCGTCGCCGCGAGCGTCACCCTCGTGCAGGCCCAACCGGTGTTCGTCGCCGTCGGCGCGGTCTTCCTGCTGGACGAGCGGTTCACCCGGAAGATGGCCCTCGGCATCGCCGTCGCCCTCGGGGGGATGGTGCTCATGTCGGCCGGTGACCTCGTCGGGACGCCCGCCGCCGGGGCCACGCGCCCGCTGTACGGCGACGCGCTGGCGGTCCTCGGGGCGTTCGCGGCGGCCGTCTACGTCCTCGCCGGGCGCTCGCTCCGCCGCCGGATCAGCCTCCTCCCGTACGTCACCGTCGTCTACGCGGCGTGTACCGTCGTCCTGTTCGGCCTCGTCCTCGCCGGGGGCTACCCGCTGTTCGACTACCCGCCCGAGGAGTGGGCGCTGTTTCTCGGGATGGCCCTCGGGCCGGGCATCTTCGGGCACACCGTCGTCAACTGGGCGCTGGCGCACGTCGAATCGAGCGTGGTGAGCGTCTCGCTGCTCGGCGAACCTGTCGTGAGCACCCTGCTCGCGGTGGCACTCCTCGGTGAGGTACCCGGCGCCCTCACCGTCCTCGGGGGTGGGGTCGTCCTCGCGGGCATCTACGTCACCGCCGAGGACCGCGAGGCGTAACTGTCCGTGGCGAGGTGGGGTTGAGAGACGTGCGCGTCACCGTCAGCCGACGATGATGTCGTCGCCGATTCGTTCGACGTCGTCCTGGTCCGTCGCCTTCGAGTCCTCGGCTTCCCCCGATTCTGCCGATTCCTCCAGTTCGAGTTCCTCCACGGCGGCGGCGACTGCCGCCTGCGACGCGGGGGCCTTGGCCGCCCCCGCGAGGCCGCCGTTTTCCTCTTCGGTCCGCGAATCTGTCCTCGCGTCGTCGACTGGCCGCGAGGCGTCCGTCTCTCCGGCCGTTCCTGCCGAATCGCCCGTCTCCGGCCACGCCGTCTCCCCCTCGTCCTCCGATCCCACGGCCAGTCGGGCCGCCTTGACGGGGTCCTCGCTCGTCGCCGTTTCGAGGAGTCGGAGGTGCTCCTGGACCTCGAGGTACTCGTCGAGGAGACCGCTCATCGCCGTGCTGAGTGCTTCGATTCGACCGTCGAGGTCCTCTGCGCGGCCCATCACCACTACGGGATGTCTCGTGGAGTATAAGTCTGTGTCAGACGAATGTCTGCTTTCGGACAGTTCCGCGGGGAAGTGCAGTCTCAGGTCCGCTGGGATTCGATGGCCTCTCGGGCCTCGAACACCGCCTCGACGTCCAGCGAGAGTTCGTACTCGTAGTAGACCCCGCCGGACTGCCCCTCGTTGCGCTCCGTCCGGTTGAGGAAGCCGAGCATGGTGAGGTCCCCGAGGTGGTTCTGGATGCTCTTGAGCGTCGTCAGGGGGTCCGTGCCCGCCGACCGAGCGACCTCCTCGTAGGTCGCCTGGATGCGCTTCGAACGGACGGGCGACTCGCCGGCGTCCTCCAGTCGAGCGACGGCTTCGAGGACGAGTTGCCCGTGGCGGGTCTGGTCGCGAATCTTGTCGGTGGCGCGCCCGCGCTGAACCCGGTCCTGTGCCTCGTCGATGTGCTGGGCCGTGACGACGGACTCGCCGCGTTCCTCGGCGATGTCGCCGCCGGTCCGCAGGAGGTCGATGGCCTGCCGAGCGCTCCCCGTGTCGCGGGCGGCGAGGGCGGCGCTCTTGGAGATAGCCCCCGAGTCACAGCTCCCGTCGACGAACGCCTGTTCGACGCGGTGGTCGAGGATGGTGTACAGTTCGTCGGCGTCGTACGGCGAGAAGGAGATCTCCGTCTCCATCAGCGTGTCCTTGACCTTTGGCGCGAGCGAGTCCCGGAACGTGTAGTTGTTCGAGATGCCGATGACACCCACCTTCGCCCGGTCGAGGTGGCCGTTCGCCCGCGCTCGCGGGAGTTCGTACAGCAGGGAGTTGGCGTCCGAGAGGTGGTCGATCTCGTCGAGGACGAGGAGGAAGGTTCCACCTCGTTCTTCGAGCGCTCCGTAGAACGTCTCCAGTGCGTCGCCCATCGAGAGGCCCTTCTTCGGGAACGCGTCGTCGTGGTCCGGTCCCACGTCCCGGAGGGTGTTGATGAGCGACCGAAGCGTCCCGTAGGCGCTGTCGCCGTTGCAGTTGTGAAAGAGGACGTGGAGTTCGTCGGCCTCCTCGCGGTCGGCCGCCTCGCCCTGCAACGCGTCGAGCATGTACTGCGTCACGGCGGTCTTGCCCACTCCGGCCTTCCCGTAGACGAAGACGTTCTGGGGGTTCCGACCGAAGAGGACGTGTCTGAGCGCGTTGGTGTACGCCGATATCTCCGCGTCCCGTTCCAGTATCGTCGACGGCTGGTACTCCTCGTCGAGCACCGTCTTGTCCGCGAACAGCGTCTCGGTCACGTCGCTGAACGGGCTCGGATTCCCTGCCATGTGACTGAACGTTCCCTATGCGACGGTCTGTCTACTTACGTGTTTATCTTCGTGTGTTTCCCGTGTTTCGTCTGTCGGTCTCGTTTATACCAGAGAGAGTGAGTACGTTTCGTCTGTTCGTAGACTAGAGAGAGGGTGGTAGCTAGAGAGAGTTGATTTGCCGCAATCGAAAGTTTCAAATATCTTTTATAGGCTTCTCGGAGCTGCGTGGATACCCGCGAAGCGGCGTCGAGGAACAGGCGAAACGTACTCACTCGCCTCGGGATGCCCGCCGACGGTCCGGGACGCCCGCCGATACCCCTGAACAGGCGAAATCTACTCTCCGTCCGCGGCGGCGAGCACACGCCGGCGTGTGTGCCACCGTGACGAACAGACGAAACGTACTCACCCCCTGTCCGACCAACTCCTCCCCCACCCTCACACAGCTGAACAGACGAAACGTACTCTCTCTGTGTCGACGTCGTTCTGGAATACGTCGAGCGTCACTGGTGCGCGGGGTAACGGATATCGGGAACGAACGCGCTCACCGTCGCTCACGGGTCGGCTTCGGTAGAAGTGCTCCGACGGGGATTCGAACTCACTCGCTCACTTCCGTTCGCTCGCTGTTCGAATCCCGTCTCCACATTTCGTTTCAGAACACGCTCGCTGTCGCTCGCGGTTCGAGAGTGGGAAAATGCTCCGACGGGGATTCGAACCCCGGTCATCACCGTGAGAGGGTGATATGATTGGCCGGACTACACCATCAGAGCAGTCCTCGTCTGCAATAGATTGTATCGGGGAATCACGTTTAACGGTTGCGTTTCGGCGCGCCCGTGTTACGCGTCATCATCGAACTGCGACCTGCTCGCGGCGGGTTCGTCGCCTGCCCGCGAGATGATGTTCTCCCGACCGACCCGGAGTTTGCTGATGCGGCCCGCCTCCTCCATCTCCGAGAGGAGCATCGAGACCTTCGACTTCGACCAGTCGCTCTCCTCGACGATGTTGACCTGTTTCATCCGCCCGCCGTTGGCGTCGAGCATGGCGAGGACCCGGTCCTCGTCGGTCATGAACTCCTCGTCGGGGACGGCCGGTTCCGGCGGGTCGGTGGCCGGCACCCCGCCGTCGCCATCCGACGGGGTCCCGACGTCAGCCCCCGGGGAACCGTCCTCGCCGTCGGACTCGGGCGTCAGGTGCCCGCGTCTGGCCGCCACACCGACACTCCCGACGACGACGACCACCCCGACGACCAGCGGCCACAGGGGCAGGTCGTCGCCGTCGTCGGGCGTTCCGACATCCCCCGCCAGTCCCGAGTCGTTCGGACCGGCGGTGCCGGCGCCGCCACCCGCGCCGCTTCCGTCGCCCGTTCCGTTCGTCGCCGGGCCGAACACGACGCGCGGTTGACCGTCGAGGAACTGGATACCGTTCTCCCCGCCGCTCCAGACCAGCGAGTCGCTCGTGTTCTGCGTCGGCGGCGGTTCCGTCGTCCGCGGTTCGAGCGACGACTCCCAGCGGACGACGAACCGCTGGGTCGGACCGATGTAGAGGCCGCCCTCGAAGACGTCCCCAACGACGACGCGGTCGCCCTCGGTCACAGCGAACCCGTCCCACCGGAAGGACATCTCGACGATGCCCTGGTTGCCGAGGTTGCTGACCGAGGCCTCCCGGCGGAAGTCGGTCGCGCTCATCTCCCGGCCGGTCTCGTTTGCCCCGGCGCGGACGAGCGCGTCCGCGCGGCGCATGAAGTCGCGGTACGTCGCCGTCTCCTCCGCGTTGAACTCCTCGGCGTACGCCTCGAACTGCGCCCGCTCGGATTCGTTCGCGAGCGACCGCCGGTAGCTGAACGTCCAGCGTGCCGACCCGTTCTCGTAGACCTCGATGGAGAACACGGTCCGGTCGAACTCCTGACTCTGGGCGGCAGCGACCCCGGTACGCTCGCCGAGAGCGGCGAAGTCACCGGGGGCGGTGCGCTCGTCGGTAGCGGGACCCACGTCGACGCCGAGGCCGGAGCCGTCGCTCGCGCCGACGGCGGTGTCCGCCCCGGCGTCGAGAGCCGTCGCTACCCCGCCGTGGCCGACCGGTGCTACGAGCAGGGTGAGGAGGACGACGACGAGCCACGGGCGAGCCATCTGGCTCTCCAGTCGGAGGCGAGCTATAAAATCCGTACGGGTATCGCCGACGCGTGCTACCGTCGAGTCAGTTCGCCGACGTTTCGGAGAGCGCCGCGTCGAGGTACTGGACGGGGTGTGGCGGTTTCTCCAGGTCGTCGTACTCCTCCAGTTGGGAGCGACAGGACGCGCCGGGGGCGACGACCCGGTCGCCGGGGCTCTCGTCGACCTGTCCCTTGAGCACGTCGCCGATGGCGCGGCTCATCGAGTAGTGTTCGGCCTCGTAGCCGAACGACCCGGCCATCCCGCAGCACCCGGAGTCGAGGGGGTCCACGTCGTAGCCGGCGCGGCGCAGGACGCCGACGGCGTGGTGGTCCTTCATCGTCGACTTCTGGTGGCAGTGGCCGTGGTAGGTCAACGACCCCGACCCGGCGAACCCCATCCCCTCGTCCAGCCGGTGGACGTCGAGGTACTCACAGAGGCCGTAGCTGTTGGCCACGAGCGTCTCGACGGCCGACCCCGACAGGAGGTCAAGGTAGTCCGACTGGAGCATCACCGCGTCGGAGGGTTCGACGAGCACCACGTCCCAGCCCTCCTCGACGCGGGGGCCGAGCGTCTCGACGTTGGCCGACGCGCGCTCGCGTGCCACGTCGAGGAAGCCCTTCGAGTGGGCCGCCCGGCCGCTCGGCTCCACGTCGGGTACCTGCACGTGCGCGCCCGCGGCTTCGAGGACGCGGACGGCCGCCTTCCCGACTGCCGGGTCGTTGTAGTTGGTGTAGGTGTCGGGAAAGAGCAGGACCTTCCGGGCGGCGTCCGCCTCGGACACCGCCGGGTCGCGCGTCGCACACCAGTCGGCGAAGCTCTCGCTGTGGAACCCCGGCAGGCTCCGTTCGCGGGCGATGCCGAGCAGCGACTCCTGGAGCGTCCCCGCACCGGGCAGCGACATGAGGTAGTTCGAGAGGGGGGCGAAGGCGCTCCCGAGGCGGTTGACGACGTCGACATTGGCGAACAGTCTGTCCCGGAGGCTCGCGCCGTTGCGCTGCTTGTGGGCGAACTCGAGTTCCGCCTTCATCTTCGCCATGTCCACCTCGCTCGGGCAGTCCTTCGAACAGCCCTTGCAGCCGATACAGAGGTCGAGCACCTCCTCGACGAACTCGTCGTCGAGGGGACCGTCGAGGTCGCCGCTCATCGCCTGCCGGAGAGCGTTGGCCCGCCCGCGCGTCGAGAGGCCCTCTTCGTCGATGGCCCGATAGGTCGGACACATCACGCCGCCCGTCACGTCCTGCGACCCGCGACAGCCCCCACAGCCGTGACAGAGTTCGACCATCCCCTGGAAGCCGTTGTCGGTGTCCCAGTCGAGCGTCGGGTCGAACCCCGCCTCGAAGTCGTACTCGGGAGAAAAGCGCAGGTGCTCGCGCATGTCGACGTCGCCACAGACGGTGCCGGGGTTCAGGAGCCAGTCGGGGTCGAACGCCGACTTCAGGTCGCGGAAGGCGTTCCAGAGGCGCTCGCCGTACAGTTTCCGGTTCCACTGCGTGCGCGCGCGGCCGTCACCGTGTTCGCCCGACACCGACCCGCCGTACTCCACGACGAGGTCCGTCGCCCGGTCGGCGATGTCGTACAACTGCTCGACGCCCTCGACGGTCTTGGTGTTGACCAGCGGGCGGATGTGGAGGACGCCGGGGCCGGCGTGGGCGTAGTAGGAGGCGAACGTGCCCTCGTCGTCGAGAATCGCCTCGAAGTCCGCCACGTAGTCCGGGAGGTTCTCGGCGGGGATGGCGGTGTCCTCGATGAACGCGATGTGCTTCTCGTCGGTGGTCCGCCCGAGGAGGATGGGCAGGCCGGCCTTGCGCATCTTCCAGAACTTCGCCTGCGTCTCGGGGTCGTGGGCCTCCATCGCCTCGCGGGCGCGGTGTGGCGCGTCCGTCTCGACGCGGTCGGAACTCGGGTGGCGCGTGGTGTCCGCACTCGGGGCGCGGTCGGCGACGAGGTCGGCGGCCTGCTGGCGGCCGTCGCCATCGTCCTCGGCGTAGAACTCCACGAGGAGGACGGCGTCCGTGCCCTCGGGGAGCATCCCGACCACGTCCCGGAACTCCGCCGTCTCGCGGGCGAGGTCCAGCAACACGTCGTCCATCACCTCCACGGCCGCCGGGCCGTGGTCGAGGATGGGCGCGACGTCCGCCATCGCGTCGAGCAGGGAGTCGTACGTGAGGAGCACGTCGGCTTTCGTCTCGGGGACGGGGACCAGCGAGACGGTGGCCTCCGTGACGACGGCGAGGGTCCCCTCGCTCCCCGCGAGGAGGCGCGCGAGGTTCACGCTGCCCGGTTCGCTGTCCGGGTCGCGCCCGGAGTCGTCGGGCAGTCTGCGCTCCCCGCGCGCCTCGTCGACGAGGACGTCGAGGTTGTACCCCGAGACGTTGCGCTTCATGTCGGGGTACTGTTCGTCCACCTCCTCGGCCTCCTCGTCGATGATGCGGACCACCTCCCGGTAGATTTCGGGCAGGAGGTCGCTCTCGGCGCCCTCCGGTCCCCACGCCTCGCTGTCCGGGTCGGCCTTCTCGCGGAGTTCGTCGACCGATATCTCGCCGAAGGTGGTGACGGTGCCGTCCGCCAGCACCGCCTCCACGGACTCGAGGTAGTAGTCGGTCTTGCCGTAGACCAGCGAGTGTGCGCCCGTCGAGTTGTTGCCGATGGCCCCGCCGAGGGCGCTCTTGTCGCCCCACGCGGGGTCGGGCGCGAACTTCAGCCCGTAGGGTGCGAGTTCGGCGTTCAGTTCGCCGAGGACGGTCCCGGCCTGGGCGCGCGCGAGACGGCCGTTGGGGTCCACGTCCACGACGCCGTCCATGTGCCGCGTGAAGTCGAGGACGACGGCCGCGTTGACCGACTGGCCCGCGAGCGAGGTGCCCCCGCCCCGCGGGAGGACGGGGACGTCCCGGCGGGAGCAGTACTGGACGGCGGCGGCCACGTCGTCGGTGTCGCGCGGGAAGACGACGCCCACGGGCGTCACCTCGTAGGCGCTGGCGTCCGTCGCGTAGAGCTGTCGCGAGTACTCGTCGAAGCGAACCTCGCCGTCGACCTGTCGCTCCAGGTCGTCGACGAGGCCGGGGCGGTCGACCGCCCCCATCTGGTAGTCGTACGTCGCCCGCACGTCGTCCGCGGGGTCCCGCTCCCCTGTAGCCATAGTGGCCCCTCCCCCGCGAGGGGCATAAGCGGTTGGACTCCCGCGATTCGCACGACTGAGCTGTCCCTCGCCGCCGGTCGGAACGGCCTACCCGCTCGTCGCGAGGTAGACGCCGACGAGTGCGATGACGACGCCCGCCGCCTTCCGCAGGGTCAGCGGTTCGTCCAGCAGTACCGCGCCCACGAGGGGACTGGTCACGAGGAAGAGGCCGAAGACGGGGACGACGATGCTCACGGGGCCGAGCGACAGCGCCCGGTAGTACGAGATGATGCCGACGGCGAGACAGAGGCCGCCCGCGAGCATGTACGGCGCCTTCGGGTGGTCCAGCGCACCGACGATGGGGTCGTCGGAGACGAGGACGACGCCGAGGGCGAGAACGGCGAGGATGGCGTTTGCCCAGAAGGCGACGGTGTTGCTCGGGATGCCGTCGGTGGCCGCTTTCGTGAAGACGGGGACGAACGTGTAGGCCGCGAGGGCTACCGCCGCCCACAGGAGATAGCTCGACGTGAGGTTCATACTCGCCGAAGCACGTCTCCGGGAGTGTGGGTTTCGAATCGACCACCCGGGTGTGCCCCGGTGACGCCCCTCAAAAGCGGTTCCGCCAGCGCTCGGTACCGAGCAGTTCGTCCTTCATCGCGGCGGCCAACTGTTTCGCGCGGTCCTCGCCGAACTCGTCTGTCAGATCCGACACCGCCGACTCCCACGTCCCGCCGACGGACGACCAGAACTCGAGGACGCTCTCGCGGTCCCACCCCTCCGGCAACTCGTCGAGACCGTCCACGCCCTCGTCCACGACGGCGGTGAGGCGGTCGTCGTCCGTCGTCTCGGTCGTCGTGTCGTCCCCCTCGAAGTCGGTCCCCTCGATGGCCGAGGCGCGGTAGACCGCGGAACCGCCCGATTCGAGGCCGACGACGTGCGCTGGCCGGTCGTCGCTCGCTGTCACCTCGGTGAGGCCGCCGTTCGCCTGTGGGAACTCGAAGGAGTCGGTCGGGACGGCCGCGACGACGCCACGACCGTCCGGCGTCGCGACCACCTCGCCCTCGTCGTATCGCGTACCCATACGCGACGGGTGGGGCGGCCGCCGAGTAGTGGTTGGGCTTGCAACGGTCGGCCGCTCGACTCCCTCGGGTCCTCGGCCATCGCGCCTCCGACCTGTCGTCCGAGCGGGACGTGTGCGGCCCACTCGGTAGGTTTATTCACGCCATGGGCCACCACTCGCCAGACGACTGCATGTGCGACGGGTACGCAGAACGGGGGGTTCGGGGGGTATCGACCGATGAGTGACGGCGAGCGGTCGGAGGCGACCGGGACCGACGGGACGGTCGGGGAGCGCGAGGCGGCGAGTTTCGTCGAGTACGGCATCGAGGACCGCCCGCCGCTTGGCACGTCCGTGTTGCTCGGCTTCCAGCACTACCTGACGATGATCGGTGCCAGCGTGGCGATTCCGCTCGTGCTGGCGACGACGATGGGGATGCCCGACTGGGCGACGGCGCGCCTCATCGGGACGTTCTTCGTCGTCTCGGGGGTGGCGACGCTGGGACAGACCACGATTGGAAACCGCTACCCTATCGTGCAGGGCGGGACGTTCTCGATGCTCGCGCCCGCCATCGCCATCATCCTCGTCCTGCAGGACCGCGGGGTGGGGTGGGAGACGATGATCGTCAACCTACAGGGCGCGGTCATCGTCGCCGGCCTCACCGAGATGGGCATCGGCTACTTCGGCGTGATGGGCCGACTGAAGCGCTACGTCGGCCCGCTGGTCATCTCGCCGGTCATCACGCTCATCGGCCTCTCGCTGTTCGGCGTCCCCCAGATTACGGACGTGATGTCGGGCGTCGAGGGGGCCCAGCAGAACTGGTGGCTCCTCGGGGCGACTGTGGTGCTCATCGTCCTCTTCTCGCAGTACCTCGACCGGCGCTCGCGGGCGTTCAAGCTGTTCCCAGTCCTGCTCGGACTGGCCGTCGCGTGGATGCTCGCGGCGGTCCTCTCGGTCGCGGGCGTCTACGCGCCGGGGTCGCCCGGCTACGTCGATCTGGGTGCTGTGGCGGCCGCACAACCGCTCCAGCCCATCGTCCCGTTCCAGTGGGGGCTGCCGGCGTTCGAGGCGTCGTTCGTCGTCGGAATGTTCGCGGGGATGCTCGCGTCGGTCATCGAGAGCTTCGGGGACTACCACTCCGTCGCCCGGATGGCGGGGAAGGGCGCGCCGAGTCCCCGCCGCATCGACCACGGCATCGGAATGGAGGGGCTCGGGTCGCTGTTCGCCGGCATCATGGGTACCGGCAACGGCTGTACCTCCTATACGGAGAACGTCGGAGCCATCGGCATCACGGGCGTCGCCTCGCGGTACGTCGTCCAGATCGGCGCGGTCGTGATGCTCCTCGTGGGCTACGTGGGCTACTTCGGGACGCTGTTCGCCACCATGCCCGCGCCCATCATCGGCGGCCTCTACGTCGTCATGTTCGGGCAGATAGCCGCCGTGGGTCTGTCGAGTCTGAAGTACGTGGACCTCGACAAGCAGCGCAACATCTTCGTCGTCGGCTTCTCGCTGTTCGCGGGGCTCGCGATTCCGGCGTACATGGGTGGCATCAGCGCGGGGCAACTGCAGGCCGGACTGGCCGACGTCGCGGTGCTCGGTCCCGCCCTCGGGACAGACGTGGTCGCACAGACCGTCTACGTCATCGGCGGGACGGGGATGGCCGTGGGGGGCCTCCTCGCTTTCTTCCTCGACAACACTATCCCCGGGACCGACGAGGAACGCGGCCTGACGGCGTGGCGCGACCTCACGGAGGACGACGCCGAGTTCGTCTCCGTCGTCGACCGCATCCGGGGCCGCGACGGGGGCGCGCCCACGAGCGAGGGCGACTGAGCGCGGCCGTCGTGGACGGTGCAACCCTCGCGTTCTTGCCGACGAGGCGTGAGGGTAGGGACGTGCAACTGAAAGCGGACACCCGGACCGTCGTCGTGGGCTTCGTCGGCGGCTGCCTCGCGTTCGGACTGGTGTTCTGGCTCGTCGGGGTCGACAGCGTCCTCTCGGCGCTCCGGGACGCTCGCCCGCGATACCTCCTCGGAGTCCTCCTCGCGGCCACGGTCTGGCTCTGCTCGTGGGGACTCTCGCTCCGGGTCGTGCTGGGGTCGCTCGGCGAACGGCGCGGCGTCTTCGAGTCGCTGGTCGTCTTCGCGGGTGCGACGTTCGCCAACAACGTCACCCCGTTCGGGCAGGCCGGCGGCGAACCGCTCTCGGCGTTGCTGATCTCGCGGGCCACCGACCGCGACTACGAGGACGGCCTCGCGACCATCGCCAGCGTGGACGCACTCCACTTCGTCCCGACGCTGACACTCGGACTCCTCGGACTGGGGTTCGTCGCCACCCGCATCACGTTCGGCCAGCGACTGGAGTACGTGGCTGCGACGGTACTCGCCCTCGCCGTCGTCGTTCCGGTGGGCGTGTACGTCGGGTGGACGAACCGGTATCGAATCGAGCGGGCGGTAGTGCGGGCGCTCACCCCCGTCGTCCGGACCGTCGCGAACGCGCTCCCGGTGGTCTCGACCCCGGCGGACGACGCCGTCGAACGGCGCATCGAGGGGTTCTTCGAGTCCATCGAGCGAGTCGGCTCCGACCGGCGACGGCTGGCGCTCGCCGTCGGCTTCTCGGCGCTGGGGTGGGTCGCGCTCGCCACCTCGCTGTGGCTCGCGCTCGCCAGCCTCGGCGTGTCGGTCCCCTACCTCGTGACGTTCCTCGCCGTCCCGGTCGGCGACCTCGCGGCGCTGGCGCCGACACCGGGCGGACTCGGAGGCGTGGAGGCGCTACTCATCGGGTTGCTCGTGGCCGTCTCGCCGGCGGCGGTGGGGACGGTGAGCGCGGCGGTGCTGATCCACCGCGCGGCGACGTACTGGCTCCCGACGGTCGTGGGGGGCGGAGCGGCGTCGGTGATACTGACCGATTGACCGTACGGTGTGTGAACGAAAGACACATCGAGAACGGGCGGCACGGCGTCGGTGAACGCCGAGGCGACGCTGCCCCAGGGGGGCGGCGTCGGACGCTCGGCGACTCAGTCCGCGGCGACGGGCGTCTCCTCGACGGCGAGGGACTCGACGCGCACGTCGATGCCGCGCGCGCGGAGCGTCTCGCGCATCTTCCCGGCGGAGACACCGGCGTAATCGGCGGCCTGTGTCAGTGTGAGCGTCCCTGCCTCGTAGAGGACCGTCGCCGTCGTGACGGCGTGCTGGCGCATGGTTGGTCTGTTGTCCCTATGGCCTATAAGTATATCGTGAGATAATACATCAACCCATCACCTTATACTACCTTGCCGAAACGGTCGCGTCTGGAAGGTCGATGGAGGGGTCGGGGAGGTGGAGGCGCTCCGCGAGCCGTTCCGGGGTACAGCCGGCGTAGCCGGCCGCCTGTTCGAGCGTGAGGGTCCCGGCGAGGTAGAGTGCGCGCGCGGTGTCGACGGCGTGTCTGGTCATCGTGTACTCGTACGGCTACAGCACACCAGTACGTAAAGTTACTGGCGAGCTACCGATACACACGTCCAGAGTAGCGAGCTATTAACCGACGTGTGGCAACCAGCGCTCGCGTCGGGACCGTGTGGGTTGCTACAATCACTGACGGGTCGGAAGCCTTTTTCACGCGGTCGCTCCGTGTCGGAGCATGGACGACCGACGCGACCTCCTCGAACTGCTCCGCGAGAACGCCCGCTACACGACCGCGGACCTCGCACGCTTGCTCGGCACCGACGAGGACGCCGTGGAGGCGGCAATCGAGGAACTGGAAGCGGCGGGCGTCGTCCGGGGCTACCAGGCGGTCGTCGACCCCGACCGGCTGGACGACGGGACGGTGCGGGCCTTCCTCGAGTGCAACGTGACCCTCGACCGCGAGACGAGTTACGACGACATCGCCCGCCGACTCGCGAAGTTCGACGAGGTCCGTTCGCTCCGCCTCGTCAGCGGCGACTACGACTTCGCGCTGGAGGTCGAGGCGGACTCGCTGGGCGCGCTCTCGCGGTTCGTCAGCGAGCAGGTCGCGCCGGTCCCCGAGGTCACCCAGACGGTGACGCACTTCATCATGGACACGTACAAGGACGGCGGCCTCCAGTTCGACGACGGCGGGGACGACGACCGCCTGTCGGTCACGCCATGAGCAGGTTCACCGTCTCCGAGCGCGTCGCCTCGGTTCCCCCGTCGGGCATCCGTCGGTTCTTCGAACTCGCCGAGGAACTGGACGACGTCATCTCGCTGGGCGTCGGCGAACCGGACTTCTCCGCGCCGTGGCGCGCCCGCGAGGCCGCCATCGACTCGCTCGAACGCGGGCGCACCTCCTACACCGCCAACCGGGGACGCCGGGACCTCCGCGAGGAGATAGCGGACTACGTCACCCGCTACGACCTCGCGTACGATCCCGACGACGAAATCGTCGTCACGGCGGGTGCGAGCGAAGCCATCGACCTCGCATTCCGTGCGCTCGTCGACCCCGGTGACACCGTCGCCATCGCCCAGCCGTCGTACGTCTCGTACGTCCCGAGCGTCCAGTTCGCCGGCGGCGACCCCCTCCCGGTTCCCACCCGCGTCGAGGACGACTTCGCGCTCACCCCCGAGATCCTCGAAGCCTCGGGCGCGGCCGACGCCGAGATGCTCGTCCTCTGTTACCCCAACAACCCGACGGGGGCGACGATGAACGGGGGTGAACTGGAGGCGGTCGCCGACTTCGCCCGCGAGCACGACCTGACGGTGCTCTCCGACGAGATATACTCGGAACTCACCTACGAGGGCGAGCACACCTCCATCGCCACCCTGCCGGGGATGCGCGAGCGGACGGTGGTGTTCAACGGCTTCTCGAAGGCCTACGCGATGACCGGCCTCAGGCTGGGCTACGCCCTCGGCCCGGCGGACGCCATCGGCGCGATGAACCGCGTCCACCAGTACACGATGCTCTCGGCCCCGACCACCGCGCAGTTCGCCGCGCTCACCGCCCTGCGGGAGTGCGAGGACGACGTGGTCTCGATGCGCTCGCAGTACGACCGCCGGCGCCGGTTCGTCCTCTCCCGATTCGAGGAGATGGGCATCGACTGCTTCGAGGCGACCGGGGCGTTCTACGTCTTCCCCGAGTCACCGTGGGACGACGCCGGCGAGTTCGCCGAGGCCCTCCTCGACGAACAGGGGGTGGCGATGGTCCCCGGAAGCGCCTTCGGCGCGGGCGGCACGGGGCACCTCCGGGCGTCCTACGCAACGGGCCTAGACGACCTCAGAGAGGCGATGGACCGGTTAGAGGCGTTCCTGCACTGAGCGACGCGCCCGGCGACTCGCGCCGCCGTTTTGTTACGTAGACGCAAACCTTTTTGAAGGGAAGAACTATCCAATTTCATGGCTATTCGAGATGCTCTGCCGAGCCGAGGGGAGGAGGCCGGAGAGCAGGCACCCGGGAGTACCGACGACCCGGATGCACCGGACGTCACCGTCGGCGAGTACACGTGGGAGGACTACAAGCGGGAGTACTACTACGACGAGGAGGGCCAACCGCCCCGAGACGACGAAGGGGAGGTCGTCCCCTTCGACGAGGCGGACGCCCTCGGGTTCGACCCCGACGACCTGGAGGGGCGATTCGCGGGCGGCGGCGACGCCGCGGACGTCCTCGCCGACGTCTTCGAGGAGCGGACGGTGCGGGTGGACGAGGACCGCGACGAGGACGCCTTCTTCTCGACCGTCGAGGGTCACACCACCGTCGCCAACCGCTACGACCTCGAGAAGGCCGTCCCCCAGGAGAAGAAGTCTCACTTCGTCGAGGTGGACCGCTACTGGGTGAACAAACCCCACGCGTTCGTCGTCATCTTCCACTCCGAGAAGGAGAACGAACAGAAGTACTACGTCGTCGAACCGTACCTGACGGACATCGAGGCGGACCTCCGACAGTTCCTGTCGGGGAAGCTCAAGACCGCCATCAAGTACTCCGACGACGACGTCATCGTCCACGGCGGAATCGACGCCCGCTCGGACGTCATCGAACGCGAGACGAAGCGCCTGCTGGACCGCTACGACCTCTTCGAGGGCGACGCGTCGGTGCTGACGGACACGGCCCCCGGCGAGTCGGCCGAGGGTGGCGTCGTCGGCCAGTTGAAGGCGCTGTTCGGCTTCGAGACGGAACACGTCGAACACACGGGACAGCTGGACGGCATCGCCGCGCGTCCCGAACCCGCCCTCCTCGAGGAGGACTCGCCGACGCTCACGGAGTACCAACTCGAGAAGCTCCTCTACCTCCTCAAGCGGGACTTCGTGGGCTACGAGCGCATCGACCCCATCAAACACGACATCAACGTGGAGGACGTCTCGTGTGACGGCTACCACTCACCGGTGTTCGTCTACCACACCGACCACGAACAGATCATCTCGAACGTCTACCACGGCGAGACGGACCTCGACGACTTCGTCGTCAAGATGGCCCAGCGCTCGGGCAAGGGCATCTCCAAGCGCTCCCCGCAGGTCGACTGTACCCTCCCGGACGGCTCCCGCGCGCAACTCACCCTCGGCAAGGAGGTCTCGGACCACGGGACGAACTACACCATCCGGCAGTTCAAGGACGTCCCGTTCACGCCCATCGACCTCATCAACTGGAACACGTTCTCGCTCGACGAGATGGCGTACCTCTGGCTCTGCATCGAGAACAACAAGTCGCTCATCTTCGCGGGCGGGACGGCCTCGGGGAAGACCACCTCGCTCAACGCCGTCTCGCTGTTCATCCCCTCGAAGTCGAAGATCGTCTCCATCGAGGACACCCGCGAGGTCGAACTTCCCCAGCGCAACTGGATCGCCTCGGTGACCCGTCCCTCCTTCTCCGACGACGGGAAGGGCGACGTCGACGAGTTCGACCTCCTCGAAGCGGCGCTCCGGCAGCGACCCGAGTACATCGTGATGGGCGAGATTCGCGGGGAAGAGGGGCGGACCCTCTTCCAGGTCATGAGTACGGGCCACACCACGCTGACGACGTTCCACGCCGACTCGGTGGGGGAGGTCATCAAGCGGTTCACGACCGAACCCATCATGGTCTCGAAGACGATGTTCACCGCCCTCGACCTCGTCTCCGTCCAGACCTCCACGCGGGTGGGCGGGAACAAGGTCCGCCGGAACAAGTCGCTTACCGAGATCAACCGGTACGACCCCGAGAACGACGAGATCAACGTTCAGGACGTCTACCAGTGGCAGGCCGAGACCGACGAGTACCTCGAGATGGGCCAGTCGAACACCATCGAGGAGATCATGTTCGACCGCGGGTGGAACCGGGAGAAACTCGACCGGGAACTGCTCAAGCGGCGGGTCGTCCTCGCGTACCTCATCCGCAACAACCTGAACACGTACACGCAGGTCGCCGCGACCCTGCAGGCGTTCATCAACGACCAGGACACCATCCTCGGTCTCATCGCGGACGACGACCTCGAACAGAGTCTGGAGGACCTCCGCGAGATGGAGTCCGTCGAGATCGACATCGACCCCGAGAAGGAGGAGATGGTCCCCCGACCGGACCCGAACGAGGAGATGCTGGGGGCCGTCGAGGAACTCCTCGCGGACGCCGACCACCTCCTCGCCGAGTACCGCGAGACAGAGCGTGACACCCTCGCCGAAGCGCTCGCGATGCCCGAGACCGAGGACGACGACGAGTTCGGCGGCTTCCGACCGAAAGGTGGGGGGCAATGAGCCTCGGGTCCGGGTCGGGCGCAGAACAGGTCAGTTCCGGTGCGTTCGGCGACGCGTTCGTCCCCCTCTCCGCGATGCTGTTCGACGAGGACGGCGACTTCGTCGACTCGCTCGAACGCAAACTCGCCGCGGCGCGGATGCCACAGACCGTCGAGCTGTACCTCGCGCGGGCGCTCGCGGTCGGCGTCCTCGCCGGCTTCGTCCTCTGGCTGGTCGGGACGGTGCTGGTCTACCTCGTGTTCGAACTGTTCGTCCAGGGGACGCCGAGCATCCTCGGCCTCCCCCTGCAGGGCGAGACGCTCGCGCTGGTGCAGGCCATCAAGGTGCCCGCGCTCATCATCATCGGCGGAATCGTCTTCGGGGCCATCGGCTTCGGCCTCGGGTTCGGGACGATCGTGATGGTCCCGTACATGAAGGCCGGCGAACGGAAACGCGAGATAAACGTCCTGCTGTCGGACTCGGTGTCGTTCATGTACGCCCTCTCGGTGGGCGGGCTGAACCAACTGGAGATTCTGGAGGCCATCGCGGCGGCCGACGACACGTACGGCGAGGTGGCGAAGGAGTTCCAGGCAATCATCCTCGAGACGCAGTACTTCGACACGGACTACCGGACGGCCATCGCCAACCAGGCGATGGTCACGCCGAGCGACGAGCTGAGCCAGTTCCTCACCGACATGCTCTCCATCGTCAACTCCGGGGGGAACATGAGCCAGTTCCTCGAGGACCAGAAGGACAAGCAGATGCGGACCTCCAAGCAGGAACAGGAGACGGTCCTGGAGACGCTCGAACTGTTCGGCGAGATGTACATGACGCTCTCGCTGTTCCCGCTCTTGCTCATCATCATCCTCGTCATCATGAGCATGATGGGCGAGTCGCAGACCCAACTGCTGTACGGGACGGTCTACGGTCTCATCCCGCTGGTGGGTGCGGGCTTCCTCGTTCTCGTCTCCACCGTCGTGCAAGACGAGGTCGGAAATGGGTACCTCCGGGAGGAGGGGGACGGCCACGACGAGGCGACTGAGGGCATGTTCAGCCTCGGTCTCGTCGAGCGCTACGCCGGGACCCACAGCGTGTTCGACCGCGTGAAGAGCCGCGAGGGGAACTACGAGACGGTCCAACTCCTCAAGCGCCCGCACATCTTCTTCCGGGACCACCCGCTGACGGTACTGCTCATCACCGTCCCCGCCACCGTCGTCCTCGTCGGCATCTCCGTCCTCGCGGGGTTCGCTCCGCTGTCCATCGAGGGGCTGAAGGACGCGCCCGTCCGCGGGACGTTCTTCCTCATCTACCTCCCGCTGTACGTCAATCTGCTCCCCCTCGCCGTCTTCTACGAGTGGAACGTCAAGACCCGGCGCTCCGTGGTGGGGAAACTCTCCGAGGACCTCCGGAAACTGTCCAGCGCGAACGACACCGGGATGACGCTCCTCGAGTCCATGCGCGTCGTCGCCGACACCTCCAGCGGTCGACTGGCCGACGAGTTCGAGACCATCCACGCGAAGGTCAACTACGGCACCGGCCTCAAGGACGCCCTCCGGGAGTTCAACAACAAGTACCACATCCCCCGCCTCGCGCGGACGGTGAAGCTCATCTCGAAGGCACAGGAGGCGTCCAGTCAGATCACGGCCGTCCTCTCGACGGCCGCGCAGGCCTCCGAGAACCAGGACGACATCGACCGCGACCGGAAGTCCCGCACGCGGATGCAGGTGGTCATCATCATCATGACGTTCCTGACGCTGCTGGGCGTCATGGCCATCCTGAAGCTGAAGTTCCTCGACGTGATGGCCGACCTCGCCTCGCAGGCCTCCGGTGGGTCCGGCGGGGCGTCCGGTGGGGGCGCGGGCGGCGCGTCGTCCGGTGGGTTCACCGAGGGCGTGGACATCGAACTGCTGACGCTGCTGTTCTTCCACGCCGTCACCTTCCAGGCCATCATCTCGGGGCTCATCGCGGGGTACATCCGCGACGTGAGCCTGCTGTCCGGGATGAAGTTCGTCGTCATTCTGCCGACGTTCTCGCTACTGGTGTTTCTGGTGATCTGAGATGGACACGAAAGGACAGACCACCTTCGACTTCGCCATCGGGATGAGCGTCTTCGTCATCGCGACGGCGTTCGTCTTCGCGTTCGCTCCCGGGATGATCCAGCCGTTCACCGGTGGGCTGGAGGAAGAGACCGTGGCCACAAATCGTTTGGCAGATACGCTCGCGGACGGGATGCTCGGTGACCCCGCTGAACCGGGGGTCCTCAACCGGACATGCACGACGGAGTTCTTCGCTGAGGGACGCGACGGCAACACCAGCAACAGCGTCCCGCCCGACTGTCGATTCGAGGACGACGTGAGCCTCAACGCCCGTGTCGGAGCCGAGGGCCGGCCGGCCGGGACGGGGTTCCGTCTCTCCATCGAGATAACTGGCGATGCCGACGGCAACGGAACCCAAGGAACCCTCTGTGATACAGGGAGTGAGCTGACGGACTTCGACCCCGAAACCGAGTCGTGTAGCGGGACGGCCTACCGGATCGGTGGACCTCCGTCTAATTCGGTGGGGACTGTCGTAACGAAACGCGTAGTCTACCTCCCGGTTGGAACGGGAATCGACGCGAGACTCCGGGTGGTGGTGTGGTGATGGACCGACGTGGACAGGCACACACGCTGGAGGCCGTCGTCACCTCGATGCTGCTCCTGACCAGTCTCGTGTTCGCCTTGCAGGTGACGGCGGTGACGCCCCTCTCCGCGAGCACCTCCAGCCAGCACATCGAGAACCAGCAACAGGCGACGGCCGAGGGTCTCCTCGAAATCGCCTCCAGAGAGGGGGCGCTCAAACCCGCGCTCCTGTACGGGAACGACTCGGCCGACGGGCGGGACGACGGCCGGTTCGGGTTCCACGAGACGAGCGGCGAGGCGTTCTACACGAACGACCCGCCGACGAACCGCTTCGGCGCCCTACTCGACCGGACCTTCGGCGGGGAGGGCCTCGCGTACAACGTCTTCGTCGTCTACCAGACCGCTGGCGGCGACACCGCCCGCCTCCGCATGGTGTACCAGGGGGAACCGAGCGACAACGCCGTGGTGGCGACGACACTGGTGACGCTGTACGACGGTGACGTGCTCCACGAACCCGAGGCGGACGGCGACTCGACGGACGTCGCACGGCCGACCGGGACGACGCTCGCGGGGGCCGGCGACGAGTTCTACGCACTCGACGCCAATCCCGACAGTCCGGTGTTCAACGTCGTCCGCGTGGAGGTGGTCGTGTGGCGGCAGTGAGCGCACGGGAGCGCGGCCAGCTCATCCTCGTCGCGGGGCTCAGCCTCGCCGTCGTCCTCGTCACCCTCGCGCTGGTGTTGAACACCGCCATCTACACGGAGAACGTCGCGAGCCGCGAGGTGGACTCGGGTGCGAGGGATGCGCTCGAAGCCCACCACGCGGCAGTCGAGGGGACGGGTGTGGTCATGGACGGGGCGAACGACCGCTCGTCCCCATTGGACTACGGCACGCTCGAATCCAGGTTCGGGACGAACGTCCGGTGGTGGTCGGAAAACGCCTCCAGCTACACCGCGTTCAACGGCCGGTCACTCCGGGTCTCGTCGACGGGTGACGTCGTCCACGGTGTCCGGGTCGTCGATCGCACGTCCGGGCATTTCCTCCCGCGCGACGGAAACACTACGGACTGGACCGTCGCGTCGTCGGTGCACGTCCGAGACTTCGAGATGACCGTCACGAGCGGGGCTTCCGTCGACGAGACGACGGTGAGCGACGAACTCGACGACGGGACGTGGAGCGAGGAGACGTTCTTCAGCGTCGACTTCGACGACGGTGACTGGCGGATGGCCGTCTATAACGACAGTTCGGTGTCGGAGCTCACGGTCGGCGTCTACGACGGTACGTCGTTCGCCACCTGTCCGACGACCTCCACCTCGGAGCTTCGCATCGACGTCGGCGAAGGGACGGTCAACGGTGTCCGCTGCGATGCACTCGCGACCATCGAGTCGGTGAGTGGGCCGTACGACGTCCACTTCGCGAACGGCGACACCGTCACCGGCACGTACGAACTGACCGTCGACCGGACTATCGACGGGACGGCGAACCCGAACGGAACGTTCACCGACGCGGTCGACCGGGCGAACTACGGGTCGTTCTGCGGTTCGCCGTCGACGTACTATCTGCTCGGGAAGGGCTACCCCGCCGTCTCGCCCGCGCTCTACGCCGGGACTGTCAACATCAGCTACCACGCCGAGTCCATCGAGTACGACGACCCGACGGTTCGGGTCGCGCCGGGTGAGCTCGGTGCGGCCGCGGCCACGCCGCAGGTCACCTCGTTCATCGTCGACGACCTGAACAACAGTAGCAACGTCCGGTTCGGCGTTACCTGGACTGCGGCGGACCCCGACGACAGCCTCGGAGCGATTTCCACCACCCTCTACCTCAACGATACGTCGGGAACTAGGCTCGATTCGGCGACTGGAGGGGCCACAGGAGGTCCCGAGACCCTAACCGGACCGATACTTCCGGGAGGAGACTACGACATCAGTATCGTAGTCACGGATACCGCCGGAAACACGCGGAAGGTCACCCAACGCCACCACGCGGAGGCCGACGGCAACGACACGGGGTGCCCGCCGTGACTCGCGACACCCGCGCCACCTCGACGACTCTCGGCTACGTCCTCACGCTGGGCATCACGAGCATCCTCATCACCGGTCTCCTGATGGGTGCCGGTGGGATGGTCGAGGACCAGCGCGAGCGGACGATTCGCTCGGAGTTGCAGGTCGTCGGCCAGATGGTCGCCGCGGACGTGAGCGCGGCCGACCGCCTCGCGCAGGCGGGGGACGCCACGTTCGCTATCCGCCGGGACGTCCCCCCGACAGTCGCCGGGGCGACCTACACCGTCGAGGTGGTCGTCGACGACCCGGAGAACTTCCCGCCGACAGACACCTATCTCCGACTCAGCACGTCGAACCCCTCGGTGACCGTCGAGGTGGACATGGCGCTCCAGTCGACGCTCGTCGAGTCGTCGCTCACGGGGGATCGGGTCGTCGTCACGTACGACCCGGCGACCGGACTGGAGGTGACCGATGGATAGCCGCGGCGTGAGCGACGTGGTCGCGTTCGTCCTCGTGTTCTCGCTCATCGCGGCGACGACGGGCGTCGTCTACGCTGTCGGGTTCACTGGACTCGAGAGCGCACGTAACGCCGAACGCGTCGACAACGCCGAACGGGCGTTCGAGGTCCTCGGCGACAACATGGCCGACATCTACCGCGAGGGCGCACCCAGCCGCAAGACCGAGATCAAACTCGCAGATGCCGGCCTCTCGTTCGGCGAGACGACGTCCATGAACGTCTCCATCGAGAACGACACCGACGAAGCCGGGGAACAGATATACTACGAGGCCAACCTCCAGCCGGTGGTGTTCTCGGCGGCGGGGACGGACCTCGTCTACGAGGGAGGGGCGGTCGTCCGGTCGGCCGACGGCTATGCCCGGATGGTCACCAAACCACCGCTTCTGTTCAGTGACCAGGTAGTCGTTCTCTCGTACGTCGTCACCAGCAACACGGGACAGTCGTCGGTGACCGGCGACGCGACGGCGCTGGTCCGTGGGGTCAGAACGGGCCAGGCGTTGCTCGTGCAAAACAACTCGAACCCGAAGATGACCCTCCGCATCGAGACGACCACCCCGCGGGCGGCCATGTGGGAGCGGTACATCAACGACCGGGTGACGTGGGCTGGAGCAGACTGGACTCCCGCCGACCCGCTCTGCACGACGACGTACCTCGGCGGCGGTCGCAGCGAGGTGGTCTGCACCGTCAAGTCCGACTCGCTCTACCTCACCTCGACGGGTATCGACGTGGAACTGACCGTCTGACCCGGCCCGGGGGCCCCGTATGCCGGTCCCGTTCCCCTCGACCGCCACCGGCTACCGGCGGTCCGTGTCGTCTCTCTTTCGTCCCCCTCCGCGCTATTCGCGACGGCCAGGAGGGGTGGGGATGGGACGACTCAGACAGTGGGTTTGCCGGTCCGCCCGCCGCGGACGACTGGGGGACGCCGACCACTCGTCGTGAGCCACGCGAACTCCTCGGGACGCTCCGACGGCGGAGAGCGCGGAGCACGCACGTGGGACCTGCCCACTGCGTCCCCCGAAGTGACGAACCGGCCGAACGGTGTCGGCCACGGGTCGGCCGGAGATGCGACGGGGGTGAGCGGGGGAAGGAGGCTGTCGGTGCGGACGGCCCGCTGGCGCTCCGAGACTCACGGGGCCGGCGGCGAGCGGCGGAGGGGACGGTGTCTCGCCAGGTGAGAGGTCGGTGCTGGAACGACCGGTGTCGTCACGGTGGGACCGCGGGACGAGCCTCGGCTGGTGGCCCGAGCCGGAGACTGGGTGAGGAACTGCGCTACTCGAATCGGACCGCGATGCCGTTCTCCGTGATGTGGAGGTACGTCACGACGCGGTCGCCACCGTCGTACTCGATGACTCCGCCGGAGGCGTCCTCGTCCACCCCGGCGGCCCCGCCGCTCTGCTGGTCCGCGATTCGGAGTTCGAACGTGGGACCGAGTTCCGCGAAGTAGTGGGCGACGACGAAGTCGATGACTTCGGTGTCGAGGGCGGGAACCGCCGGATCGTACGACCGGACGGCGTGGTTGCCTTCGGAAGCCGCACCCGGGTGGTCACTGAGGTTACCGATCGGCTGGAGGTCGTTCTTGCTGAAATCGTTCTTGTAGTGGGTGAGCGAACTGGGATCGACCTTGCTGTACGTCAGGTTCTGGTCGTCCGTGTCGGCGTCCACGAGGTCAAGCGTGATACGCGCCTCCGGGTCGTCGTCTCCGTCCTCGTCGACACTACAGTCGATGGGGGCCGTCCCGCTCCAGGCCTGATACGAGGAGTGTCCGTCATCACTGTAGTAGACGTTGAGGTCGACGGACTTCGTCGTGTCATCGACGGCGTCACAGTCCGCGTTGCCGTTGCTCCTGAGTCCAATCTCGAACTTCTGCTGGCCGCTCTCGGTGTACAGCGACCAGCGGAGGTTGTTGAAGCCCGACTCCTGGTCCCCCTTCGGTTCGATGGTGAACGAGAAATCCGTCAGCGCGTGGCCCACGTCGATACCCTGGACGCGGACGCCGCCGCCGCCGTTGCTCTGGTCGCTCGGCATCGAGAACTTCCCAGTCGACCCCTTCGTGGTGAGTTCCAGCGTGACCTTCTCGTCGGCGGGGTGTTCGGTGACATTGCCGTCAGTCCGGTCGCGGAAGTACTCCGCCCACCCGTCGTAGAACTCGCTCTCGATGGTGACGACGACGTACCCCTCCGAGAGCGGGTTACCGTAGGTTTGCGTCCCGTCGTCGTAGGTGGCAGTGCCGTTGGGGTACTGCACGGAGACGGGCGCGGACTTCTCGACGACGGCTCGCACCTGGCCCGCGCCGCCGCCACCCTCGGTGACTTGGATGACGGGAAGGGTCAGCGTCCCCCCGCGGTAGTGGAACTCGGGCGGGGAGACCATCTGCGTCCCCTCCGCCCCGGCCTTCCGCCAGACGCCGCCGCCCTGGTAGGCGATGACGGTGTCGCCGTTGCGGTAGGTGACGGTCCCGAGCGTCCCGGAGTACAACTCCTCGTCCTCGTCGGTCGACCCGTTGTCGACTCCCCCGTCGTAGTTGGCGTGCGTGATGGTGATACGGCCGGCCGTCGGGTCCGTCGAGTACTCCCCCCTGCCGCCGGCGAACGACACCGTCTGCGTGGTACTGTCGCCCAGTGCGACCTGCGCGGCCCGCGAGTCGAACTGTGCCATCGCATGTTCCCCTCGCTGGAGTTCGGACCGCTGTTGCGTGTCCTCCAGTGCCACCGACCCGAGGGCCACCACCGCGGTCGTCCCGAGCAGCGTCAACCCGAGGAGCAGGACGACCCCGATGACCGACGCTTCCCCGCGCGCAGCCCCGATAGACCGTCCACTCGCCGACGGCGAACTCATATCGTATTACGTGATATTCCCGTAAGCATAAAACAAGCGGCTATACGGATTTCGCCGCCGCCCCGGGAATCGATTAAGGTTCTCTAAGGTGTCATTGTCACACTCATGAAGGCCTTAAGTAGCGAGCGTTGCTATCACTTCGCACGATGGCCCGAGAGACGCTGAAAGACGTGAGCCACACACCCCCGAGCGGGGAGCGAGTCGACCGAGTCTGGGAACGAGGCGAGGAGAAGCACCCCGAGGAGTAACCGACGAGCCGAGTTCTCCGGGACCACCGAACCGCCGAGCGACCGCACCGCCTCCTCTTCTCGACGCGCTGCGCTCCCGTCGCGCGTCCGTCACCCGAGCACGTCGTCCCCCGTCGGGAGCGACGGCCGGTCGTCGACCACCTCGAACCGCGCGCCGCCCGTCTCGCCCTCGGTGGCGGCGACGGCCCACGAGTGGGCCTCGACGATGTCGCGGACGATGGCGAGGCCGAGGCCGGTGCCGCCCTGCCGGGTGGTGTGGCCGTGGTCGAACACCGCCTCGCGCTCCTCGGGCGGAATGCCGGGCCCGTCGTCCTCGACGTAGAACCCGCCGGAGAGCGGTCCCACCCGCACGGTCACGTCCCCGGCGTGTTCGACCGCGTTGCGAAACAGGTTCTCGAAGACCCGGAGCAGTCGTGCCTCGTCGGCCGGAACCGACCCGACGTCGGGGGCGATCTCCAGCGTCGCCCCGCGGGTGTCGACGCTCTCCCAGGCCGCTCGGGCGACCCGTTCCAGGTCGACGAGGGTCGTCTTGCCGACGACCCGTCCCTGGCGGGTGAGGGTGAGCAGGTCGTCGATGAGGCCGTTCATCCGCCGGGTCGCCCGCTCGATGGCGTCGAGTCGGGTGAGGTCCTCGTCGCGACGGGCGAGGTCGAGGTTCAGCGAGACGACGTCCAGCGGATTGCGCAGGTCGTGGCTGACGATGCTCGCGAAGTCCTCCAGTCGCTCGTTCTCACGGCGTAGCCGACGCTCGTGGGTCTCGCGTTCGACCTCGAAACGAATCCACTGGAGCATCAGGCTCACGAACGTCTGTTCGGCGTCGCTGAACGTCTCTCGGGGGGCGTCGCTGACGAAACAGAGCGTCCCGACCACCTCGTCGTCGGTCACCATCGGCACGCCGATGTACGACCCGAGCGACCCCCATCGGTCGCCTCCGTCGGTGAGTCGGGCCGCGTCGTGGACGCTGTGGACCGAGCGCGCGGCGACCGTCCGGGCGCAGGGCGTCGTCGAGAGGGACGTCACCCCCGACGGGGTCAGTTCGTGGTCGCCGCTGGTGGCGACCACCTCCCGTTCGTCGGCGGCCTCGCTGACCCGCGTCAGGTGCCCGTTGTCCATCCCCAGCCGTTCACAGCCGATGACGAGGATGCGAGGGAGCTTCTCGTCGAACGTGAGGTCCATGCGCGAGGCGACGTCCGCGAGACGACGGAGGGCGCGTTCGCCCGCCCGGAGTTCCCGCTCCATCCGGTGGCGCTGGGTGATGTCGGCGATGAACCCCTCGAGCGCCCGGACCTCGCCGTCGTCGAACACCCCCTGTCCCTGCTCCCAGACCCAGCGCACCTCGCCCGCGCTCGTTCGGATGCGATAGGTCAGTTCGAACGGGTGTCGGCGGTCGAGCGCGGTCTGGACGGTCTCCCAGACGGCCTCGCGGTCGTCGGGGTGGACGACCTCCCCCCACGTCGGGTCGCCGGCCTCGATGGCCCGCGGGGGGTAGCCCGCGAGTTCGCGGCTCCCGTCGCTGACGAACTCCATCGGCCAGTCGGGTTCGTTCGTACAGCGGTAGGCCATCCCCGGCAGGTTCGAGAGCAGCGTGGAGTACTGCCGGCGGCTCTCGCGGAGTTCCCGTTCGATGCGGACCCGCTCGGTGATGTCGCGCGCCTCCGGGATGAGCAGGTCCACCTCGCCGTTCTCGTCCGTGACCGGCTTGATGGAGAAGTCGGTCGTCACCACGTCGGTCGGCCCGTGGACTTCGACCTCGCGGCGGACGAACTCGCCGCCCGCGGCCTGCTCGACCAGGTCGCGCAACATCGCCTGCGTCGCGTCGTCGTCCGCGAACCATCCCGTCTCCCAGATGGGCTTGCCGACGACGGCCTCGCGCGTGAGGCCGCCGAACGCGAGCGCCGTCTCGTTGGCCTCCAGCAGGGTGCCGTCGGGCGAGAGCAACCCGGTGAACTGGTAGGTCTGGTCGAAGATGGCCTCGTAGCGGCGCTCGCGCTGTCGGCGCTCGGAGACGTTCCGGAGGATGCCGACGGTGCCCCGCAGTTTCCCCTCGGGACCCCGCGGGAGGAACGAGAGGGTGAGTTCACAGGGGACCCGTTCGCCGTCCCGGCGGACGATGACGACCTGCGTCTGGGTGACCCGGTGGGTCGCCCCGCTCTCCATCAGGTCGTGGATGACCGTCTCGATACGCTCGACCTCCGTGCCGTCGAGGACCAGCGAGACGTGTTCGCCGAGGAGGGTCGTCCGGTCGTAGCCCGTGATGCTCTCGACGGCGGCGTTGCAGTCGATGAGGCGGCCATCGAGGTCGAGGAGGTAGAGGCCGTCGCCGATGGCCTCGAGCATCTCCCGGTAGCGGAGCAGTTCCTCGCGGCGCTCCTCGCGTTCGGTCACGTCGATGAGCGACCCGAGGACGGCGGGGGCGCCCTCGTACTCGACGTAGCTCCCGTGGACCTCCACGAAGAGCGTCGACCCGTCCTTGCGGAGTCCCTCGAAGACGTACTGGGCGTCGGAAACCCGCCCTTCGAGGCGGTCGCGGAGCCGGCTCCTGACGACGTCGCGGTAGGACTCGGAGACGAGGTCCGCGGGCGAGATACCGTCCAGCAGTTCGGACTGCTCGTAGCCGAACAGTTCCGCGAGCCGGGGGTTGACGTACCGGAACCGGTCGTTCTGGATGAGGTAGATGCCGACGAGATTCTGCTCGACGAGGGTGCGATAGAAGCCGCCGCCCGGTCGTGTCTCGCCGTCTCCCGGAGACGGGCCAGTCGTCCTGACCCGGGCGCTGGCGACGGCCTCGCGGAGTCGCTGGCCGAGCGTCTCGAGCGCCGCCGTGCCCCCGCCCTTCCGGAGGTAGTCGGTCGCTCCGGCCTCGCGGGCGGCCCGTTCGACGGTCGCCCCGCCGCGCCCCGTGAACAGCACGAACGGGAGCGTCGGGTCCCTGACACGGACCGCCCGGAGGAACTCGATGCCGTCCATCCCGGGCATCTCGT